>DAOTYX010000064.1:0-29679 GCA_034434635.1 Anaerolineae bacterium | reverse complement strand
CCGCTCACCGTGCGCGCTCACCGCTTCTCGGCGGCGGCGCGGGCGAAGATCGAGGCGGCTGGCGGAAGCGCCGAGTCGCTGCCCTGGCAGCGCGGCGGACGGCGCACGCGGTGAGGAGTCCTGTATAGGGGACAGGGGGAACGATGATCCAAGCGGTGCGCAATGCCCTGAGACTGCCCGACCTGCGGCGGAGGATCTTCTATACGCTGCTGATCCTGATCATCTTCCGCGCGGCTTCTCACGTGCCGGTGCCGGGGATTGACCGGGACGTGTTGCAGCAGATCCTGGCAGGAGCGGCCGGAAGTGGGGCGGCGCAGGTGATCAACCTGCTCGACCTCCTCTCCGGGGGCGCGGTCTCCAACTACTCCGTCCTGGCCAACGGCGTCTATCCGTACATCAACGCCACGATCATCTTCCAGTTGCTGGTGCCGGTGATCCCTGCCCTGCAACGCCTGCAACAGGAGGAGGGGGAAGCCGGGCGGCGCAAGTTGAATCAGTGGACCTACTACATCACCGTGCCGCTGGCGATGTTGCAGTCCTGGGGACAGGCGCAGCTGTTCAACAGCGTCTCCGCCGGGCAGCAGGTTCTGCCCCACTTCGGTTTCAGCCCGCCGGAGAACATCCTGCCGACCGTCTCGGTGTTGGTGACGATGACCGCCGGCACGATGTTCGCCATCTGGCTGAGCGACCTGATCACCGAACAGGGCATCGGCAATGGCCTCTCGCTGATCATCTTCGGTGGGATCGTCGCCCGTGCACCTTCCAATATCGCCAGCATCTACACCTCCGACGGGGTGGGGGGGCTGTTGATCTTCACCCTCATCACCGCGTTGACGGTCTTCGTCATCGTTTACGTGCAGGAGGGGCAGCGGCGCATCCCGGTGCAGTACGGGCGGCGCGTGCGCGGGCGGCGGATGTACGCCGGCGGCAGCACGCACATCCCGTTGCGCGTCAACACCGCCGGGATGATCCCGCTGATCTTCGCCCAGTCCTTCCTGACCTTCCCGGCGGTGATCGCGCAGTTCTTCGCCCGATCCTCTAATCCGTCGGTGGTGAACTTCGCCAACAGTGTGATGAGTTTCTTCGGCGGCAACCCGACGGAATGGTATATGACAGTGCTCTATGCCCTGCTCTACTTCCTGACTGTGGTCGGCTTCACCTACTTCTACACGTTCGTGCTGGTGGAGCAGCAGGACCTGGCGGGGACGCTGCAAAAGCAGGGCGGGTTCATCCCTGGTTACCGGCCAGGTAAGTCCACGAAGGACTACATTGACAAGGTCTACAAGCGGATCACGTTGGTGGGGGCGCTGTTCCTGGGTGGCGTGGCGGTGTTGCCCTTCATCACCCAGTTGCTGATGCACACCCGTGTGTTGCTGATCACCTCGGCGGGGCTGCTGATCGTGGTCGGCGTGGTGGTGGACACGATGCGCCAGTTGGAGGCGCAGTTGCTGATGCGCCACTACGAAGGGTTCATCAAGAAGTAGCGTGATTCACCTGAAGTCGGAGGCTGAACTTAACAAGATGCGCCAGGCCGGCCGTATCGTGGCCGAGGTCCTGGAGCGGATGAAAGAGTGGGCTGTCCCTGGCGTGACCACGGGGGAGTTGGACGCACGGGCTGAGGCCTTGATCCGCCAGCGGGGAGCGATCCCTTCGTTCAAGGGGTACCCGCCGGGTAGCGCACATCCCTTCCCGGCCAGCATCTGCGCCTCCATCAACGAGGAACTGGTGCACGGCATCCCCGACAGCCGCGTGCTGCGCGAAGGAGACATCCTGAGCGTGGACGTGGGGGCGATCTACGAGGGGTATCACGGGGATGCCGCGATCACGCTGCCCGTGGGCCAGGTCAGCCCGGAGGTGATGCGGCTGCTGGAGGTGACCGCGCAGGCCCTGGCGGTGGGCATCGCTCAGGCGCGCCCAGGCAACCACTGCGGCGACATCTCCGCGGCGATCCAGCGGTACGTTGAGGGGCAGGGGTTCAACGTCGTGCGGGAGTACACCGGTCACGGCATCGGCCGGCGGATGCACGAGGACCCCCAGGTACCCAACTACGGTGAGCCGGGCCGTGGGCCGCTCCTGCGCCCGGGAATGACCATCGCGCTTGAGCCGATGGTCCTGGCCGGCGATTACGCCGTCCGCGTGCTGGGCAATCAATGGACGGTGGTTTCCGCTGATGGGAAACCGACCGCGCACTTCGAGCACACCATTGTGGTGCGCGACGGTGCAGCAGAGATTCTGACACAGTTGTAGGGTGGAGTTCAACGATGAAAGTACGGCCTTCTGTGAAGCGGCGTTGTCCGAAGTGCAAGATCATCCGCCGACGTGGCGTCGTGCGGGTGATCTGCGAGAACCCCAAGCATAAGCAGCGACAGGGCTAGGCGGAGGGACTGGGGAATGGCACGTATTGCAGGAGTAGACCTGCCCCGCAGCAAGCGGGTTGAGATCGGACTGACCTACATCTATGGCATTGGCCGGGCGACGAGCCGAGAGGTTCTGGCCAAGGCCGGCGTCAACCCGGACACGCGGATCAAGGACTTGACCGAGGCCGAGGTGGCGCGTTTGCGTGAGGTCATTGACCGGGACTGTAAGGTGGAAGGCGACCTGCGGCGCGAGGTGCAGATGAACATCAAGCGCCTGATGGAGATTGGCTGCTACCGTGGCCTGCGCCACCGCCAGTCCCTGCCCACGCGAGGGCAGCGGACGCGCACCAATGCCCGTACCCGGCGAGGGCCCAAGCGCACCGTGCCTGGGCGCGGTCGCCGCCGCGGAGCGAAGAAGAAGTAGTGGTGCGATTCGTCGCGCGGTTGGGTAGGGGCGCGATGCATCGCGCCCCCAAGGATGGCAGGGGCATCATTCACTGTGCCCGTAGTACGGAGGAGATGTAATGAAACAAGGTCAACAAGCGCGCAGAGGGGGACGCCGTGTCCGGCGTGGCGTTTCGCGTGGCCAGGTCCATATCCACGCCACGTTCAACAACACCATCGTCACGATGACTGACCCACAGGGAAATGTCCTCAACTGGTCAAGCGCGGGTGCGGTTGGCTTCAAGGGGGCGCGCAAGAGCACTCCCTATGCTGCCCGTCAGGCGGCGCAACGGGCCGCCAAGGACGCTCTGGACGGCGGGATGATCGAGGTGGATGTGTTTGTCAAGGGGCCGGGGCCTGGCCGTGAGGCGGCGATCCGGTCGCTTCAGGCCGCGGGCTTGCGCATCCGGTCTATCACTGACACGACCCCGATCCCGCACAACGGCTGCCGGCCCCCGAAGAAGCGCCGGGTTTAGACGGGAGACTGCGGAGGAAGTATGGCCCGATATACAGGTGCGGTCTGTAAACTCTGCCGCCGCGAGGGGCAGAAGTTATTCTTGAAGGGAGCGCGCTGCTACTCGGCAAAGTGCGCGCTGGAGCGGCGGGATTACCCACCGGGGGAGCATGGACGCACGGCGCGGATGCGCCAGAAGCGCCCTTCTGACTACGCCTTGCAGTTGCGCGAGAAGCAGCGGGTTCGCCGCATCTATGGCATCCTGGAGCGGCAGTTTCGCCGTTACTTCTACCAGGCCGAGCGGCAGGCAGGGTTGACGGGCGAAAACCTGCTCTCCCTCCTGGAGCGCCGGCTGGATAACGTGGTCTATCGCCTGGGTTTTGCCGATTCTCGTGCACAGGCGCGTCAACTGGTGCAGCACGGCCACTTCACGGTCAACGGCCGGCGGGTGACCATCCCCTCTATGCTGGTGGATGTCCGTGACGTCATCGCCGTGCGGCCGGGAAGTCAGCGATGCGCTTACTTCAAAGAGCGGGCAGAGATGCTGGACGGGCAGAAGACGCCAGCCTGGTTGCGGCTGGACCCCGATGCGCTTTCGGCGCAGGTGAATGCCCTCCCCCGCCGCGAGGATATTGATCTGCCGATCAACGAACAGTTGGTGGTGGAATATTACTCCCGGTAGTGGTGGGCCTGACAGGTAATGGAGGGGAGGGTGGTGACAACGGTACTGCCCAAGATTGAAGCGGAAGCGACCTCGCAGCAGTATGGCCGGTACGTCATCGGCCCGCTGGATAGCGGATATGGGGTCACCCTGGGTAACGCGCTGCGACGGGTGCTGCTCTCGTCACTGCCCGGCGCGGCGGTCACGTCTGTCCGTATCCTTGACGTGCCCCACGAGTTTACGACCATCCCGCACGTCCGCGAGGATGTGGTGCAGGTGATCCTGCAGGTCAAGAAACTTCGCCTGAAGATGTACGGCGACGGGCCGGCGCGCATGACGTTGGAGGCGAGAGGGGAGGGGAGTATCACCGCCGGGGACATCAAGGCCCCGCCGGAGATCGAGATTCTCAACCCCGATCTCTACCTTTTCAGCACTGACTCCGACAAGGCTCTGGTGGAGATGGAGTTCACCGTGGAGCAGGGCCGCGGGTATTACCCTGCCGAAGGGCGTGGGCGGATGCCGGTCGGCGAACTGCCGGTGGACGCGGTCTTCAGCCCTGTCCGGCGGGTCGCTTTCGACATCGAGCGCGCCCGTGTCGGTCAGAGAACAAACTATGACCGCCTGACCATGGAGATCTGGACCGACGGACGCATGACGCCGATAGAGGCGCTCAAGGAGTCCGCGCGTATCCTGGTCACCCATTTCCGCCTGATCGCCGGTGTCACGGAAGAGGAAGAGGTCGAGGCGCCGAAGGAGATCATCCCCAGCCATATCTACGACGCGCCCATTGACGAACTGGGGTTGGGGGTGCGGGTGTTCAACGCCCTCAAGCGTGCCGGCATCTCCAAGGTGGGCGAGGTGCTGGATATGCTGCGGGAAGGGAACAACGCCGTCCTGCGCATCCGCAACTTCGGCGACAAGTCCCTCGCGGAGATGAGGAGCCGGCTTGAGGAACTGGGCTACCTGGCCTACCTGGAAGCCGGCACCGGAGAGCCGGGGGAGGGGGAGGGCACGCGCGGGAGCGGTGGGCTCGTCCCCTAGATCATCTTGTCGGGTTGAAATGGCAGTCTGTGAGAGTGTGGTGGAGGTGTCTGGATGCGACATCGAGTCGCGGGTAAGAAACTGAACCGTTCGAGCGGCCATCGCCGTGCGCTGTTGCGTAACCTGGTCTCGTACCTGATCTATCACGAGCGGATTGAGACGACGGAGGCCAAGGCGCGGGCCATCCGCGTTCAGGCGGAGCGACTCATCACGCTGGCCAAACACGGGTTGGAGGCAGAGAAGACTGACCCCGCGCGTGGTGTCCATGCCCGCCGGCTGGCCGCGGCGCGGCTGAACCGCTGGATGCAGAAGGCCGACGGCACGCGCGTGGACCTGGTGAAGAAGCTCTTTGATGAGGTCGCGCCGCGTTATGCGGAGCGCCCTGGCGGCTACACCCGCCTGATCAAGACGGGTTTCCGCGTTGGGGACGCGGCGCCGATGGCAGTGATTGAACTGGTGGAGGAGAAGTAGGGAAACGCCCGGGAGTGAGATGCGCGCGCGAGCGGTGGTGGCCTACGATGGGACCGATTACCAGGGCTTCCAGCGGCAGGCCAATGGCCCGACAGTGCAGGAGGTTCTCGAAGCGGCCCTGTCGCGGGTGACGCAGCAGGAGGTCTCGGTCCTGGCCGCGGGGCGAACGGACACCGGCGTGCACGCAGAAGGGCAGGTCATCGCTTTCGACGTAGAATGGGCGCATCCGCTGGCGGCGTTGCTGCGGGCGGTCAACGCGGTGCTCCCGCCGGATGTCGTGATGCGGCAGATCGCACCCGCCGCGCCTGACTTCCACCCGCGTTACCAGGCCACCAGCCGGTGCTACCGGTACACGGTTTACAACGACCCGATCCGGGCGCCGCTGGCGCGGCGCACCAGCCTCCACGTGGCGCGACGGCTGAACGTGGAGCAGATGCGCCAGGCGGCCAACCTCCTGGTGGGGCAACATGACTTCGCCACCTTCGGCCAGCCGCCGAAGGGCGAGAGCACGGTTCGCCGGGTGTTGCGCGCCGACTGGAGCGGCGAGCCGCCCTGGCTGTACTTCGACATCGAGGCGGATGCCTTTCTCTACCGGATGGTGCGCAGCCTGGTGGGCACGATGCTCCTGGTGGGGTTGGGGCGGATGACGACAGAGGGCTTCGCCCAGGCCCTGGCAGCGCGAGATCGCCGCCGCGCCGGCCCGACGGCCCCGCCGTACGGACTGTGCCTGATGGCGGTGCGCTACGGAGCGACAGGTGAACAGGGAGTATGATGAAGACTTACGTGACGAAACCGAATGAGGTACATAAGGAATGGTACGTCGTGGACGCCACGGGCAAGACCCTGGGCCGTCTGGCGACAGAGGTGGCGCGCATCCTGACCGGCAAGCACAAGCCCACCTACTCCCCGGCGCTGGATACCGGGGACTACGTGGTCGTGATCAACGCCGAGAAGGTGCAGGTGACAGGAAGAAAGCTGGACCAGAAGATGTACTATCGCCACTCCGGCTACCCCGGTGGTCTGAAGGCCATCTCTCTGCGTGACCAGTTGTCTCGCCATCCCGTTCGCGTGATCGAACATGCTGTGCGCGGGATGTTGCCCAAGAATGCCTTGGGACGCCACCTGCTGAGGAAACTGAAGGTCTATGCCGGGCCGGATCATCCACACCAGGCCCAGCAGCCGAAACCGCTGTGGCAGAATGGGGGAGGAGAAGGGGAAGGATGACGGAACAGCAGCAGACGTACTACGAGGGCGTGGGGCGTCGGAAGACAGCGACGGCGCGTGTCCGCCTCTATACCAGCGGAAGTGGCCGCTTCCTGGTCAACGATAAGCCCGTGCCGGAGTATTTTGTCCGCGAGGGGGATGTCTCCCGTGTGTTGGAACCGCTCAAGGCGGTGGGGATGCAGGACCGCTTCAGCATCTCGGCGAAGGTGCGCGGCGGCGGCATCACCGGACAGGTGGGCGCGGTGCAGTTGGGCATCGCCCGCGCGCTGTTGAAGTTGGACCCCGAATTGCGGCCTGTGTTGCGCAAGGGGGGCTTCCTCACCCGCGACGCGCGGGTCAAGGAACGCAAGAAGCCTGGCCTGAAGCGCGCCCGCAAGGCCCCACAGTACACCAAGCGCTAGCCGCGGTTTTCCCGCCTGCGCCCTGAGGGCGGGAGGATGAGGATGTGAATCTGAGGCGAGGTCGCCAACCTGACCTCGCCTCTTGCTGTTTCTAAGCCGCCAATGGTCGGGGCCGGCTGTGAAGCACGGCTATTCAGGGTTTCAGGTTTCAGGTTTTGCTGGAGGGTGAGCAGAGCATGGGAATCGTTATCGTTGGCCTCGGCCCCGGCGACCCGGCGCTGTTGACGCGGGCGGCCTGGGACACCCTGGAGGCCGCTCAGGAGGTCTGGCTGCGTACTTCCCGTCACCCCACCGTCGCCGGCCTGCCGGGCCATCTGATCCTGCACAGTTTCGATGATCTCTATGAGTCGGCGGAGGATTTCGCGGCGGTCTACCACGCCATCACCGCCGAAGTGGTGCGCCTGGGCCGCCGGCCCGAAGGGGTGGTCTACGCCGTCCCCGGCCACCCGTGGGTGGGCGAGGCCACCGTCCCGGCGATCCTGTCCGCCGCGCGGGCCGAGGGGCAGCCGGTGCGTGTGGTTGAGGGGCTCAGTTTCGTCGAGCCGACGCTGAGCCTGCTGGAACTGGATGCTCTCGACGGCCTGCAGGTCTGCGACGGTCTGGAAGTGGCGGCCCGCCACCACCCGCCGCTCAACCCTGACCTCCCGGCGTTGCTGGGCCAGGTCTACAGCCCACTGCTCGTCGCCGACCTCAAACTGACGTTGATGAACCAGTACCCCGATGAGCACCCCGTCACCCTGGTCTATGCCGCTGGCACGCCGCACGCGCACCAGGTCCGCCTGCCGCTGTGCGAGTTGGACCGTCAGCCGTTGGATCATCTCACCTCGCTCTATGTGCCACCGTTGCCCCCGGTGAGCAGTTTCGAAGGCCTCCAGGAGACCGTGGCCCATCTGCGCGCGCCAGATGGTTGCCCGTGGGACCGCCAGCAGACCCACACCAGCCTGCGCGACGGGTTGCTGGAAGAAGCCTACGAGGCGGTGGCGGCGATTGACGCGGAGGACCTGGATGGTCTGCGTGAGGAACTGGGGGATCTGTTGCTGCTGATCTTGCTCCACACCCAGATCGCCACCGAGGAGGGTGACTTCCAGATGGCGGAGGTCATCGCCGGGCTGGACGCCAAACTGAAGCACCGTCATCCCCACGTGTGGGGTGGGGTGGCGAGCGGAGGGACGGAAGAGATCGTCGCCCGCTGGGAGCGGCTCAAGCGAGAGGAGAAGGAAGAGCGTCAATCGCTGCTGGACGGCGTGCCAGAATCGTTGCCGGCGTTGCTACAGGCTCACCTGTACGGCGAGCGGACCGCTCACGTGGGCTTCGACTGGGCGGACGCGTCGGGAGTGGTGGAGAAGGTGCGCGAGGAACTGGCCGAACTGACCGCTGCCTCCACGCCAGAGGAACGGGAGGCGGAACTGGGAGACCTGCTCTTCGCGGTGGTCAACCTGGCCCGTCACCTGGGGGTGGAGGCGGAGGCGGCGCTGCGACAGGCTAACCGCCGCTTCGCCACGCGCTTCCGTGGCCTGGAGCAGTTGGCCGCCCGGCGTGGTCTGGACCTGGCGAACCTGGGCATCGAGGGATTGGAGGCGCTGTGGCAGGAGGTCAAGCAGGCGGAGACGGGATGACGCGGAGACGCGCAGGTCCGGGGAAACGCAGGTTGACCGAGCACTCTCCAGCCTGACCGGCGGCCTGAGCGTAGCGAGACAGCGAGCGGAGTCGAAGGCCGCCGGGCCACGGCTGGAGCAGGTCCGACCGCTTGCCCGGAGATCAGAGCAGTAACTTGACATCTAGAACGTATGTTCCTATAATGAACCATGAGGTGCTCCGTGGTCTGTGGTCTGTCGTCAGTGGTCAGACGTTGGCAGGCGAGGCTGAGGGGGTTGCAGCACCGCACTGAGGGGGGCGAGAGGAATGGACGCGCTGGAGAAGTTGCGGCTCCTGGGGCCGGCCACCTGCTACGAGCCTTCCGAAGAGGTCTCGCCTGCAGGGTTGACCGCTCCCCCGTCGCGCGCGCCACGCGACCTCGCCGGCTGCATCCACCACGCGGTGATGCCTGGCGGCCGGCGCATCGCGCTGTTGAAGACGCTCCTCACCTCGGCCTGTGAGCGGGACTGCGCCTACTGTCCCTTCCGCGCCGGGCGAGATTTCCCCCGCGCAACGTTCGAGCCGGACGAACTGGCTCGCCTCTTTCTGCAACTCCACCAGAGCGGCATCGCCGAGGGGGTTTTCCTCAGTTCGGCAGTGGCAGGGGGTGGGCCGCGTACCCAGGAGCGGCTGATCGCCACGGCCCAGATCCTGCGCCAGCGATATGGCTTTCGTGGCTACATCCACCTCAAGGTGATGCCAGGGGCCGAACGAGCGCAGGTGGCGGCGGCGATGGCCCTGGCCGACCGCGTCTCGGTCAACCTGGAGGCGCCGAACGACCAGCGTCTGGCGCTGCTGGCCCCGCACAAGAGGTTTGCTCAGGAGTTGATGGAACGACTGCGTTGGATCCACGAACTGCGCCAGGAGATGGCTGGCCGGGGGCCCAGTTCCACGACTCAGTTCGTCGTCGGCGCGGCAGGGGAGAGCGATCTCGAACTGCTGAGCACGACCGACTTTGCCTACCGCAACCTGGGGCTGGCGCGGGTCTACTTCAGCGGCTTCCGCCCCGTCGTGGGCACGCCGCTGGAGAATCTGCCCCCGGCGTCGCCGTTGCGGGAGCACCGCCTCTACCAGGCCTCTTTCCTGCTGCGCGACTACGGCTTCGGCGTGGAGGAATTGCCCTTCGCCGATGATGGCAACCTGCCGCTGGGGAGCGACCCGAAACTGGCCTGGGCCCGTCAGCACCTGAGCCAGGCGCCGGTAGAAGTGAACTCTGCCGGCCGGGAGACACTGCTGCGCGTGCCCGGCGTCGGGCCGCGCGGGGCGGAGCGGTTGCTGGAGGCGCGTCGCCGCGGGCGCCTGCGCGATCTGGAAAGCCTGCGGGCGCTGGGCATCGCCGCCGACCGCGCCGCGCCGTTCATCCTGCTCGACGGCCGCGCCCCAGCGCGGCAGCTGAGGTTGTTCTGACCGCCTGTCGGCCCTGCCTGCAGAATGGACCCTCTTGCGGCTTTGCTCTCTCGTCTGCGGGATGACCCCGCCTTCATGCGCTGCGTGACCGCCTGGGAGCGGCTGCCGGCGCGGACGGCGCGTACTGTCCCCTGGCCAGCCGGGTTACACCCGGCACTGATCGAAGCGGCGCGTGGCCTGGGGATCGCGGCCCCTTATACCCATCAGGCCGAAGCGATCGCCGCTGCTCTGGCGGGCCAGAACGTCGTCCAGGCCACCGCCGCGGCCTCGGGCAAGTCGCTGGCCTACAACATGCCCGTCCTCCATACCTTGCTGAACGACCCGTCCGCCTGCGCCCTCTACCTCTTCCCCACCAAGGCGCTGGCCCACGACCAGGTCGCCGCGTTGGAGTCGCTGCTTGCCGCCCTGCCACAGCCGCCCCCGGTTTGCGCCTACGACGGCGATACCCCTTCTTCCCAGCGCAGCGGGGTCCGCAGCCGGGCGCGGCTGCTGATCAGCAATCCCGATATGCTGCACGTGGGGATTCTCCCTCACCACACCCGCTGGGCGCGGTTCTTTGCCAACCTGCGCTGGGTCGTGCTGGACGAGTTGCACGTCTACCACGGCCTCTTCGGCAGCCATGTCGCTAACGTGCTGCGTCGCCTGCAGCGAGTCTGTCGTTTCTACGGGGCCGCGCCGCGCTTCCTCTGCGCCTCGGCCACCATCGCCAACCCGCAGGGACTGGCCGAGCGGCTGGTGGAGGCCCCTGTCATCCCGGTGGTGGAGGATGGCTCGCCGCGTGGCGAGAAGCACTTCGTCCTCTACAACCCACCACTGGTGGACCGGCTGCTGGGCATCCGTCGCTCGGCGGTGCTGGCCGCGCTCGACGTGGGCAAGCACCTGCTGCGCGCCGACGTGCAGTCGGTCTTCTTCACCCGAGCCCGGTTGACCACGGAGGTGCTGCTGGGCTACCTGCGCGACCTGGTCCTCTCCGATGGGGGCGACCCTGGCCGCGTGCGGGGTTACCGCGGCGGCTACCTGCCCGACCAGCGGCGTCAGATCGAGCGGGGCCTGCGGGAGGGGCAGGTGCGCGCCGTCGTCGCCACTAACGCGCTGGAACTGGGGGTGGACATCGGCCAGATGTCCGCCTGCGTGATGGTCGGCTACCCCGGCTCCGTTGCCAGCACCTGGCAGCAGGCGGGTCGGGCCGGGCGGCGGGCGGGCGAGTCGCTGGCGGTGCTCATCGCCAGCCCGCTGCCGCTCGACCAGTATCTCGTCACCCATCCGCGCTACTTCTTCGAGCGGCCGGTGGAGGAGGCGCTGCTCGACCCCGACAATCTGGCCGTGCTCAGCGGTCACCTGGCCTGCGCGACCTACGAACTCCCCTTCGCGGCAGGGGAACCCTTCGGTGAAGCGGGAGAGGTGACGCCGCTGCTGGAACTGCTGGCCGAGGCGGAGCGGCTTCATCGGAGTGACGGGCGGTTTGTCTGGGTCGGCGAGGACTACCCGGCGCGGTCGGTGGGTCTGCGCACGGGCGCGCCGGATACCGTGGTGATCCAGGACATGGGCGAGACGTCGCCGCGGGTCATCGGTCAGGTGGACCGGCCCAGCGCGCCGTTGTTGGTCCATCCTGGCGCGGTCTACCTGCACGAGGGGGAGGCGTACCAGGTGGAGGACATGGACTGGGCGGCAGGGGTGGCGCGGGTGCGGTCCACGGAGATGGATTTCTACACCCGCGCGAGCGGGACGACCAGCGTGGTGGTGCTGGAGACGACCGAGGAGCGGCAGGGTGGGGCGTGGACGGCGGCGGTGGGGCCGCTGGAGGTGACGACGCACGTGACCGGCTACCGGCAGGTGCGCCGGTACACTCATGAAGTGCTGGGGTGGGTGGAGGTGGATCTGCCGCCGCAGACGATGCAGACGGTGGGGGCCTGGCTCGACCTGGCGGAGGACCTGGTGGAGCGGATGCATGAGGAAGGGGTGCTGCGCCCGCCGAATGACTACGGTCCTGACTGGCCCGCCCAGCGCGATGCCGCCCGCGCCCGCGATGGCTATCGCTGCCGGCACTGCGGCGCGCCGGAGCGTCCTGACCGCCAGCACGATGTCCATCACCTCACCCCGCTCGCGACCTTCAGTCATCTGCCCGCCAGCGACCGGTTCCGGCTGGCGAACCACCTGGACAACCTGATCACCCTCTGTCCGTCCTGTCATCGGCTGGCGGAGCGGGCGCATGGAGCGCGCAGCGCGCTCTCGGGGCTGGCCTACCTGCTCCGTCATCTGGCGCCGCTGCACCTGCTGTGCGCGCCGGGGGACCTGGGGGCGCTGGCGGAGGCGCGTGCCGCGGGCACGGGCCGTCCCCGCCTGACCTTCTACGACCAGGCTCCGGGCGGCGCGGGGCTGAGCGCGCGGCTCTACGAACGGTTCGAGCCACTCCTGGCCGCGGCGCGGGAGCGCGTGGAGTCCTGCCCTTGCGCCGATGGTTGCCCGGGTTGCGTCGGGCCAGCAGGGGAGCAGGAGCCGGGCACGAAAGCGCTCACCCGTCGGTTACTGGCGGGGATGGTGTAGGGGGGCCTGGGTTTGGAGTGCGCCGGCCGTGTCAGCGCTCTGCAAGCGGCGACAAAATCGCCGCAGCCCAAACGAGCATCCCCGGTTGTCCGGTTGGGTGAGGGGGATATAATGGGAGTCGGGCGCACATCGTCCGAACGGTGACCTGGTACTGCATGGCACTGCCGCGAAGATGAGGGCCGTTGCCTGTAGATGGGCGCAGACGGGCGGCCCGTTGGTCGGCGGCCCATGGTTGGTGGTCAGCCCCACCTTCACCGCACTTGCCAACCCGGCAGTGCTGACCTTCACGCTGAGGGTGACGGACGGTCTGGGGTTGCCCGACCCAACGCCAGATGAGGTGGTGATCACGGTGGAGGGGTATCGCGTCTACCTGCCGCTGGTTACGCGGGACCTATGAGGCACAGCCTCCTGCGGTGGCTGTTGGTGGCCAATCGGCCAGAAAGCGGACGTCGAACTCGGACTTCGCCAGGCGGCGCGCCAGGGTCTCGTCGGCAGTGACGAGGGGGAGAGAGAACCGGCGGGACAACGCGACGTAGACGGCGTCATAGGCGGTGATGCCGTGGGTGACGGCTACGGCCAGGGCCTCTGCGACCAGACCCGCGGTGGGAATGACCTGAAACGGCAGGCTGACCAGATCGGCGATGTCCTGTTGTGCGGCATCCTGAGGGTATCGAAAGAGGCGGACATACTTCCACAGGATGTTTGCGCATTCGACGAAAAGGAGGTCGGGCACGTAGAAGCGGGGCGGATGGGCGACCGTCAGATGGTCAAACAGGGCGTCGGCGCGGTCGGAGAGTGGCTCGACCAGGAAGAGTTTGATCGCCACGCTGGCGTCAACGACGCAGTCGAGGCTCATCGCTCGCGGTCCTGACGGAGGAGTTCGGTGCTGTCAGGAGCACCGGCGAGGGCGGGGTTGAAGGAGCGGCGACGGCGGATGGAGGAGAGGGCGAGTTGGGGCGAGGTTTCAGCCTGTTCGACGGCCCATTCGAGGAGTGTGATCACCTCGGCGCTGAGAGAACGGCGCTGAGCGTTGGCGCGTTGCTTGAGGCGCGCGTAGAGGTCTTGAGGGACATTGCGCACGTGCAAGATGGACATCGCTCTCTCTCCCCAGGCAGATGAGTGGATTATACCATGTCAGGTTGCAAAATGCAACCCTCATGGTACAGCCTGGTGGAAGACCGTTGGGGTAGATGGTCCGCCAGCCGCGCGCTTGCGCCGCTGCGGGGAAGGGGGAGTTGTGAGAGCCGAGGGGAATTCGTAGTCGAGGCCAGCACATCAGGAGGCGCGGGTATGCAATTCGAGTGCAAACGGTGCGGTGCCACCTTCTCGAGAAACTGGGGCGTGGCGAAGTGTCCCCAATGTGGCAGTCAGGAACTGTGGACAACCGGCGGCGAAGCCCAGGCCCTGCTGCGGGTGGGGGGTGTGCTGCTGTTGGTTGTCGTGGCTGTGTTCCTCTGCCCGGTTCAAGCCGTGTTGGCCCCCGTTGTTGGGGACAGTATGGCGGCTGTGATCAGGTTCGGCGCTTCCATCGGTGTTGGGGTGGGGCTTCTGGTCGGCGTGCCGTTGGCGGTGTGGGCTGTGTTGTCGCGGCGCAAGAAGTGAGGCTGGATCAGGTTCGGTCGCCGTGTGCCGTCTGGAGGATCGGAGGAAGGGTGCCCACAAGGAGGGTGATCGTCGTCGGTGCAGGCGCGGCGGGCCTGCTGGCTGCGGGCCGCGCTGCCGCGCTGGGCGCGGATACCCTCGTTCTGGAGAAGATGGACCGACCGGCGCAGAAACTGCGCCTCACCGGCAAGGGGCGCTGTAACCTGACTAACATCGCCCCGCTGCCCGACTTCATCTCCCACTTCCAGCCTGACGGACGTTTTCTCTACCCCGCCTTCTCCCGTTTCTTCAGCGACGAACTGCTGGAACTCCTCGCCAGCCTGGGCGTGGAGACCGTCACCGAGCGCGGGGGACGGGTCTTCCCGGCCAGCGGCCGGGCGCAGGAGGTGGCGACGGCGCTCCTGCGCTGGGTCGAGGCCCAGGGCGCAAGGCTGCTCACCCGCTCGCCAGTGGACCGCCTGCTGACCGAAGGGGGGCGCATTGCGGGGGTGCGCGTCGCCCCAAGGGGCGGGAAGCCGCCGACGGGCTACCCGGCGGACGCGGTGGTGCTCGCCACCGGTGGCGCCTCTTACCCGGCTACCGGTTCCGCCGGTGATGGCTATCGGCTGGCCGAGGCGGTCGGCCACACCATCGTCCCGATCCGACCGGCGCTGGTGCCGCTGGAAACCGCGGGCAACGTCGCTGCGCGGCTGCAGGGGCTCAGCCTGCGCAACGTCCGCGCGCGGCTGTGGGTGGACGATGAGGCGCGGGCTGAGCAGTTCGGCGAGATGCTCTTCACCCACTTTGGCCTCTCCGGGCCGATTATCCTCACCCTCAGCCGGATGGCGGTAGATGCCCTGCGCGCGGGCCGGAAGGTGGCTGTGTCCATTGACCTGAAGCCGGCGCTGGACGAACGGACACTGGATGCGCGTCTGCTGCGCGACCTGGACGCGCATGGCCGACAGCAGTTTCGCGCTTTGCTCAAGGGACTGTTGCCGACAAAACTGATCCCGGTCTGCGCCGACCTGGTCGGGGTCCCTCTCGACCGGCCGGCGCACCAGGTGACCGCGCAGGAGCGTGCCCGGCTGCGCGGCTGGTTGAAGGACTTCCGTCTCACCGTGACGGGCCATCGTTCCTTCGACGAGGCGATCATCACCGCCGGTGGGGTGGATCTGCGCCAGGTGGATCCGCGCACGATGGAGTCGCGACGGGTCGCCGGGTTGTACTTCGCCGGCGAGGTCCTCGACCTGGACGCCGACACGGGGGGCTACAACCTGCAGGCGGCCTTCTCCACCGGCTGGCTGGCCGGCGAGTCCGCGGCATCGTTTGGGGCTCCTGGAGTTTCATAGACCTGCGGAAGGCTGAGAGGGAGGTCCGTATTGGATGAGGTGATCGTCGTGACTGAGGCGACGCCGGACGACCTGCCGGCGCTGGAGTCGCTCTTGATGGCTTTGTTCTCGGCGATGAGGGACACGGCGGGGCTCGATCGGTCCCGCGCGCTGAAGAACTGCCGTGCGCTGCTGGGCCGGGAGGATACCCACATCCTGATTGCCAGGGCTGGCGGGCAGGCGGTGGGGTTCATCAACTTCACCCTCCGCCAGACGCTGCTTCATCCGGGCCCGTCGGGGTTGATTGACGAATTGGTCGTCGCCGAGGGCTGGCGTGGACGGGGCGTGGGCCGCCGATTGGTTGCTGCCGCTATCGAGCGCTGCCGCCAACTCGGCTGCTGCGAGGTCGAGGTCAGCACCGAGAAGGCCAACCGCGCCGCCCGCGCCTTCTATCGCCGCTGCGGCTTTGAGGAGGAGGCGGTCCTGTTCGAACTGGAACTGTAAGGCGAGCGTCTCCATAAAGAGGTGGTGTTTCACCACGAGGTCACCAGGACACGAAGGAGGAGGAATCATGGGACGGAAGGCATTGTGGGTCGCGCTGATGTTGCTGCTCCTGCTGGCGTTGACGACAGCGGTGGCCTGGGCGGCTCCGCCAGGGCAGGGCGGAGATGAGACGGCGGACGCGCTGTGGGTCGCCCTGGCGCCGCTGGTGGCCATCGCCACTTTCATCGAGCGGATACTGGAGGCGTTCTGGGACCGCTGGGAGCGGGGGCCGATCTCCGCCGGTCTCCGCCGGTTGGCCGATCCGGCTGCCCCTGACTACCCGGCAAAGAAACGGCTGTGGTCCCACTGGCTGGGTACCTTCGCCGCGATCATCGCTGTTGGCCTGACCAACATCCGCTTCTTCCGCCTGCTGGGCTTCGACGTGCTCTTCTCTTCTCCCAACCTGATGCTGTTCAACGCTGGCATCGGCGGCATCTTCGACAACTTCACCGTGGGCACGCTGATTGACTGGCTGCTGACGGCGGGCATCATCGGTTGGGGGGGCACGGAACTGACCCACAGCGTCATCGAGGGGCTGGTCAAGGGGCGCAACCTGTGGAAGGAGATGCGCGAGGTCGAAGCAGGAAGACAGTCCATCCTCGACGCCAAGTTCTTCAACGACTACGTGGCGCCTGAGATGGAGCGGCGTGGCATCTCGGTGGCTGCGCTCCGGCAGACCTTCCAGACGCTGAACGCTGTCGGTGTGCCGGTGGACACCTTCATCGGCCAGATGACGGCGGGCCAGGTGGACGAGTTGCTCGACGGCATGGCGCTGCGGGCGGAGACCGCGGGTGCGGCGCAGGCGGTGCGCACGCTGCTTGAAGGGGTGCCGCCAGAGCGCCGGGCGGAGATCCCCGACCTCCTGGCGTTGCTCACCCCCGAACAGCGGCGGCGTTTCCTGGGGGCCTGAACGGTTGCGCGTCGAGCACCGTAGGGCAGCGCTAATCAGAGGCCCGCTGGATTGTCGCTCGGTGGGGAGGGCAGGCACGCCCGGCATCAGGGCCTGAGGGGGAACCGGCTGATAACTTGACAGGTCCAGGAAAGGGGAGTATAATCCCTAGTAATTCTATAGACATTATGACATTTCGGCTATGAGACTCTCCCGACGCAGCAAGTACGGCCTTTTGGCGTTGATAGACCTGGCTGCCCACGAGGATGAGGGCCTGGTGCCGCTGCGCGAACTGGCGAAGCGGAACAACATCCCCCCCCGTTTCCTGGAGCAGATCCTCATCACCCTGCGTAACGCCGGCCTCGTCCGCAGCCAGGTGGGGGTCGGCGGCGGCTATGCCCTGGGCCGCAGGGCCGACGAAATCACCATCGGCGAGGTCATCCGTGCCCTGGATGGCACCATCGCTCCGGTGAGTTGTGTGAGCCGCATCGCCTACGAACCCTGCACCTGTCCGGATGAGATGACCTGTCCGGTGCGGGCAGTGATGGCGCAGGTGCGCCAGGCCATCGTCTCTGTCATTGACCACACCACGCTGGCCGATGCGCTGAAACTCCCTCAGGAGGCTTTCCAATGAAGCGCTGGATACAGGTGACCCTCTTTGGCGTTATGGTGGCTGCCCTTGCCGGCTGCGGGGGAGGCGGGGCAGGCACTGCCGGCCCGGTGACGATGCGGGTGGGCTATTTCCCGAATATCACTCACAGCCAGGCGCTCATCGGCATCCCGCGCGGGGACTTTCAGCAGGCCCTGGGGCCGGATATCGTGCTGCAGGCGACGACCTTCAACGCTGGACCGTCGGTGATCGAGGCCCTGTTCGCAGGGCAGATTGACCTGGCCTACATCGGCCCCAACCCCACCATCAGCGGTTATGTCCAGAGCAACGGCGAGGCGCTGCGGGTGGTCGCCGGAGCCACCAGCGGCGGCGCGGCCCTCGTCGTCCGGCCGGAGGCGAACATCACCACGCCAGATGACCTGGCCGGCAAACGGCTGGCCAGCCCACAGTTAGGTAACACGCAGGATGTGGCCTTGCGTGCCTACCTGGTCGAGCACGGCCTGGTCCTGGTGGAGAATGGCGGCGACGTCCAGGTGGTCCCCACGCAGAACCCGCAGATCCTCGACCTGTTCCGCCAGGGGCAGATTGACGGGGCCTGGGTACCGGAGCCATGGGCCAGCCGGTTGATCGTGGAGGGTGGAGGAGTGCTCTTCCTTGACGAACGGGACCTGTGGCCCGATGGCGAGTTCGTCACCGCCAATATCATCGTACGCACCCCCTTCTTGCAGGAACACCCCGATCTGGTGGAGGCCTGGCTGCGCGCCCACGTGGCGTTGACGTTGTGGGAGCAGGAGAACCCTGAGGAGGCGCAGCGGCTGGCCAACCAGGAGATCGAGCGGCTGACCGGTCAGGCGTTGTCCCCGGAGGTGTTGGCGGGGGCCTGGTCGCGCATGCGCGTCACCTACGACCCGCTGCCGGCCACGCTGCTGGCCTCGGCGGAGAGCGCCTACGAGGCAGGCTTCCTTGACGAGCGGCCCGATCTGTCGGGTTTGTACGACCTGACCCTGCTCAACCGCGTGCTGGAGGAGCAGGGGCTGCCTCCTGTCCAGTGACTGGTGGCTGGACGGGCCAGGAAGGAGGGGAGAGGTGAAGCTGGAGGTCTGCGGGGTCAGCAAGACGTTCCAAACCCGGCGCGGTCAGACCCCTGCTCTGCGGGACATCTCCTTCAGCGTCGGCGCGGGGGAGTTCGTCTGCCTGTTGGGCCCGTCGGGCTGCGGGAAATCCACCCTGCTGAGCGTCATCGCCGGACTGGAGCGGCCCGACAGCGGCGAGGTGCGGATGGATGGGCGGCCCATTGCCGGCCCTGGGCGGGACCGCGTGGTCATCTTTCAGGAGGCGGCGCTCTTCCCCTGGCTCAATGTGCGGGACAACGTGGCTTTCGGCCTGGCAGCAACCGGCCTGTCCAGAGCCACGCGGTACGAGCGGGCGGAGCGCTACCTGCGCCTGGTGCGTCTGCAAGGGTTTCATCATGCGTTCGTCCACGAGCTCTCTGGCGGTATGAAACAGCGCGTCGCCCTGGCGCGCGCCCTGGCGCTCGAACCCCAGGTGCTGCTGATGGACGAGCCGTTTGGCGCGTTGGACGCACAGACGCGGGATATGTTCCACGGGGAGTTGCAGGAGATCTGGGCGCAGACCGGCAACACGATCTTGTTCGTCACGCACAACGTTCGCGAGGCGTTGGTGCTGGGCGACCGGGTGCTGCTGTTCTCGGCGCGGCCGGGCCGCATCAAGCGGGAGTTCCGCTGCGACCTTCCCCGTCCGCGACATATCGAGGACCACGCGCTGGTGGACGCCGCGCGCGAGGTGTTGGCCGACCTGCGTAGCGAGGTTCTGGCTGCCGCCGCGCAGGAGGAGGGGGCGGGATGAACATCAGGTGGCTGAGCGGTTGGCGGCTGAAGGTGCTGTTCTTCTTCGTGCTGGTGGTGGCGTGGGAGATGCTCTTCCGGCTTCGCCTGTGGCCGCCCTACCTCTTCCCGTCGGTCTTCAGTGTGGGGCGGGCGCTGGTCAACGGTTTCGCCAACGGCTCCTATCCGCTGGCGATCCTGGTCAGCCTGCGCCGGGCGGCTGTCGGCTATGGGCTGTCATTGCTGGTGGGCATTCCCCTCGGCCTGCTGCTGGGCCGCGTTCGCTGCCTGCAGGAGACCGTGGGCTCCGTCGTGCTGGGCCTGCAGGCCCTGCCGAGTATCTGCTGGCTCCCGCTGGCCCTGTTGTGGTTCGGCCTCTCGGAGAAGGCGATCCTTTTCGTCGTGGTGATGGGGGCGCTGCTCTCGATCTCTCTCTCCACTGCGGACGGGGTGCACAACACGCCGCCGCTCTATCTGCGCGCCGCGCGGACGATGGGCGCGCGGGGGGTGCGGCTGTACACCAGCGTCATCCTGCCAGCGGCCCTGCCGGGGATCCTCTCTGGCATGAAGCTGGGTTGGTCTTTTGCCTGGCGCTCGTTGATGGCTGGCGAACTGCTGTACGTCAGCATGGGGCTGGGACAGTTGCTGACGATGGGCCGAGAACTGAACAACATGAGCCAGGTCATCGCTGTGATGCTGGTGACGGTGATGATTGGCCTGGTGGTGGACCGTGCGCTGTTCAGCCCGGCAGAGCGCCGGGTGCGCGAACGGTGGGGCTTGCAGAACGTGCCGGGTTGAGCGGGCGGTCAGTGTCCCAGCGCTCGCACCGATTCCTCGCGCCCCTGTAACACCAGGCGGCGGGCCTTGAAGCGGGCCAACAACTCACGGGCCCGGCGACACAACTGGCGCATCCGGTCGTCTTTGGTCTGCCATTCCCCCTTCACCTGGCGGATCACCAGGGCCGAGTCGCCGCGCACCTCCACGGTGAACTCACTGGGGGAACGCCCTGAGGCTTCGATGCGCCCGATCAACCCCTCCAGCGCGGCGATCAGCGTGCGATACTCCGCCTCGTTGTTGGTCATCTCCCCGCCAAAGTCCAGCCGCACGATGTCGGAGCGGTCATCCGCAGTGCGGGTGAGGCGGTAGGAGCCGTAGCCAGGGCCGGGGTTGCCCTGGCTACCCCCGTCGAAGAGGATGGCGTAATCAGGGGGGCCTTCCAGGGGTGTTTCGGTGAAGGTCAGAGCAAGAGACGGTGGCGCGGGCAGGCCGTACTCCTCGATCAGCCGCCGCAGAACCCACTGTCGTTGCTCGTTCGACAGGGCGCGCACAGCAGCCAGGATGCGCTCTGTCTGCTCATCCATGCCCTTGTTCTTGAGCCAGGCGGTCGTAGATGGCCAGGAGATTGGCGGCGTGCAGCCGCTGCGCCTGGCCATCCAGGGCGACACGTGACAGGCCACACGATTCGACGTTCACGCTCATCAGTGTCTCTCGCTTCTTACCCTTCTTCAGCGCCTTGTGGGCCAGGTCCTGGATCTTCTCCAGATAGGCGATGCTGTTGCGGATCACCTGCGCCACCTCTCCGCGCAGGATGACCTCTCCGTGGCCCTGGACGATGGTATCGGGCTCCAGGGCCAGGAGCCGTTGCAGGGAGGCTTTCAGCGTGTCGGGGTCGCCGTCCAGGATGACCGGCACCGGCATGATCGTGTCGCTGGCGAAGAGGACATGGTCATCTTCCAGGAAGACAGAGAGCACATCGGCGGCGTGGCCGGGGGTCCACAGGATACGCATCCGTCGCCTGCCGATCAGCAGGTCCATCTCGCCGGCGTCGAGGGTCAGGTCGGGCAGGCGGAGGGTGACCTCGGCCAGTTCCTGGTTTTCCGCTTTGGCCTCTTCCAGCGCCCGCTGTCCCCGGTCGGCCAGGAAAGCGCGACACTGCTGGTGGGCGATGACGCAGGCACTGGACGGATACAGGTAGGCACCGAAGGTGTGGTCGGCATGGTAATGGGTGAGGATGACGTAGCGCACGCCAGCCGGACAGCGCCGGGCGATGAACTGAGCCATAGCGCGGGATTCGACGGGGACGGGCAGGGTGTCAATGACCACTGCCCCCTGGGGTGTCACAATGACCCCGGCAGTGACCTGAACATAGACCTCGCTGGTGAAAACGTAGACGTCGCTGGAGACCCGTTCTTGCAGCATACTCAACCGTTCTCCGCAGAGGCGAAGCCATCCGAGAGCCGACGGGGTTGGGGCGGGCAAAAAACGCCCCGCCGTGCCGTGTGCCGCTTAGTTTTGAACCTGCTTTCGCAGGTGGGGACCTGCTCAGGGGGTCTGCCTTGCCCGAAGGCTACCGCATTCCCAACTGAAGAGACAGTCCCCGTTTTGTTTACTTGTTGGCTCAAAACGCACGTCGGCGATCACGTGCACAGCAGGGACAACGATACTATACCACGAGTTGGGGAAATGTGCAAGTAGGGCTGCCGATCTTGGGTGATGGGCCGTAACTGCTCGAGACGTCGCTTCCGCCCGTCATTGCAGGGGCGCCCTGCGTGGAGCGCGCATGGCGAGCCGGGTCGAAGGAGGCTCGCGGCAGGCTTCGCGCCCGAGGCCCGCTGGATGCCCTTTGACTTTGGCGGAGGTTGGCCTATACTATGCCCACTCGAGGGATTGTGGAGGCGCGATGGATTCGGAACCCAGGTATATCGTCTTGATTGGCCCGCCTGGATCAGGCAAGGGCACGCAGGCGGCGAAGTTGCAGGACGCGCTCGGCCTGCCGCATGTCGCCAGCGGTGACCTCTTTCGGGAGCACCTCAAGCAGGAGACAGAGTTGGGTCTCCAGGCGCGCAGGTATATGGAGCGCGGCGAACTGGTGCCTGATCAGATCACGATCGCGATGGTGATGGGGCGCCTGGCGCAACCCGATTGCGCGGGTGGCGCGCTGTTGGATGGATTCCCGCGCACCATCGGCCAGGCGGAGGCCCTGGAGCGCTCCCTGGCCGACGAAGGGCACCGCCTCTGCCGTGTGTTGTACATCACCGTGCCCGATGAGGTATTGGTGGAACGCATCAGCGGGCGGCGCATCTGCCGCCTCTGTGAGGAGTCCTATCACGTCCGCTTCAACCCCCCGCGACAACCGGGGGTGTGCGACAAGGACGGCGGTGAACTCTACCAGCGGGATGACGACCGGCCGGAGACGGTGCGCAAGCGGTTGGAGGTGTACCAGCAGCAGACGCGCCCGCTGGTTGACTACTACCGTCGGCAGGGGTTGCTGGTGGAGATCAACGGCGATCAGTCCATCGAGCAGGTCACCGCTGACCTGCTGGCCGCGGCGGCCTGCTGACCCCCTTGTGCCATTCGTGGCCGGTTTGTGACTGCTGCCCTCCCGCAGGCTTGAGCGTAACGCGGAAACAGCGGTCGGCGCAGGCCGACCACTGGCTGAAGGCCCAAAGCGGGCGACTTCGGTCGGCGCGGGTAGGCGGTTACGCCGCGACTTCAGTCGCCGGGCGGTGGGGACGCAGCGGCGCTACGCTCCCGCTCCCGGCGGGTCTGTACGGGCGGAGCGGTGTTGCGGTGGGTCTTGAGCGGATTGCCCCCCGCAGACCGGGCAGCCGGGTTGCGGCGCGAAGGCTACCTCGTCGAACGTGCCGGCCAGGCCGTCCCACACCAGCAGCCGTCCCACCAGCGGCCGTCCCATCCCCAACAACAGCTTCACCGCCTCTACCGCCTCCAGCGCGCCGAAGGTGCCGGCGACGGCGCCCAGGATGCCCACCTCACGTGACGTTGGCGCGCCCTCGAGCCGCAGCGTGGGCGGGAAGAGACAGCGGTAACAGGGGCCGCGCCCCGGGAGCGTCACCGACATCTGCCCCTCCCAGGCCAGCACAGAGGCCCACACCAGCGGCACCCCGGCGCGCACGCAGGCCTCGTTGACCAGGAACTTGGTCTCGAAGGTGTCGGAGCACTCCACCACCAGGTCGTACTGCGCCGCCAGGGCTGTCGCCCGTTCGAGGGTCAACCGCTCCGGGTAGGGGATCACGCGCAGGTCGGGGTTGAGCGCGTGCAGCCGTTCCTCAGCCGACGCCGTCTTCGCCCGCCCCAGATCGGCGAAGCGGTGGAGGATCTGCCGGTTGAGGTTGGAAAGCGCCACCGTGTCGTAGTCCACCACGCCCAGCGTGCCCACCCCGGCCGCGGCCAGATAGAGGCAGGCTGGCGACCCCAACCCACCCAGACCGACGACCAGCACGCGCGCCCGTCCCAACCGTTCCTGTCCCTCTTCGCCCACCCCTTCCAGGACCAGGTTACGGGCGAACTGTTCTCGTTGGCGGTCGGTCAGCATCTTCCTGCTCTTCACCTGATACCGTTGCAGCAAACCGCGGAGTCTTTCACAACGCGCTCTCTTTTGCCACGAATTGCACGAATTCCTCGGATGATTCGTGCCATTCGTGCAATTCGCGGCCAAAAAACGCCCCTTCGGGAGAGCGGGATCAGGGGGTGAGGCTCATTCCATCTGAATGGTGACGCTGCCGATCGCCATGCCGACCTCCAGGTCCACGCGGTTTGTGGCCTCTTCGTAGCCAGGGGAGGTGCAGATGTCCTCTTCGCACCGGAAGTCGGCAGGCGTGTCCCAACTGACGAGGGCGGTGTCCAGCACGACGCGCACACCCAATCCCGCTGGCACGACGATGGTGATCTGGCCGATAGCGCCATCCACCTCTGCGCGGAAGCGGCCTTCTGCGGGTAGGATTACTCTGGTCTCTCCGATCCCCGTGCTCACGTTCAGGTCTTTCAGTGTCAGGCCGGTCAGCCGTAGTTCGGAGTAGCCCGCGCCCATAGCGGTGGAGAGGCGCAGGGGCAGGTTCGGGTTCAACTGCAGGTTCCATCCCTCGCCTGTGCCGCCCACAGCGGGCATGAAGGATGTGCCCGTGCTGCGCAAGGTTACGGACAGGGTGCCGCCAGCCTGCGCGACATCCTGGACCACCTGCTCACCGTAGAGGGGGCGCACCGTCCCCTCCAGCAGGTTCGGTGAGGAAGCTGGCGCAGCACTGACGTGCAGTTCGCCGACGGCGGGCATCAGCACGACGGTGGCCTCCGTCGCCTGGCCGCTGGGCTGGGCAACCTCCTCGCCCGGCAGGGGTTCCCCGCCGACGCGGCCGACCATCAGCCAGGCGGCGCCGGCAAGGATGGCCAGGGTCAGCACCACGGCCAGCAGCGAACCCCAGATGGAGCGGCGGCCCAGGAGTAGTTCCAGCCCCCAGCCGATCAGCAGGACCGGCCACAGACGCAGGAGCATCTCCCAGATGCTCCAGGAGACGATGTGCAACGTGTTGAGGAGAAGCAGAACGCCCAGGCCGATCAGGATGGTCGGCCCGACCAGTCCCCCGTGGTGTCTCCGACGGGGTTGTTCCATAGGATTGTATCTCCTTTCCAGGCAGCAATGGGGCAGCGGGTCACGCCCGGCGTCGGACCAGGGCGCGGACGAGCATGGCCACGCCCAGGACGATCAGCAGGGCGGGCCAGTAGGGGCCGAAAACCTCCAGGCCGCCGAAGAGCGAGCCGAAGATGGCGAACAGGATCAGGCTGGTCAGGATCATCCAGAAGCCGTTGGCAGCTGTCCCCCGTCCCCCTTCGCCCAGGAGGGCTGCCAGGATCGTGCCCAGGCCGATGAAGCCGGGGATCAGCGTCCAGGCATAAGCCCAACTTTCCCAGTTGCCGGTCAGGTTCTGCCAGTAGAGCAGGCCGC
The DNA here is from genome assembly GCA_034434635.1 of Anaerolineae bacterium. Lineage (GTDB taxonomy): Bacteria > Chloroflexota > Anaerolineae > B4-G1 > DUEL01 > DAOTYX01. The sequence continues at coordinate 4,508 of DAOTYX010000064.1, read as the reverse complement.
CGATGCCGCCGACGATGCAGGCGGGGACGGCCATCCCCGGCGCGCCGACCAGCAGGCCCAGGAGGAGCAGGAAGACGCCGACAGCGACGAGAATCAGTGGCCAGGATATCTCAACTCTGGCCCACTCCTGCAGTCCTGGCACCAGTTGGGCGGCCAGGAACCATGCCCCCAGCAGGATAAGGAGCAGTCCGAAAGCCAGCCCGGTTCTCTGTCTGCGGTTCATAACGACCTCCTTTTTTGCTCAACGCTTCCGTTTTGTCTTTGGCGGGTCTCCAGCGGCCTTTTGCAACTCGTACAGCCGGGTGATCGCCTCCAGCGGCGTCATCGTCGAGATGTCCAGTTCGCGCAGCATCGCTACCACCGGATGCTCGTCGGCGAAGAGCACCGGCTGGTAGGGTTCCGGGGTGGCGGTGCCGGGGCGCAGTTTGCCGGACTCCAGCCCTTCCAGCAACTCCTGGGCGCGGTGGATCACCGGGCGGGGCACGCCGGCCAGCTGGGCCACGTGGATGCCGTAGGAGCGGTCGGCCCCGCCGGGCACGACCTTATGCAGGAAGACGACCTGTCCTCCTTCCTCTGCCACGGCCAGGTTGACGTTGTGTACCGCCGGCAGGCGGTCGGCCAGTTCGATCAGTTCGTGATAGTGGGTGGCGAAAAGCGTGCGCGCCCGGCGCTCCGGGTGATTGTGCAGGTACTCCACCACCGCCCAGGCGATGGAGAGCCCGTCATAAGTGCTGGTGCCACGTCCGATCTCGTCCAGGATCAGGAGGCTGCGCGGCGTGGCGTTGTTGAGGATATTGGCCGTCTCCACCATTTCCACCATAAAGGTGGACTGGCCCGCGGCCACCTCGTCCTGCGCGCCGATACGGGTGAAGAGCCGGTCCACCACGCCGACGCGGGCACGCTCGGCGGGGACGAAACTCCCCATCTGCGCCATCAGCACAATGAGGGCGTTCTGGCGGATGTAAACCGACTTGCCGGCCATGTTCGGTCCGGTGATGACCAGGATACGGCGCTCGTCATCCAGGTGGAGGTCGTTGGGGACGAAGGGCTCGTCCCGCAGGTGCTGCTCCACCACCGGATGCCGCCCACCGACGATCTCCAGCGTCGTGTCGTCGCTCAGTTCCGGGCGGACGTAGCGGTTACGCACGGCCACCTCCGCCAGCGCAGCGGCCACGTCTATGCGGGCCAGTGCGGCGGCGGCGCTCAACAGGCTGGAGGCCCGGCTCGCCACCTGAGCGCAGACCTCGCGGAACAGGCGCGTCTCCAACTCCACCTGTCGCTCTTCGGCGTTGAGGATGAGGGTCTCTACCTCCTTGAGTTCCGGTGTGATGAACCGTTCGGCATTGACCAGCGTCTGCTTGCGGATGTAGTCGGCAGGCACGGCGGACAGGTTGGACTTGGTGACCTCGATGTAGTAGCCGAAGACCTTGTTGAAAGAGACCCTGAGATTGCGGATGCCGGTGCGTTCCCGCTCACGCTGCTCCAGGCTGGCCAGCCATTCGCGGGCCTCGCGCACCGAGCGCAGCAGGCCATCCAGTTCCTCGGAGAAGCCGGGGCGGATCAACCCACCAGCAGAGAGACTGGCGGGGGGTTCGTCTACCAGCGCCTGAGCGATCAGCGCGGCCACCTCCGGACAAGGGATGACATCCCCTTCTTCCGCGGAGGTGGGAGGGGGGAGAGGGGTATCGGCCAGGCGTGCTACGGCCTCGAGTGCGGAGTGGATGCCGGCCAGGTCGCGCGGGGTGGCAATCCCGCCGACGACGCGGTTGGTCAGCCGCTCCAGGTCGGGCATCTCCTTCAGCGTGTCGCGCACCCGCGCGCGCAGCACGCCGTCCCGCACGAACTGTTCCACGCGGTCCAGCCGCGCGGCGATGGCGGCGCAGTCCAGCAGTGGTTGGGAGAGGCGGGTGCGGAGCAACCGTCCGCCCATCGGCGTGAGGGTGTGATCCAGCACGCCCAGGAGCGAACCCTGTACCTTGCGGTCACGTAGCGTCTCGGTGAGTTCCAGGTTGCGGCGCGTCGTCGGGTCCAGCGTCATGAACTGGGCGGTGGAGTAGGTACGCAGGGTGGTCAGTTGGGTCAGCGCTGCCGGCTGGGTCTCCGTGAGGTAGTGCAGGATGGCTCCTGCGGCACGGATTGCCAGTGGCAACCCTTCGCAGCCGAACCCTTCCAGGGTGAGTACGTCGAAGTGGTCGAGCAGCATCTGTCGCGCCGCGCCGGTCTCGAAGCGGTAGGGGGGGAGGGGGGTGAGGTGGAGGTTGGAGGTTGGAGGTTGGAGGTTGGAAGTTGGAGGTTGGAGGGGGGCTGGGACCAGGCACTCGCGGGGCTGGAGGCGGGCCAGTTCGCGGGCGACCTCCTCCGCGTCGAGTTGCGTGGTGGCGAATTCGCCGGTGGTGATGTCGGCGTAGGCCAGTCCGGCCTGTCCGTCCTCCATCACCAGCGCGGCCAGATAACTGGGCCGCCGGGCGTCCAGCAGGGCCGGCTCCACCACCGTGCCGGGGGTGACCACACGGGTGACCTCGCGGTGTACCAGCCCGCGCCCGGTGACCTCGCCCACCTGTTCGGCGATAGCGACGCGGTAACCCTTCTCGATCAGGCGGGCGATGTAGTTCTCCAGGGCCTGGTGGGGCACACCGGCCATCGGCACGCGCACCCCCTTGGCCACCGGTCGCGAGGTCAGCACCAGGTCCAGTTCCCGTGCGGCCACCTCCGCGTCGGCGTCGAAAGTCTCATAGAAGTCACCCAGGCGGAAGAAGAGGAGGGCGTCCGGGTGACGGGCCTTCAGTTGGAGGTACTGCTTGCGGATGGGGGTGACGTCCATGCTCACTCCGTTGCCCGCCCGCCCACCAGGGCGACGATTTCGGCGGTGGCTTCCTCAATCGGTTTGGAGGTCATATTGACGATCTCCCATCCGGCCTGCCGGAAGATGCGCATCGCCTGGAGCACCTCTTCGCGCACACTCTCTGGCGCGGCGTAGTCAGGAACGGCGTTTCCCATCCGTCGCACCCGCGTCATCCGCAATTGCGCCAGTCGCCCGGCCTCCACGGTGAGGCCGATGACCCGCTCGCGCGGCAGGCGGAAGAGGATCGCTGGCGGTTCCAACCCCTTGACGATGGGCACGTTGGCGACCAGCCATCCCCGGTAGGCCAGATAGATGCTCAGCGGAGTCTTCCCGGTGCGAGAGACACCCACCAACACGATCTCCGCCTGTTCGATCTCCTCAATGTTTCGTCCATCATCGTGGCGGAAGGCAAAATCCACTGCCTCGATACGGCGGGCGTACTCCTCAGCCCCATACATGCCTGGCTGGGCCAGTGGGGCAGTATTCAGCAGGTCCGACAGCCGCTCCAGGAGCGGCCCCATCAGGTCGAGGGTCTCGACGTGACGCCGACGGGCCTCGTCGAACAGCGCCTGGCGGAGTTCAGAGGAGACAAGGGTATGGACGATCAGGGCGCGGTAGGTAGCGGCATGGTTCAGAATCTCGCGCACCTGCTCGATATGGCGCACCTCGCCGAAGCGATGCACCTCGACGGGCAACCCGAACTGAGTCAGCGCGGCGCGGATGACCCGCTCGGCGGTGCCTCCGCTGCCGTCGGAGACGGCAAAGACGTGGTAGGCGGCCTCTTCCTCTGCCACTGCCCTCCCTCGCGATGCTGGGGAGATTATACCACACTCCCTGGTGCCGGGTAGCGGTGCAGAAAACCTCCCACAGGCTCGGGGCCTGCGGGAGGTTGCTTCACGATCAGGTATTGGCTGCTGTGGGGAACTAGCGGCGACGGCGTCTCTCTCTCAGCCGGCTGTGCAGGATGTCCCCGCCCCCCTTGTCCAGGATCAGCGAGATGAGCATGATCTCCCGCTGCTCTTCCGGGTAGTCCTGGTCGTTCTCGAGCCGGTTGATGTACTGCTCCGCCTCGGCGGACCCGCTACCCAGGGCGGCGGTGACCAGCCGGGCGATATGGGCCAGTTCTGGTACGGTGAGCCTGGCGATGGCCCGCTCTATCAGTTCCACCCGCTCCTCCACCAATTGGCGGCGGATCTGGTCCACGCAGAAGCCCTGCAGGCGTTTGTAGAGCTCGTTGAGGGGGACACCCATGCCCTCGCTGTCGGCGCCTGGGGAGAGGGGCAGCGGCTGGAGGTTGATGCCGCCGCGCAGCATAGACTGCCACGCCAGCCCTACCCCCAGCGCGGTCCAGAAGGAGGCCGATCCGGGGATGAGGGCCAGCGCGGCTCCCAGTGCCAGGCAGGCGAAAAGGGCGTTGATCAGCATCAACACCGCGGCTCCGCGTGTGCGGAGCGCCCGCATCGGCTGCTCGGGGGAGCCGATGATCACCTCACTGGCGGCCCAAAGGATGGCCATCAGCGCGGTGACAGCATAGTAGCCAGCGTTCAGCCTGCCCAGTTCATTGGTGACGGCCTGTAACCAGAGTGGCACCGGTGGTCTCCGCTGGGTTTATCCGCTCTCGCGACACTCGCTCGTAGCCGACCTGGGTCAGAACGATCATCTCCCC
>DAOTYX010000063.1:0-3915 GCA_034434635.1 Anaerolineae bacterium | reverse complement strand
CAGAAGGGGATCAGCCCAAGGATGAGGCCAAGCGCCGCCCGGTATTGTACGTCCGCCTGCCTGCCGCGGTTGGCCGAGAGGCCGATCATGCCGGCCAGGCAGGCGAGAGAGCCGGTGAGGGCGGGCAGCCAGAAGAGCAGCAGGCTGGTCACGAAGCCGCGCGGGGTAGAGGGGGACGGCGGAAAATGGAGGCCGGTCGGGTCGGTGAGCAGGAGCGTCACCCCGCCCCACACCGCCAGAAAGGTGAGGATTGCCACCATCAGGCTCACCCCGCTGACCGAGCGTGCTGGCGTCTGTTCCTCAGCGTGTTCCATCTCTTCACTCCGATGCCGCTTCCTGCAATTTCGCCCAGGCTTCCTCCACCGTCAGCCCGGCCAGATCGTCCCACGGCACCCGCGCCCGCTCGTCCTGGATGACGCGCCTCAGTTCGGGGGTGGCCCGGTTCTCCATTCCTTCCAGGAAGCGGAGCAACTCGTCCACCATCTCCTGGCTCACGCGGTACGTGGCTCCCTCCCCATCCAGCAACGCCTCCACGGCGGGCGAGTACAGGTCAATCACGCGCCAGGTCTGCTCCGCCATCGCTTCGTCGTACCAGATCAGCGTCCCCAACTCGTCCCAATAAGTGTAACCCAGGTCCAGATAATGCTGCCCCAGGGGGGTAGTGGGGAGAAGTTCAGTGCAGAGCCGGTGGAAGAGAACGGTGGTCCGAACGACGCGGTAGGGACGCGCCGACTGGGCGATCTGTTCCAGAGCGTACAGTTTCGGCTTGGGGAACAGCCATCCCGCCATCAATCCCAGGAGAAGCCATCCGACCGCTGATAGCACCCTGATCCACCTGTGCTTCATCGCTTCCCTCCTTACCTGCCCAGTATACCAGTTTACCAGTTTACCAGTTTACCCTTACCAGATATCGGTACCCAGGCCCGGCGTTGGGAACAGCCTGAGGCCCGGTTTCTACCGGCGCATAGAGCATACCACAAATGGGAGACGAGGGCTTGACGGAAAGGAGACGCTTAGGTGGTGATTGTCCGACGATAGGGAGACGCGGGGATGCGGGGACGGGGGGGAGGGGTTACTGGCAGAGACGGAGGCGGAGGCCAGAGTGGCGCTGCCGCACCCTGTCATTGCGCACGGCGATGGCGACAGCCCGCCGCGTGCCCACCAGCACCACCAGCCGCTTCGCACGGGTCACCGCGGTGTAGAGCAGGTTGCGTTGCAGCATCATGTAGTGCTGCGTGAGGAGAGGGACCACCACTGCCGGATACTCGCTGCCCTGGCTCTTGTGCACCGAGATGGCGAAGGCGTGCACCAGTTCGTCGGCCTCGCTCCAGTCGTACACCACTTGCCGCTCGTCCATGCGCACCGTCAGCGTCTGATTGACGCCGTCTATGCCCACTATCCGGCCGATGTCCCCGTTGTAGACCTCCTTACCCGGGGCGTAGTTGTTGCGCAGCTGCATCACCCGGTCGCCCACGCGGAAGAGGCGCCCGGCGATGCGTCGCTCTGGACGGTTGGGGGCGGGCGGGTTGAGTTGCTCCTGCAGGCGTTCGTTCAGGCGGGCCACGCCGCACTCGCCGCGGTACATCGGTGACAGCACCTGCACCTCCTCCAGCGGGTCCAGCCCGAAGCGCTCCGGGATGCGCCGGGCGACGATGTCAACCAAGAGGTCGGCGGCCTCCTGGGGCTCTTCTTTCGAGAAGAAGTAGAAATCATCGTGCTCGTTGAGTAGCGGCATCTGCCCCTGGTTGATGCGGTGGGCGTTGACGACGATGCCGCTCTGCGCCGCCTGGCGGAAGATGTGCGTCAGCCGCACCACGTGCGCCTGGCCAGAGGCGATGATGTCGCGCAGCACGTCCCCCGCTCCCACCGACGGCAACTGGTCCACATCCCCCACCAGCAGCAGATGCGTCGCCGGCTCCACCGCCTTGAGCAGGTGGTGGGTCAGCAGCAAGTCGAGCATGGAGGCTTCGTCCACGATCAGCAGGTCCACCGGCAGGGGATTGTGCTCGTTGCGGCGGAACTCCTCCTGGGGGGAGTACTCCAGCAAGCGGTGGACGGTCTGGGCCGGGCGGCCCGTGGCCTCGCTCAGCCGCTTGGCGGCGCGGCCGGTTGGGGCGCACAGGGCGTAGCGCCCGCCCAGCGTCTCCAGCGCGGCGATGACCGTGCGCACGGTGACGGTCTTGCCCGTGCCCGGCCCGCCGGTCAGCACGGTGAGTTTGTGCGTCAGTGCGGCGCGCACCGCCTCCTGCTGGGCGGGGGAGAGGTCCACCTCCGCCTCATGGGCCAACTGCTCCAGCAACACCCCCCAGTCCACGCGATGGAAACGGCCCAGGCGCGTGGCCGGGCTGTGGATCAGCGCCTGCAGCCGTCCCGCAGCCCCCACCTCGCCCTGGTAGAAGGGGGCCAGGTAGACCGCCTGTTCCTCACGGACGGCGGGGGCGGGCGAAGCAGCCTGGCCGGGGAGAGGGTAGACCAACCGCTCCCGCCGCACCACGCGCTCATTGTCCAGCGTGGTGATCGCTGGCGGCACCAGAACGGTTTCCACCTCCAGCAGCCTGGCTGCTTCGGCCACCAGTTCATCCTCAGGGGCATAGACGTGTCCCTCGTCGGCCAGCTGGCTGAGGGTGTAAGCCACGCCGGCCTGGATGCGCGCCGGGCTGTCGGGCGGGAGGCCCAGGTCGCGGGCGATCTTGTCGGCGGTCTTGAAGCCCACTCCCCAGATGTCCCGCGCCAGCCGGTAAGGCTCCTCCTGCACCACACGCAGCGCCTCGTCGCCGTAGGTCTTGTAGATCTTCACCGCCAGGCCGGTGGTGACGCCATGTTCCTGGAGGAAGAGCATCACCCGGCGCACCTGTTGCTGCTCGACCCAGGCCTGGGCGATCGCGGCGGCGCGCTTGGGGCCCACCCCTGGCACCTCGTGCAGGCGTTGCGGCTCCTGGTCGAGGATGCGCAACGTATCCGCGCCGAAGCGCTCGACGATGCGTTGCGCCGTCACCGGGCCCACGCCGCGCACCAGGCCCGAGCCCAGGTAGCGACGGATACCCTCAGCAGTGGCGGGGAGCACCTGTTCGCACCGCTCCGCCTTGAACTGTCGGCCATATTGCGGGTGGCTGGTCCACACCCCTTCCAGCCGCAGGCGCTCACCGGGCTGCACCTCCGGCAGCGCGCCGACCACCGTCACCAGGTCGGCCCGCCCGGGCACGGCCAGACGTAGGACGGTGTAGCCCGTCTCGGCGCTGTAGTAGGTCACCCGCTCGACGCTTCCCTCCAACACTTCGGCCATCGAGGTGAATGATAACAGAACGATGGCGAAAGGCAAGCGGGGGCAGAGGCCATTGCAGTTGTGTGACCGGCTACTCCGTGTTATAATCTGTGAGTGCCGCCGGAGGGGTGCCGGAGTGGACGATCGGGGCGGTCTCGAAAACCGTTGTGGCCCTTGCGGTCACCGTGGGTTCGAATCCCACCCCCTCCGCCTGACCTGCTGAGTTTGCCTGATCCGTGTTAGCCAGCCCTTTGCAATCTCGGCGTGTCGCGCTACAATGGTGAGCAGAATCCGTTTGGCAAGGTTATCTTGTGGACATCCAAGCCATTATTGACGCTATCCGTTACAATCGTGTTCGGATCACCGACCACGCCGACGAAGAAGCCCAGGCAGACCGTCTCTCCTTCGATGAAATCTTCTACAGTGTCCTGCACGGCGAGATCATCGAAAGCTATCCGTCCGACAAACCTTATCCGAGTTGCCTGATCTATGGTGACAGTTTTGCTGGCGAGCCCATTCACAGTGTTTGGGCTTACAATCACGCAACCCAATGGGCAGTTGTGTGTGATAAAATAAAAGGGGACCACTTAAGCCCGTTGTGATAATCGAAAAGGGTACCACCTGATCGCCAACCTCTGGTATCATAGGGGGTA
>DAOTYX010000062.1:0-23458 GCA_034434635.1 Anaerolineae bacterium | reverse complement strand
CGCAGTGGGCTGCCTTTCTGGCTGGCCGACGGCGTCGAACTCCTGGGCTGGGAGTTCTTCTTCCGCGGCTTCCTGCTCTTCGCCCTCTACCGCGCCTGCGGGCCGCTGGCGCTGCTGTTGCAGGCTGTTCCCTTCACCATGGCCCATTTCGGCAAACCCGAACTGGAGACGCTCAGTTGCATTTTCGGCGGCACCGCCTATGGCTATGTCGCCTGGCGCACCCGTTCCTTCTTCTACCCCTTCCTGATCCACTGGTTCCTGGCCGTGTTCACCGCTCTGGTCGCCAGCGGGAGGTTGGGATAGATGGGCGAGCGCCTGACGCTCGATCTCACGGCAATGGCCCACGGCGGGGCGGCGCTGGGCCGGCACGAGGGCAAGGTCATCTTCGTCCCCTACGGCCTGCCTGACGAGCGCGTGGTGGTGGAGGTGACCGACGACCGCGGCCGGCACGCTTATGCCCGGCTGCTGGAAGTGGTACGTCCCTCCTCCGACCGGGTCTCGCCTCCCTGTCCCCATTTCGGCCCAGACGGTTGTGGCGGCTGCCAGTGGCAACACGCCGCCTACCCCGCTCAACTGCGCTACAAGGCCCAGGTGGTAGCCGACCAGTTGACCCGCCTGGGCAGGCTGACCGACCCGCTAGTGCGTCCGCCGCTGCCCGACCCCAGCGGCTGGGCGTATCGCAACCAGGCGCGCTTCCGGCCCGTGCCGGGCGGCGGGCTGGGCTTCTACAGCGGCGAGAGCCACCACGTCACCCCGGTGACCGCCTGTCCCATCCTCCACCCGCTCCTGGCCGACCTGTACGCGGCGCTGGAGGTGGACCTGCCGGGCCTGCGCGCGCTCACCCTGCGCGCCGCCGTCGCCAGCGGCGAGCAGATGCTGATCTTCGAAACCGAGGGGGATGACCCGCCAGCGCTGGAACTGGACCTGCCGGTCTCCTGTGTGCTGCTGCGCGCCGACGGGACGACGCTGACCCTGGTGGGCCAGGACCACCTGAACGAGACGGTCGCCGGCCGTACCTATCGCATCTCCGCTCCCTCCTTCTTCCAGGTCAACACCGCCCAGGCGGAGCGGCTGGTGCAGCAGGTGATGGCCTATCTCGACCTGCGCGGCGGCGAGACGGTGCTCGACGGCTACTGCGGCGTGGGACTGTTCACCCTCCCCCTGGCCGAACGGGCCGGGCTGGTCTACGCGGTGGAGGTAGAGCCGCAGGCCGTGGAGGACCTGCTGGCGAACACTGAAGGGCTGGACAACGTCGAGGTGGTGGAGGGGCCGACGGCGGCGCTGCTGGAAGCGCTGGAGGAGCCGCTGGACGCCGCTGTGGTGGACCCGCCGCGCACCGGCCTGGAGCCGGAGGCGCTGGACGGGCTGCTCGTCGCCGCGCCGCGCCGCCTGGTGTATGTCTCCTGCGACCCGGCCACGCTGGCCCGCGACGGTCGCCGTCTGGCCGAGGCCGGCTACCGCCTGGTGGAGGCGCAGCCGCTGGACATGTTCCCGCAGACCTGTCACGTGGAGACGGTGAGCCTGTGGGAGGCCGGAGGTAAGGTGCGTAAGGTGGCGAGCAGGTGAGGTCTGATGCAACGGTTGGGCCTCTTTCTCCTCTCGGCTGCGGCGCTGGCCTTTGAGGTCAACCTCACCCGCCTCTTCTCGGTGGCCCAGTTCTACCACTTCGCCTTCATGACCGTCAGCCTGGCGCTGTTGGGCTTTGGAGCCAGTGGCACGCTCTTGAGCCTGGCCCCTGGCCTGACCCGCCGCCCACACCGCACGCTGGTCGCCTGCGCCTGGGGCTTCGCCGCCAGCGCCGTCGGCTCGTACTTGTTGACCCTGTACGTGCCCTTCGACTCCTTCCGTGTCTCCATCGCCCCTGCGCAGTGGGGGGTGCTGGCGCTGCACTATCTGGCCCTGGCCGTCCCCTTTCTGTGTACCGGGGCGGCGGTGGGGCTGTGGCTGACCGTGGAGCCCCAGGCGACGGGGCGCACCTACGCGGCCAACCTGACCGGCTCCGCCGCGGGCTGTCTGCTGGCGGTGACCCTGCCGGCGCTGAGCGGGGCGGTCGGGGTGGTGCTCCTCTGCGCGGCGCTGGGACTGCTGGCCGCGTTGGTCTTCGCCCTCGCGAGCCGTCCTCCCCACGTCCGCCATCTGCCACCGCTGCTCCTGGCCGCAGTCCTGCTTATCGTCGCCATCCGTCCGCCCGCCTTCCTTCAGCCGCGCCTCTCCCCGTACAAAGGCCTCAGCACCACCCTGCAACTGCCGGACGCCCGGCTGGTCTTTCAAGACTGGAACAGCATCTCGCGGGTGGACGTGGTGGACTCCAGCGGGATCCGCAGCATGCCCGGACAGGGATTCGCCTGCTCTCAGGCGCCGCCGCCCCAGCGGGGGCTGTTCGTGGACGGGGACGACCTGAGCCCGATCACGTACCTCTCGCGTCCCGCCGACCTGCGGCCGCTGACCGACTGTCTGCTGACCGCGCTCCCCTATCGCCTGCGCCCAGGGGCCAGCACGGTGGTGCTGAACCCGCGCGGCGGATTCGACCTGTGGGTGGCGCTGGCCGAGGGGGCGCGGGAGGTGGCGGCGGTGGAGCCGAACCCGCTGCTGGTGCGCGCCGTGCGCGAGCAGGGGGCATGGGCGGGGAACCTCTACGACCGGCCCGAAGTGAGGCTCTTCGTCGAGGAGGAGCGTGCCTTCCTGGCCCGTCCCGGCCCGCGCTATGACGTGATCGTCCTTCCCTCACCCGGCACTTACCATCCGGTCACTTCCGGCGCCTACAGCCTGGCCGAGGATTACCGCTACACCGTCGAGGGGTTCGCGGCGGCGCTGGAGCGTTTGGACGAAGACGGGCTGCTGGTTGTCGTCCGCTGGCTGCAGACACCCCCTTCGGAGGAGGTGCGCGCCTTCGCCCTGGCGACGACGGCGCTGGAGCGACTGGGGAGCGACCCCGCCCAGAGCCTGGTAGCGCTGCGCAGTTACAGCCAGATGCTCATCCTGGCCCGTCGCGGGCCATTCACGCCGGAGGAGATAGGGACGGTGCGCGACTTTGCCGCCGCGCGGGCCTTCGACCTGGTGTACGTCCCTGGCGTCCAGGCCGACGAGGTCAACCGCTACAACCTCCTGCCTTCGCCGGATACTTATCTGGCCTGCATCGGACTGCTGACGGCGGAGGATCGGGCGGCCTGGCTGGCGGCCTACCCCTTCGACGTCACCCCGCCGACGGACGACCGGCCCTTCTTTGGCCACTTCTTCCGCTGGCGGCAGGCTGGCCAGGTGTTGGCGCAGGCCGGCCATGTCTGGCAGCCGTTTGGCGGCGCGGGCTACCTGGTGTTGCTGGCCCTGCTGGCCGTGGCCACGCTCTCTGCCGGGATGTTGGTGCTCCTGCCCCTGTCCGCCCCCCGCCGCCCAGACCTGGCGGTTGCGGCCGCCAGGGGACAGAAGGGTCGGCGGCTGTCCGACCTGCTGCCGTTCGCCCTGTTGGGACTGGCCTACCTGTTCGTAGAGATTCCCTTGCTCCAGCGCTTCATTCTGTTCCTGGGCCATCCGACCTACGCGATGGCGGCGGTGCTGGGGACGCTGCTCTTCTTCTCGGGGGTGGGCAGCCGGCTCTCGCCGCGGGTGCCGCGCGGGATGGCGCTCCTGACGCTGGTGGGACTGGTGGTCCTCTGTCGCGCCGCGCTGCCGCTTCTCTCCGGTCCACTCTTGGGTTGGCCGCTGGCGGCGCGGGCGGCGCTGACGGTAGTGGGGCTGGCCCCGCTGGGGGTGCTGATGGGGATTCCCTTTCCGGCCACCCTGGCGCTCCTGCAACAGAAAGCCCCAGGCCTCACGGCGTGGGCCTGGGGGGTCAACGGCGCGCTGTCGGTGGTCGCCTCCGTCCTGGCGGCGCTGCTGGCCCTCTCCTGGGGCTTCGGCGCCGTGCTGCTGCTGGGGGCGGCCTGCTACCTGGCCGTCTGGCTCACCACGACGGGTCCGGCCATCCGCTGTGGTCCTGCTGCGAGTTCCCCTCGCTGGCCGGCCCGGTGAGCGGGACGAAGGCCACGCCGCCCATATTGGTGGCCTGCAGTTCGCCGTTCTCCTGCTTGACGAACCGCCACAGGGTCTGGTAGCCGCCCGGCGGGCCGATGGGGATGACCATGCGCCCACCTACTGCCAGTTGCGCCACCAGCGGTGGCGGGACGTGGTCGGGCGCGGCAGTGACGATGATGGCGTCGAACGGCGCTTCCTCCGCCCAGCCGTAATAGCCGTCCCCCTGTCGGCAATGGACGTTGTAGCCCAGTTCCGCCAGCCGCCGCGCCGCGCTCTCCGCCAGTTCGGGGATGATCTCCACCGAATAGACCTCGACATCGGGGATCGAGGCCAGCACGGCTGCCTGGTAGCCGGAGCCGGTGCCGATCTCCAGCACGCGGTCACCCGGCTGGAGCGCCAGCAGTTCGGTCATCAACGCCACGATGTACGGTTGGGAGATGGTCTGGTGGTAGCCGATGGGCAGGGGGAAATCGCCGTAGGCCAGGTCCCGCTCCGACTCCGGCACGAAGAGATGGCGGGGGACGGCGCGCATGGCTGCCAGCACCCGCTCGTCGCTGACTCCGCGGTTGATGATCGTCTCCAGCACCATCCGCTCCCGTCGTTGGGTATAGACCGTCTCGTCCTGCGACTGTGTGGGCGTGGCGGGTGACGGTGGTCGCGTGCTGCGCCATAGGAGGGCCACAGCGCCCAGGGCGAGGACGGCCAGCGCCACCAGCATTATCCTCCGGCGCATGGGCAATCCTCTGTCCCTCTCAATCAAGATACAGCAGAGCACATCGTTTGTCAAGGGGGCGCAACCTGGGAGTCTTCCGCTGTTGTGGAGTATTGCGTTCGAAGCGAGAAGAGCGACGACGCTGGCAACCTCTGGTCAGCGATCCTGGGAGTGGCACAGCGGGATGGTGAAGCAGAAGGTGGCTCCGCGGCCCTCTTCACTCTCCACCCAGATGCGTCCACCGTGGGCTTCGACGATCTGGCGGGCGATGGCCAGCCCCAACCCTGTCCCCTCGGCGTTCTCCGTGCTGGGGAGGCGGAAGAACTTCTGGAACAGGTATTCGTGGGCCGCAGCCGGGATGCCCGGGCCGGTGTCCATGACGCAGATGCGTGCTTCTTCCTCCTCTGCCTTTGCCAGCACTGTCACCCGGTCACCGGGGCGGCAGTACTTCACGCCGTTCCCCACCAGGTTGACCAGTACCTGATGCAGCCGTTGCTCATCGGCCCACAGAGGCGGCATTTGGGGAGGCAGATGCGCCGTCAGGACGATCTGACGGGCTTCCGCCGAGGGTTGTAACAACCGCAGCACTTCCTCCACCACTGGTCCCAATGCCACCGCGGCGCGTTCCAGCGAGGCCCGTCCTGACTCCAGACGGGCCAGGTCGAGGAAGTCCCCCACTAACTGGCCAAGGCGCATCGCTTCCTGCTGGATGGTGACGGCGCACTCCTGTCGCGTCGCTGCGGGGAGGTCCTCGCGGCGAAGCATCCCGGCGTAGCCAGCGATAGCGGTGAGGGGGGTGCGGATCTCGTGGACCATCTCGGCCACCAGGTCGGATTGCTGGAACAGCATGGCGTTCTCGATCGCTATCGCGGCCTGGTCGGCCAGAGTTGACAGGGTCTCCTGGTCCTCTACGGTGAAGGCGCCGCCGCGCTTGTTGACCGTCTCCAGCACGCCGATGACCTCGCCTCTCAAAGTCAGAGGCACCGCCAACAGCGAGCGGGTGGAGAACTGGATCTTCTCCTCGATCTGGTGGTAGAAGCGGGGGTCCTGGTGCGCCTCATGGACGTTAACCGGCTGCCCGTGTTGCACGACCCAGCCGGCCACGCTCCCCTCGAGGGGCACGGCGACGGCGGCGATCTCGCGGCTGCGGGTTCCGGTCGCCGCCGCGAAACGCAGTTCCCCGGTCTGGCGGTCGAGCAGGAGAATGGAACCGGCCTCGGAGTCGGTCAGATCCTGCGCCGCGAGGATGATCTTCTCCAGCAGCGGGCGCAGGCTGAGCGTCGAGTTCAGCGAACGGCTGATCTCGATGATCCGTTCCAGGCGAGCAAGCCGTTGGCGTATCCCTCCCTTGCTCAATTTTCTCCCTCCAGGCATGCCTGGGCCAGCCGTGGCATGATCTCCGCCACGTCGCCACGCAGCACGACCGCGGCGAATTCGTCGGCGTAGGTCTCCTGGCGATTGATGATGATCACCTTGCCCCCGCCGCCGTAGACCAGCCCCGGCATCCGCGCCACCGGCAGCACCAGCAGCGATGACCCGCAAACGAGCATCAGATCGGCCTGGCGGACTTGTTCCATAGCCTGTGCGACCACCTGGGCCGGCAGTTGTTCGCCGAAGAGCACCACATCCGGTTTGACCACGCCCCCACAGAAGGCGCAGCGCGGCACCTCGCCGCGGACGACCGCCGCGAAGGCCGGTTCTGAGGGGACGGTGCGGAAGCAGGAGATGCAGGTCACCTGACGGGTGTGGCCGTGGAGTTCCAGCACGTTGCGCGAGCCGGCCTTCTGGTGCAGGCCGTCAATGTTCTGCGTCAACACCGCCTTCAGCCAGCCCGCCTGTTCCAGACGGGCCAACGCCTTGTGGCTGGGGTTGGGCTGTGCTTCCAGCATGGTGCGCACCAACGGCCTGATCCAGCGGTAGAAGGCTTCGGGGTTACGGCGGAAGGCAAAGATCGAACTCACCTCCATCGGGTCGTCCTTCTCCCACAGGCCGACATCTTCGGTACGGAAGTCAGGAATGCCCGAGGGGGTGCTCACGCCAGCGCCGGTCAGGGCGATGGCGTGCCGCGCCTGGCGCAGCAGGTCAGCAGCCCTCTCGATCCCTGCCTGTAGTCCCGCGTTCTCCATCACAGCGTGACCAGCAGCCGGGCCAGCTGGCGGACCTGTTCAGCATAGACGCCGCCGGCCTGGATCATGACCATGGGCATGCCCCGCTCCGCCGCCTGGAAGGCCACCTCCGGCGCAGGTGGGAGGATGACGTCAATGGGGTGCTGAAGGAGGTTCTCCATCGCGTCCCGACCGAGGGTCACGGCTGCAGGGGCGCGGTTCAGCACAGCCAGGCCGATGCGGTGCCGGCCAAAACCGATCTCCTCAAGGCTGGTCAGCATCGCCTGCGCCAGCATGAGCGAGATACGCTGCGGCTCAAACACGACGAAGAGGTGATCCATCTGCTGCAGCGCCGCCTGGTTCGCCGGCCCCAGTTCGGAGCCCAGGTCCACCAACACGAAGTCGGAGTTGGCTGCTGCCAGACGGAGGATCGTCTCAACGTGGGCGGGGGTGAGCGGGAGCATGCCGAGCGGCACCAACGGCCCCGGGAGCACCACCACCCCTGTGGAGTGTCGCTCTGTCTGAGAGAAGAGCGTCTCAGCGGTGATCCCGTTGGCCGGCAGGGCCAGCAGGCTCTGCAGCCCGCCGCGCAGCTTCACGTCCATCTGCGGGCCGATCGTCGCCCGGCCGGGTTGGAGATCGAGGAGGAACACCTTCTTGCCCGGCACGACCTCGCGCGCCAGGATCACGCCAACGTTGGTGATCAGGCTGCTGATGCCCACGCCGCCCTTGCAACCCAAGAAGCCGAACACTTGGGCGGTGCGCTGGAGCGAGGCGGGGCCGCCCAGGCGGGCGGAGCGGGCCAACAGCGCCTCCACCCGGCTGATCAGTTCGGCGGGGTGGATGGGCTTGGTCAGATACTCATCCGCCCCCGATTCGAAGCCGGTGACCTTGTCCTCCACCTGCGTCTTAGCGGTGAACATCACCACCGGGAGCGTTGCTGTGCGTGGGTCAGCCCGCAGTCGGCGACAGACCTCGTAGCCGTCCATATCGGGCATCATCACGTCGAGGATCATCAGGTCGGGGGCCTCGCTCACCGCTTTGGCCAGCGCCTGCGTTCCGTTCTGCGCCGCGACGATCTGATAGCCCTTCGCCTGGAGGATCATCCCCACCAGTTTGAGGCCTTCGAGATCGTCATCCACTACCAGGATCTTCGCGCCCATCTTTCAACCCGGTTGTTATACTTTAGCACAGAATGGGTGGAAAGCAAGCCCTCCATCCCGGCAAGTACGTTGCAGTTTGGGGACAGATCCTTCACGGATGGCAGTCATTGTCTACCTCGCTGCCCGCCACCGTGCGCCGATTGGAAATCGGCCTTTCTGGGCGCCTACGGAGAGGGTGGCGGCGAAGCCGCCGGGGGTGGGGTGAGGGTCGGCGCAGGCCGACCGCAGGCGAAAGGCCCAAAGCGGGCGACTTCGGTCGGCGTGGTAGGCCGTTATCTTGACAGTATGTGGATTGGTGCTAGAATGAAAAGAACCAGGCAGTATCTCCGGACAGATCTCAAGCAAAGGAGGTGAGGGCGGGAAGAAAAGTGTGACAGGCGTCCTGTAACAAGATCACCTTCTGTTGTATTTCAAATCTCTGGAGGAGAAGACAAGATGAAGCGGTACACGTTTGCTCTACTGTCGGTTATGGTCGCCCTGGGGCTGATGCTTGCGGCCTGCGGGCCAGCCCCCACTGCGGCGCCGACGGAAGCGCCGACGGCAGCGCCGACCGAGGCGCCCACTGAGGCGCCCACCGAGGCGCCGACCGAGGCTCCTCAGGCCTGCCCTGACGGGGTGACCACGATCACCATCTGGCACGGCTACGGCGGCGACTATCAGGCGCCGATCGAGGCGCTCTTCGACGAGTACAACGCCACCAACACTGACTGCATCCAGATCGCCTACTCCAAGGTGGACAACCTGTCCGACTCGCTGGCCGTTGCCTCCCCCGCCGGTGAGGGCCCTGACATCCTGGCCTGGGCCAACGACCAGATCGGCCGCAACGCTCTGGCCGGCAACATCGCCCCCATTGACGAGTGGGTGGATCAGGCCTATCTCGAGGCCAACTATGTCGCCCCCGGCGTCTCCGCGGTGATCTGGAACGGTCAGATCTGGGGCCTGCCCGAGACCATCGAGTCCATCGCTCTGGTCTACAACAAGGCGCTGATCACGGAAGACCAGTTGCCCGATCCCGATGACTTCGAGGGCCTGCTGACCCTGGCCACCGACTTCCGCGCGGCGAACCCCGACCAGTACCTGCTGTGCAACCAGGGCCTGGGCAACCCCGACGCCTACCATGTCGCGCCGATCTACTTCGGCTTCGGCATGCCCGGCTACGTGGATGACCAGGGCACGGTCTACCTGAACACCCCCGAGGGACTGGCTGCGGCGGACTGGATCCAGCGCTTCAGCGCGGTCGCCCCGGCGGAGACCAGCCACGAGATCTGCCAGGCCATGATCAGCGAGGGCCAGGCGGCAGCGTGGTGGACCGGCCCGTGGGCCATCGCCAGCCTCGAGGCAGCCGGCATTGACTACGGCATCGCCCCGATGGGCCGCCCGTTCGTCGGCGTGAAGGTCTGGATGCTGACCCAGAACGCTGTGGACCGCGGCAACGCCGAGGCGGCGGTGCGCGTGATGCAGTGGTGGACCAGCACCGAGACCGAACTGGCGCGCGTGCTGCAGACCCGCGAGATCCCGGCCAATGCCGCGGCTCTGGCCGACCCCCAGGTGCAGGCCATGACCACGGTCGCTGGCTTTGGCGCTGCTGCCGCGCGCGGCATCCCCATGGCCAACACCCCGTTCATGGACGCGCTGTGGGGGCCTGTGGGTGACGCCACCACCGCCATCTGGACCGGCGCGCAGACGCCGGAGGAGGCCCTGGCGGCCGCCCAGGCGGCGGCTGAAGAGGCCATCGCCGGCATGCGGTAAAACCGCTCCTGGTACGGGGCGGGGGGTTCCCCCCCCGCCCCGTCTTGTTCAAAACCTGGTCGTACTCTCTCCCCGATCCTCTTGGATGGCGGGGCGCAGCGGAGGAGTGGTATGGGCACGACCTATCGTGGGCTGCGCAAGTATCTGCTGATCCTTCTGTTCATCGCTCCTACTCTGGCCGGTATCCTTCTGCTGAGCATCTTCCCCATCATCTACAACGTCTACATCTCCTTCACCAACCGCAACACCTACCACTATCAGGTCTATCGGCTCCCCGAAGCAGACCGGGCCGCGTTTGTCGAACAGCATCCGGTCACCGGCAACTTTGTCTGGGATGTGGTCTGTCCCGTCTTCCCAGGCTTCTGTTGCGACCCCTCGTTGCAGGGTTTTCACTGCATCCAGCAGCCGTTTTACGCCAACTATGCCCGGCTTTTCGAAAAACTCTTCACGCTCCCCTCTCTGCTGGCCTTGCTCCGGTTGGTGTTGATCATGTCGCCGCTCATTGTGGTGGCGGTCGCCGCCAATCGGGTGCAGAAACGCTCGCTGGTCCCTCCGGCGACCTGGTGGTGGTGGATCGTGGGGGCGGGTCTGGCGGTGGTGCTGTGGTTCGGCCCGCTGCGTGGGGCTGCGGCCCTCGCCCAGCTGTATGACACCGGCCCCTTCTTCCTCGTGATGTTCAAGACCGTCCTCTATGTGATCGCCTGTATTCCCTTCTTCTTCATCTTCGGCCTGATCTTCGCGCTGCTGCTCAACAATCCGTACCTGCGCGGCAAGCCGGTTTTCCGGGTCCTGCTCATCGTCCCCTGGGCAGTGCCCAGTTACATCAGTGCCCTCATCTGGCAATTCTTCTTCCGCGCCGAGCAGGGCACCATCAACCAGGTGCTGCGGCTTATGGGGCTCCCCGGCCCGTCGTGGCTGCTGGACCCGAACCTGGCCTTCTTCGCTGTGGTGCTGGTCAACATCTGGATGTCCTATCCCTTCTTCACCGTGATCATCCTCGGCGCGCTGCAGTCTATTCCCCAGGAGCAGTACGAGGCGGCGGAGGTGGACGGGGCTACATGGCTGCAGAAACTGACCCGCATCACCCTGCCGTTGCTGCGCCCGGCGGTGATGCCGGCCATCGTCCTGAGTTCCATCACCACTTTCCAGATGTTCAACACGGTCTGGCTGATCACGCGCGGCGGGCCGCTACGCGGCGCAGGCGTGCCCGGCGCGACGGAGTTCGTGATGATCTATGCCTACAAGCAGGTCTTCCAACAGCGCAATGACGGCATGATCGGCGCCTTCGCGGTGATCGTCTTCATCATCCTCTTTGCGGCCACTCTCTACAGCCTGCGCCTGACCCGCATCACGAAAGGAGCGTACGAATGAGAAGGCCCAGCACGCTCAGCCTGATCTTTTCCTACGCCATCCTCGTTCTCGGTGTCCTCTTCTCGCTCTACCCGATCTGGTTCGCTTTCCTGGCAGCGCTGCGGCCGGGCGGGCGGCTGTTCACGCTCAACCTGGCCGGCATGTTCTTCCCCACCGAGATAACGTGGGAGAACTTCCGCATCATGCTGTTCGAGAAGCCCTTCCCCATCTGGATCAAGAACAGCCTGTTCATCGCCGGTCTGACCACCATTGCCTGCGTGAGCCTCTCGACCAGTGGCGCTTTCGCCTTCTCTCGCTTTCGCTTTGTGGGGCGCGAGGCCGGGTTGATCCTCTTCCTGGCCGTCCAGGCCTTCCCTGGCGTGCTGGCGCTGGTGCCGATCGCCCTGATCCTGACCCGCTTGGGACTCTACGGCAGCCCATGGGGACTGATCCTGGCCTACTCCACCGGCACGCTGGTTTTCTGTACCTGGAACCTGAAGGGGTACTTCGACACGATACCCATAGACCTGGAAGAGGCGGGGATGATTGACGGCTGCGGCCCGATCCAGTCCTTCATCCGCATCGCCCTGCCGCTGGCCCGCCCCGCCCTGGCCACGACGGCGCTGTTCGGCTTCATGGCGGGGTGGAACGAGTACGTCATGGCCTCGGTGCTCCTGGCGGGGCAGGAGCCGCGCTATACCCTGCCCATCGCCCTGGCGCAGATGGCCAGCGATCTCAACGTCCCGTGGGGGCAGTACGCCGCCGGCGCGCTGCTGGTCAGCATCCCGGTGGTGCTCCTCTTCCTCTGGTTGCAGAAGTACCTGGAGTCGGGCCTGACCATGGGCGGGGTCAAGGGGTAGCCACCACGGACGACGGACGACGGACCACAGACGACGGACGACGGACGACGGACCACGGACGACAGACGAGTGACCACAGACCACAGACGACCGACCACTGTCGGCAGAGCGCTATAGGCGGTTAGTGGTCCGTGGTCTACGGTCCGTGGTCTGTGGTCTATCGTCCGTGGTCTCCCAAAGATGAAGCGCATCCGCGTCGCTCTGGTAGCGCTCATTCTCCTGCTGGGCCTGGCCCAGCGGGTGAGCCTGGCCTGCTCCCTGCCGGTGGACGCCGACGAGCCGGTGTACAGTTGGGCCGCTTCCTACTACGCCGGCCTGATGGCCCGCGGCGAGTGGGAACAGATTCCCCAATACACCTACACCCTTGAGCACCCGGCCTTCGTCAAACTGCTCTACGGGCTGGCGCTCTGGGCAGCAGGGGCAGCAGGCCCGCCCGACCAGCCGTTCGCCCCGCCGGCCGGCTTCCTCGAGTGGGGTGACG
This sequence comes from Anaerolineae bacterium, assembly GCA_034434635.1. GTDB lineage: Bacteria > Chloroflexota > Anaerolineae > B4-G1 > DUEL01 > DAOTYX01. Next base: position 11,027 of record DAOTYX010000062.1, on the reverse strand, counting down.
AAGCCGCGCGGCTGGGCCGTTTGGCGGTCAACCGCTATGTCTCCGTCCTCTTCGGCGCGCTCCAGGTGCTGGCCGTGACGCTGGTCAACCCCCTCTCTGGCCTCCTGCTGGCGGTACACACGATGACCGCCAAGTACACCTCGGAGATCTACCTGGAAGCGGTGCCTGCCTGCGCCATCACCGTGGCGATCCTGTCCTGCGGCCGCGCCCTGCGTCGCACCGACGGACGGGCCGGCGGCTGGCTCTGGCTCTCGGCGGCGTTGCTGGGCCTGGCTGCGGCCTCCAAGTACAACTACGCCGCTGCGGGGTTGGTGATGCTCCCCTTCGTCTTCTGGCAGCAGCGCCGTCGCCCGTGGAACGTCCTCCTCTATGGCCTGCTGGCACTGGCGGTCTTCTTCGCTCTCGATCCCATCCTGTGGCCCGACCCTGTGGGCCGGTTGCGGGACTCGCTCCTCTTCCATACCCGCTATACGCAGTCTGCGGAGGTCGCCCGCTACGACTACCCCTGGTATCAGCCGCTGCTGTGGATGAGCGGGGCGGGGGTCTGGCACCCCGGCCAGTTCTGGTTCCCGTTCGACATCCTCACTTTCCTGCTCAGCCTGGTGGGGCTGCCCTTCCTCTTCCGGCAGAACCGGCTGTACTTCGCCTGGCTCGTGTGGGGCTGGTTCCTCCTGTTCATCTGGCCCACCAAATGGCCGCAATACACCCTCATCATCACCCCGGCGCTGTGCCTCTCCGCCGGCGCGATCGCCCAGGCGGTGGCCGAGCGGTATCGGCTGCGTTTCGACGAGGAGACCTGGGAGCGTATCGCCTACTACCTGCCCGACAGGGAGTTCTGGATCAAACCGAGCCGTGGGTTGATCATCGCTGTGATCGTGCTGGTGACGCTCTACACCGTGGGCTACGTCGCCGTGCGCGTCGAGCGCAGCCGACAGGTGCGTGGTTGGACCACATACACGATGGCCGAGGGGGAGATCAGCGGCGATATGGTCACCGCGCTGGCTCTGGACGGTGCGGGCAGGGTCTGGGTGGGCACGCGCAGCGGCATCACCCTCTTCGAGGGCGATCAGGCCACCTTTCTATACGCCAACAACTCCCCCCTCAGCGACAACCGCGTCACCGCGCTGGCGCTGGACAGCGGGGGGCGGATGTGGATCGGCACCGAGAGTGGGGTGAACGTGGTGGAAGGGGAGGAGTGGCGCTCCTTCACGGCCGCCGAGATGGGCCTGCCGGAGGCGCGCGTGCGGGCCCTGGCCGCCGACCCGCGCGGCCCGCTGTGGGTGGGCACACGGCGCGGCGCGGCGGTGTGGGACGGGACGGCCTGGCAGGCCTTCTCTCCTCTGCAGGCCGGGCTTCAGAGCGAGACGGTGCTGGCGCTGACCGTGGACGCGGAGGGACGAGCCTGGATGGGCACGGAGCGTGGGCTGGCGGTGCTCGACCTGACCGGCACCGGGCCAGCCTGGATCACCTACACGGCCGCCACCCCCGGTCTCGACTCCGAGAGCATCCTGGCGCTGGTCACCGATCCGCAGGGCGGGGTGTGGGCTGGTACGGGCGGCGGCGGGCTGTGTCGGTTTGCATCGGAGGGGTGGGAGTGCTTCCGCACCGGCAACTCCGAACTGCCGTGGAACTCCGTCGTGGCGCTGGCCGTGGATGACCAGGGGCGGGTATGGTCGGCGGCAGAGATGCCCAACCAACCCGGCGGGGCGGTGGCCGCCTTCGACGGCGCGCAGTGGCAGATCTACACGCCGCGCAACTCCGGGCTGGTCACCGGGCAGGTGACGGCCATCTTGCAGGACCGGCAGGGGCGCTTCTGGTTCGCCACTGGCGGCAGCGGGCTGAGCCGGTTCGAGCCGCCGCCGTGATTCGAGCCCGAACCTGCGGGAGGGTGGGCAGGCAGTTGTCAGAGGGTTATGTCATCGCGCCCCGCCGTTCGGCATCCGCCGTTTCGGCGGCCTCTTCTTCCCCCTCCTCCACCGGCCAGATCTCGCTGGCCCGGTCAATGAACAACACCCCGTTGAGGTGGTCAATCTCGTGTTGCAGGACGCGCGCCAGGTAGCCTCGCGCGCGCCGGCGCACGGGCTTACCCTGAGCATTCAACCCCTTCACCGTCACCTCGACGTGCCGCTCGACCGTGCCGGCCCAGCCGGGCACCGACAGGCAGCCCTCAGTCCCCTCCTCCGTCTCCTTCGACACACGGGCCAGGTCCGGGTTGAGCAGCGCGAAAGAGACTCCGGCGTCGGGATCCTCCAGGTCCTCAGGGATTTCGATGGTGATGACGCGCAGCGGCGCGCCCACCTGCACCGCGGCCAGTCCCACACCCCCATTGGCGCGCATGGTCTCGAACATGTCCTCGATCAACCGTTCGATCTCCGGCGTGACGCGCGGCACGCGGCGCGATTTCTCGCGCAGGAGAGGGTTGTCGGAGAAGATGATCTGCCGTAGGCTCATCCAAGAACTCCTTGTCACGTCGTCTCGGTCGGTGGACGACCGCGACGGATCTCGTCATAGACGCCGAACCAGTCCAACATCTCTGCCCGGCGTTGCCGTGCCTCTTGTTGTTGCCGGCTGCGCTGGAACGCCTCGATGTGGCTGAAGATCTCCGCCTGCACCCCGCGAGGGTTGGCTACTTTGTTCAGGTAGAAGGTGCCTGCCGCCGTCTCCACCACCACATCGCCGAAGCCCAATATCTTGCCCAGGAAGGATTGGTCGAAGCGGACGTTGGTGATGCGATCCAGCCGCGTCTCTCTCCGCTGTTCGCGGAGGAGGAGAGGCGTCCGCTCGATGTCAATCAGGCGGGTGGGGGTTACCTGATAGAGGTCGTTCTGCCAGTCCTGGAGTTGCCAGAGCAGCCAGGGGGTGACGATGAAGGCCCCCAGAGCCGCCAGGGCGAGAACGAGGTGCTGCCGCTCTTCCTCTTGGAGGCCAGGTATCAGCACCGCCGCGGCGACGATGATGCCAATCAAGAGCAACGTCGGCAGCCATATCTTCGCCGCCAGCACTGTCCAGTGCTTGCGCCAGGTGACCGTCGCTCCCTCGCGGTGAGAGGACCTGGGGATGAGGCTCGTGAGCCAGAGCAGGCAGCCGGGAGTCGTGCGGGGCGACGGCGCGGCGGGGGCCGACGGCTTGGGTTCCTCCATCTCCTCCTCGAGAAAGTGATGGCGCATCTCCCGGCGGATGGCGAGCCGCTCTTCCGCCCGGGCGCGCGCCCGTGTCCGTTCGATCTGGCTGAAGATGAAGTCCCGCATCCCGCCCGGATCGGGTATGGCGCGGAAAGCCACCTGTCCCTTCTCCCCTGCCGTCTCGACGATCAGGTCGCCGTAGGACCAGATGCGCGACATCACGCCGAGCTGCACCTGCGAGATGTCCTGGACCATCGCCAGCGGGGCGGCGGCGAAACTCTCGCGGAAGAGCCCCTTTCGCTCACGGCTGATCACCCGTTGATTGGTGACCAGATAGACATCGTTTTTCCAATCTATGTAGATATAGAGAGCGACCAGAAGCAGGACTACCTCCAGCAGTGCCGGGAGGAGGGCCCACCACGGGGAAATGCCCTTGATCAAGATCCAGGCAATAACTGTCAGGAGCGCCAGGAAGAGGAAACCCGGGAACAGTAACTGTCCGAGCAGAAAGTACGGGTGGCGGTACGCGATCTTGAGCGGCAATTCCCCGGGTTCCAGCCACGAAAAGCGAGGGTAGCGTCTCCGCTCGGCCACGTCGGGTCGCATCTGCAGCCGGCGCTCGATCTGCGGCATCGCTTTCAGCAGGCGATCGAAATCCTCTTTAGTGATGGCCCACAGGCCGGTCGGCTCGAGCGTCTCGACCGTGACGTCGCGCGCATCGCCCAGCAGGAGTGAGGTCTCGCCGAAAGCCGCGCCCCGCTCCAGGCGGCCCACCTCGAGGACTCGCCCCTCGGCGTCCACCCGTTGCAGGCGAAGGGTTCCCTTTGCGACGATAAAGTAACGCAGGTCGCCCGTGTCCCCCTGATGGTAGATGACCACGCCCTTGGGGTGCTCCTCATAGTGGAGGCGCTCGGCCAACGCGCGCCGTTCCCGCCTCTCGAGGCGGGAGAAGAGCGGCACCTCTTTCAGCAGTTCGACCAGTTCCTGTGCAGGCATCACCCTCAATTGTACCCCCACAACCGCCAGCAGACAAGGGGAGTTGTCGAATGTGGCAAACCGGGTATGATAGAGACGGTTTGGCCGGGGCGGTTACCATACTTGTTGGTGTTTACCCTTTCCTGGCGCAACGGAGCGGGAGTGTCCAACGACGAGGCAGAACTGATCCGCCGGGCTCAGCAGTGGGACCGGGCAGCGATCACGGAGATCTACGAGCGGCACCAACCGCAGATCTACCGGTACATTCTCTATCGCGTCCAGGATGCCGATCTGGCCGGAGAGTTGACCGGCGAGGTGTTTCTTCGACTGGTGGAGCACATCCCCCGCTTCACCTACCGGGGCCGGCCTCTTCTGGCCTGGCTGTACACCATCGCCCGCAACCTGATCGCCGACACCCACCGGCAGACCCGGCGCATCTACCCGGTGCCGGTAGAGGACCTCCCGCCGGCCAGCAGACCTGAACCCTTCGATCCCACCGAGCAATGGCTGACACGACAACGCCTGGAGCAGGCCCTGGCCTATCTCACGGAGGAACAGTACGAGGTCATCCTGTTGCGTTTTGTTGAGGGGGTGGACATCGAGTCGGTAGCCCGATTGTTGGGCAAATCCGTCCGCGCGGTCAAATCGCTCCAGTACAGAGGGTTGCGTGCCCTGCGCCAGGTGCTGGAGAGAAACGGCTGGTGAGCCACGGGCAACTGTCCCTTGCCGCGAGTCCTGACCCGGCCCTTCTGCGTTATTCCAGTGAAGCATATCCGCGGGAGGGAGGATAGAGATGGACGACAAGGGATACGGGATTCAAGCAGGCATAAGAGGAGGCGCCCCCCTGATAGGAGCCTTGTGCCTTTGCGCGGTGCTGGCCAGCCGGTTTCTGGGCCAGTCGGTAGGCGAAAGGGCGCTGGTGCTGGGGCTGGCGGCAGGGGTCGTGGTTGCTGTGGTGGGTGCTGTGCTGGCCCAACGGTCGGTGGCGCGGACACTGAGCGCACTGCGCGAGCAGCAGAAGGAACTGGAACAGTTGCGCGCCGAGTTCGTCCAGAACGTCACCCACGAACTGCGACAGCCGCTCACTCTGGTGCGTGGCTACATCGAATTGCTGGCCCGCGAACAGGTGGATGAGAAGATGCAACAGGAACTGGTAGACCGGGCACTGGCCAGGACACTCGAACTGGCAGAGCGGGTGGAGGCCATCACGACCTTTCACCACCTCCCTCAGCGCTCGCTCCAACTCTCTTTGACGGACCTGACCGATCTGGTGGACACAGCGCTGAAGATGGTGTGGCAGAAAGCGTTTCGGGCGGGGGTCACCTTCTGCCTGGAGCATCCCTCTCACCTCATCCTGGTGAAAGCCGATTCCTTGTGGTTGCTGGAGGCTATGAAGCAGCTGCTGGAGAATGCCATCAGGTTCAGCCCGGAAGGGGCTGTCATCTCGGTGCGCCTGTTCGCTACGGAGGACCAGGCAGGCATCGAGATCGCCGACCAGGGGACCGGAATACCGGTGACGGAACTGGATCGGGCATTTGTCCCGTTCCACCGGTCGGACTGGTCAACGCCCAGGCGGATCAGCAGCATGGAGGTGGGGTTGACGATCGCGCGGGAGATCGTCGAGGCCCACGGCGGCAGCCTGCGTGCAGAGTCGGGGGGGACGCTGATCCTCTCCCTTCCCTTACGCGGCGCCGGCAACCTGGAGACACGCGGCAACCTCTCGGCCCGGTTGCGGACTATGGCCCTGTACGTGTGAGACATGTGGCGAAGTAAGCCTGCACTGGATGACGCACTGGCGGAGTGTCTGAGCCTCCTCGAGAGGGGGAATACAACGCTCGAGGGGTGTCTGGCGCGCTACCCCGAACTCGCCGACGAACTGCGACCGCTGTTGCTGGTCGCGTTGCGGCTGCGGGAGGGGCCGGTCGCCAGTCCCAGTCCCGCCGTCGTCGCCCAGGGCCGGCGCAGGTTGATGGAGAAACTGGCCGAGGAGCAGGCCAGACGGGCTGAAGGACGTCCCCGGCTGGCCTGGGGCACCGTTCCCTTCGGCGCGCCGCTCCGTCTGGCCCTTTGGGTCACAACAGCGCTGGCCGTGTTCGTCATCGGTGCCTGGCTGATGCGGACGTGGATGGCCTCTCCCGTGGCAGGGGCCGCCGAACTGGTCGCCGTGGACGGGGCGGTGGAGGTCTTGCCGGCGGGGAGCGATGCCTGGGTCCCCGCGGCTCTCGGAGCGGACATCCGACCAGGCGACCGTATCCGCACGGGCCGGGCAGCCCAGGCGCTGCTGGCCTTCTTCGAGGGCAGCACAACGACGGTCGCACCGGAGACCGAGGTGACGGTCCAGCAGTTGAGCGCACGCAGGAATGGGGAGGGACGCACTGTCGTGCTCTATCAGGCGAGGGGGGAGACGACCCATCAGGTCGAACCCGCCGGTGCGGATGCCCGCTTTGAGGTGGTCACTCCTGTGGCCGTCGCGGCGGTGCATGGAACGCGGTTCGCTGTCCGCGTGCAGCCAGATGAGGTCACCTACGTGGTGGTGGAGAGCGGCGTGGTGAGTGTCCGGGCACAAGAGGTGAGCCTGGCAGCGCGAGAAGGGCAAGAGGTGATCGTCGAGCCAGGCGGGCCGCCGCGCCTGGTCTCCCACCAGCCAACGCCAACGGCTACGCCAACCACCACGCCCGTGCCCACGCCCACGCCTCCCTTGCTGACCCCGAGCCCCACCGTGCTCCTGCCCACCGCCACGGCGACCCTCACGCCGACCCCGACGCCGCGCCCACCTTCGCCGACACCCGTCCCGCCCTCGCCAACCGCCATTCCACCCTCCTATTCAACGCCCGTGCCACCACCCCCTCCGCCTCCAACCCTGCCGCCAACGCCGCGACCACCGACATCCACACCCACGCCCTGCTGTGGGCCACCAACCCCCAGTCCGTAGGAGGAAAAGCCCCACGTCTCCTGCAGGTTGCCTGTCGTTTGACAAATGAATCCGGTAATGCCGCCTTGCCCGGCGAATCCCGCCCCCTCATCCCCCTCTCCTCCTTCTCCCCCGAAGCGGGGGAGAAGGAGGAGAGGGGAAGGGGTTTGTGACGGGCGGCTTCGCCGTCTGTCACAAACCCCCGTTTCCTCTCCCTCCCCGCGCCGCGAAGCGGCGGCGGGGAAGGGGGTAAGGGGGGAGGGGCAGGCCGTGAAGGCCCGAGAATGGATTGCCGGAACGACCTGTCAGGTCACAGACAACCTGTGGGAGACCCGAAAGTCGCAAAAGAAACCAGCAAGAACTCTCCGGAGGGTTACCATCATGAAACGGGCGGGACGGTTCATCCTGGTTCTCATCCTGGCTGTTACAGGCTTCCTGCTCAACGCTCCCAGACAGGTGGCCGGCCAGGCCACCTTGTACGTGGACGGGGCCTGCGCCGACGCGGACAGCGACGGACGTTGTGACGACGGGATCACGTACAGGACCATCCAGGCCGCCGTTGACGATGCGGAGGAGGGTGATACGATTCGGGTGGCCGCTGGCCTGTACGTCGAGCAACTGGAGATTGAGAAGAGCCTGACCGTCGTCGGCGCAGGCCCCTGCACGCTCATACGGCCCCCTGACACGCTCACCGAGTGTCCGCCACTCAGCGGCAGTTTCCCGGTGGTCTGTGTCCATGACGCCGACAACGTCCAGTTGAGCGACCTGACCGTGGATGGCGCGGGTCGCGGCAACGGACTGACCTTTCACGGCATCGGGTTCTACGAGGCTGGGGGGCGGGTGAGCGGTGTGGAGATCCGCGGGATACACGACACGCCCTTCGGAAGCAGCGCGGTGCGTGGCGTGGGCCTCTACGCCCGCAGCGACTCACCTCACACCCTCACCGTCGAGCAATCCACCATCCACCGCTTCCACAAGAACGGTCTGGAATTGGGCGGATCGGGCCTGACGGCGCAGGTGATGCGCAGCAGCGTCACCGGTGCGGGTCCCACTTCTCTGGTCGCCCAGAACGGCATCGTGGTGCGGGACGGCGCCATGGGAACCATCGGCCCGGCAAATCGGGTGGAGGGCGTGGCCCTCGTGCCCCAAGGCTCCTCCAGCGGGGTGCTCGTCTGGTTCGCCACCGCCGACGTGATGACGAACACGATCGCCGACGCCCAGGTCGGCATCTACTACTGGGCATCGGGGGGACGTGCCCTCGACAACGACGTGACGGCCTCCGCGGCCGGGGTGGGGAGCACGGACTACTGGGGGGTCATTATCGGCAGCCCCGACATCAGCCGCGTCAGCGCCGCGCCCGAACTGGCCGGGTACCCTTCCCCGTCCCTCGACGCCGGAGAGACGGAGAGTCCCGCCGGGATGGCTTTCGCCCAGCAGGCCACACTCCAGGTGGACGGCAACCGGCTGCTGGGAGGGGGAGATAGCGCTGAGTCCGCCGGCATCTGGCTGGTACCCGGAGCGGGGACTGGCGAGACGCGCTTGACCGGGGCGCGAAATCCCATCGCGGCCTGGGCCGACGGCATCCGCATCGTGCGCAAGGCTGGCGTAAATCTGGATGTCGGTGTAAACTGGAACTGGATCGCCGGCAATTCCGCCTACGGCCTGCGCATCTCCGGGGTCGTGGGCGGGGTGCAGGCGGAGAGAAACTGGTGGGGGGATGGCAGCGGCCCTGCCCCTTACGGGACTGGTGATGCCGTCGTGGCGGGCGTGCCGGTGACCCCGTGGCTCAGGCAGACCGTCCTGCCAGCGGTGATGAGGGAGGCCACACCTCCCCAACCCTACCCGGACCTGCGGATAAGCCGGGTGACGGTGGAGCCGGAGTACCCCACGGTAGGCGAGCCGGTGACGGTCACGGTGGAGGTGGAGAATACCGGCCCGGTGGCGGCTGCGCCCTTCTGGGTTGACCTGTACGACAACCCCGTGTCCCCGCCTGACCGGGCCAACCAAATCTGGAACTATCTGTGCCCGGGCCCGGTGATCGAGTGCTACGGCATCGCCTGGTACCTGGAAGAGGGCCTCCAGGCAGGGGGATCGGCTCAACTGAGTTCACTGGGGGGCACGGAGGAGCAGCAGACCCACTGGACGGGCGCGTTCGCCACAGCAGGCCGACACGACATCTACGCCTTTGCCGACTCGTGGAACCGGACGCTGTGGTACGGGGCGGTGCTGGAGCAGAACGAGGGGTTGGACAACCGCTTTGGCCCAGTCGTCGTCTGCGTGCAGCCGGGGGCCGGCAGGGCCTCTCTTCCCGTTTCCGCAGGAGCGGCTGAGATCCCGCCCCGTCCCGATCGGCCATGACGGGTCGGGCTGATAGACGGTCGCGTGGCGGGGTGTGCTGGCCTTTGTGCCGCTAACAACACCATAGAGGAGGTCGGCATGATGCGCTTATGGGCGGGGTATGTGAAGAGCCGGGCAGCGTTTGTCCTCTTGCTGTTCGCCGTCCTGGTCTCCATTGTGGGCCTCTCGGCGACAGCCCCTCCGCTCCTCCCTACCACCCAGGCTGCCGCTGCTGCGCTTCAGCCATCGCCTCGTCCCCCATGGTACGCCACGGAATCCTCCCCCACTCCTGTGCCGACGGCGACCGCGCAGCCGCCCCCGCCGCCCGCCTCATTGCCGTCAGAGGTCTCCCCAACACCGCTGCCCACCGCGACCGCCACCCCGATACCCCAGGTCCTGCCGGCGACCGGAACGGCGCCCTGGACGCTCATCTGGCTACCGTTGGGGGCGATTCTGGCGCTGGGGGCATTGGGGCTTGGCCTGCTGCGCCGCGCCAGGCACAGCGCCGACCGCGAGCAGTAGCGGCGCAATCTCATCCTCAAGACCGGCAGACCTGACAGGTCTTGCGGACCTGTCGGGTCTGCGTTGTCATCTCCCCAGAACGGTGTATACTGACAGTACGCACAACGCAAGGGAAAAGGAGGCGAGAAGAGCACGATGGATCGCACCTGCTTTCCAGATCGCCCTCTGCCCGACTGGGCGCGACCGCTGGAGTTCAAGTTCACGCCAACCGACTATATGTTCCTCTCGCAGACCGACGCCGATGGCCAGTGGGACGAAGGACAAATCGTCCCACTGCAGGACCTGACCCTCTCCCCTGCCGCAGCGGTCCTGAACTACGGCCAGGCGGTCTTCGAGGGCATGAAGGCCTTCCGCACGCCACAGGGCAAGGTTGTCCTCTTCCGCCCCGAAGACAACGCTCGCCGCTTCCGTCGCTCGGCGGCCAGGCTGGCGATGCCCCCGTATCCAGCGCCCGGCTTCGTCCGCGCCGTGCACCAGGTCGTCAAGGCCAATGCGCGCTGGGTGCCACCCTACGACCCCCACAGAGCGCTTCACCAGCAGAACAGCCTCTACATCCGCCCGGTGATGATCGGCAGCGGCACCGTGCTCGGCGTCAGACCGGCGCCGCAGTACACGTTCTACATTTTCGTCAGTCCCGTGGGCCCGTACCTGCCCGGCGAGGGCCGGGTCATTGTGCTGGATTCGACACATCGCGCCGCCCAGCACAGCACAGGGGACGTGAAAGCCGCCGGCAACTACGCCGGCACCCTCCTTCCACACGAGATCGCCCGGTCGCAGGGATACAAAGATGTCCTCTATCTCGATGCCCAGCACAGCCGCTATGTCCAGGAACTCGGCTCCAGCAACTTCTTCGCCATCCTCCGCGATGGCACTCTGGCCACCCCGCCGCTGGATGGGGCCATCCTCCCCGGCATCACCCGCGATTCGGTGATGGCCATCGCCCGTGAGCTGTTTGGGTGGAAGGTCGTGGAGCGCCCCCTGGACATCGAGGAAGTGCTGGCCCAGGCCGAAGAGGCCTTCTTCACGGGGACGGCTGCCGTCCTGCAGCCGATCACGGTGATCCACTATCGAGGACGCGACTACCCGATTGGGACGGGGAAAGCGGAGAGAGCCAACCGGCTCTTCCAATGCCTGGTCGAGATTCAGACCTGCCAGCGGCC
>DAOTYX010000061.1:0-1659 GCA_034434635.1 Anaerolineae bacterium | reverse complement strand
AGCGCCATGGCGATGACCACCCGCTGCTGCTGGCCGCCGGAGATCTGGTGGGGGTAGCGACGCATCACGCTGGCCGGGTCGGCCATGTACACCCGCTCCAGCATCTGCAGGCAGCGCTCCTCGGCGGCGCTCTTTTTCATGTTGCGGTGGACGATCAGCACCTCGGCCATCTGGTCGCCCAGGCGCATGGACGGATTGAGCGCCTGCATCGGGTCCTGGTAGACCATGGCGATGCGGTCGCCGCGGAGTTTGCGCAGTTCCTCCTGGGAGCGCCCCACCAGGTCCCGTCCCTGGAAGAGGATGCGTCCGCCCACGATCTTGCCGTTGCGGCCCAGGAAGTTGACGATGCCGAAGGCCACGGTGCTCTTCCCACAGCCCGACTCGCCGACGATGCTGTGCGCTTCGGAGCGCATGATCTCGAAACTGACATCGCGCACCGCCGGCACGTCCCCGCGGCGGGTCTTGTAGGAGATCGCCAGGCCATCCACTTCAAGGATGGGAATCTTTGGTGCTCCCTGCATGCTTATCTCCCAGACGTCGGTGGCCTCAGGCCTATTGATACCGCGTCGTCTCCTCGCGCAGCCCGTCGGCGAAAAGGTTGAGCGCCACGACCAGGCTGGAGATCGCCAGCGCCGGCCAGAGGACGCTGAGCGGGTTGGTCCAGATGTAGCGGCGGGCCATGTTGATCATGCCGCCCCAGTCAGGTGTGGGCGGCGGCAGGCCCAACCCCAGGAAGCCCAGTGTGCCGATGGCGAAGATGGCGTACCCCACGCGGAGCATCGCGTCAATGATCAACGGTCCGCGCGCGTTGGGCAGGATTTCCACGAACATGATGTAGAGCGGGTTCTCACCGCGCGTCTCGGCGGCGCGGATGTAATCACGGGTGCGGATGTCGAGGGTGAGGCTGCGCACCAGCCGCGCCACCCCCGGCGCGCCGACGAAGGTGATGGCGATGACGACGTTGACCGCCGAGGGGCCGATAGCGGAGATGATGATCAGGTACAGCAGGATGGTCGGAAAGGCCATGATGGCGTCGAGGATGCGCATCACCACCTCATCCACCCACCCGCCGAAGTAGCCGCCCAGGAGCCCCAGCACGGTTCCCAGCGTCACCGAGGCCAGCACCGAGAGCGGTGCCAGGAGCAGGATGATGCGGCTGCCGTAAATCAGGCGAGAGAGGATGTCACGACCCAGGTGGTCGGTGCCCAGAGGGTACTGCCGCGAGGGGCCCTGGTTGATCGCCATGGCGTCCTGCGCCAGAGGATCATGGGGAGCGATGAGCGGGGCGAAGATCGCCACCAGCACCCAAAAGAGGATGATCACCAGGCCGATCATCGCCACCCGCGAGCGCAAGACGACCGACACACTCTCCCACGTGCGCCGCCAGCCCTTGGGCCGTGTCGCTAGTTGCTCTACGCCTGCCATAACCACTCCTCCGCCAGTGACCGGGCCGTTCACCCGCTCAGCCGCCGGCTCACAGGCCCGGCGGGGACGCTGATGTGCTGCGGTGATTCCTTTGCGCCTCTGCAGTTCAAAAGCATAGAAGTTACGCAGTTGATCTTTGTTGCCACGAATTGCGCGAATTTCACGGATGGAGAGAAACGAAATTCGTGTCCATTCGTGAAATTCGTGGCGAATTTCAAAGGTTTATCCGCCAAC
>DAOTYX010000060.1:0-3843 GCA_034434635.1 Anaerolineae bacterium | reverse complement strand
GAAAAAGATGGCAAAGTCAGAAAAGGTGGGTGTGTTGACTGACAGCACGGCCAGCATTCCCTCCCCGATGGCTGAAGACCTGGGAATCGAGGTGGTGCCCTACTACGTCCACCGCGGCCTGGACACGCTTCGGGACGGGGTGGACATCACCACAGAGGAACTGGCGCGTTACCTGGAGACTGCGACCACTCTGCCGACCACCTCGAACCCCAGCCCCGGCGACTATCTGGTGGGATTGCGACGACTGGCAGAACGGACGCGGGAGATCGTCGCCCTGACGATGACCTCGAAGGGAAGCGGGGGCTTCCAGTCATGCAAGGCAGCGGTGGACATCCTGCGCGAGCAACTGCCGCGCGTCCAGGTGGCGGTCGTGGACACGCTGCAGGTGGCTATGGCCCAGGGATGGGCAGCCATCGAGGCGGCGCGCGCGGCGCTGGCCGGCCTGAGCCTCAAGGACGTGGTCGCGCGGGTGGTCGAGGTGGCGCAGAAGGGAATGATGCTCCAGACCGCCGACACGCTGCGCTACCTGTATATGGGCGGGCGTATCGGACGCGCCAAACACCTGGTGGGATCGCTGCTCAACATTCGCCCGCTGATCGGCATGCAGGAGGGAACCATCGTCGCGCTGGGCACCGCGCGCAGCCGGCTGAAGGCCTACGCCGGGATGGTCGAACTGATGTCGCAGCGGGTCGGCGAGGGGGCCGCGGTCAAGGTCGCCTTCACCCACGTGGCGGCGCTGGAAGGGGTGCGGCGGTTGCAGGAAATGGTGTTGCCGCGTTTCGAGTGCGTCGAGGTGCTGACGACGGAACTCTCCCCGGCCCTGGCGGTGCACTCCGGGCCGGGAACGGTGGGGATGTGCTTCTTCCCGGTGTGATCCAGGTGGGTCCAGGTGACGGTCACCTTGAAGGTGACCGTCACCTGAAATCATCTGTGCTACGCCGGGACGCCGGTTTTGCTCACCCTGACCGTGCGGTCGGCGGCCAGCGGCTCCATCTTGCTGAAGGTCAGCCCCTCTTCGCCCACGTCTACCAACACCCGGTCGCCGCTGGCGAACTCACCGCGCAGCAGGCGGACGCTGAGTGGGCTTTCCACGTGCCGCTGTAAGGCCCGGCGCAGGGGACGGGCGCCGAACTGCGGGTCGAACCCCTCGCGGGCCAGCCACTTGCGCGCCGCCTCGGTCAGTTCCACCTGCAACCCCTGCTCCCCCAGCCGCTCGGAGATCTCGCGCATCTGCAGGTCCACGATCTGCTCCACCTGCTCCAGGGTGAGCCGGCTGAAGACGATGATCTCATCCACGCGGTTGATGAACTCCGGGCGGAAGACTTCCTTCAGCGCCTTCTCCACCTGACGGCGGTTCTCGCTCTCCTCGCGCTCCTCCCCTTCGCGCAGGAAGCCCAGCGCGCCGCTGCTCCCGGCGTACTGCGTCCCCACGTTGGAGGTCATGATGACAACCGTGTTGCGGAAGTCCACCGTGCGCCCCTGGCCGTCGGTGAGCCGGCCGTCGTCGAGGATCTGCAGCAGGGAGTGCAGCACGTCAGGGTGGGCCTTCTCGACCTCGTCGAACAGCACCACCTGGTAGGGCCGGCGGCGCACTGCCTCGGTCAGCTGGCCGCCCTGTTCGTAGCCGATGTACCCGGGCGGCGCGCCGAACAGCCGGCTGACGGTGTGCTGCTCGTGGTACTCGCTCATGTCCACCCGCAAGAGCGCATCCTCGTCGTCGAACAGGAACCAGGCCAGCACCTTGGCCAGTTCCGTCTTCCCTACCCCGGAGGGGCCGAGGAAGATGAAGGAGCCGATAGGCCGATGCGGGTCCTTCAGGCCGGAGCGGCCACGGCGGATGGCGTCGGCGACGGCGGCCACGGCCTCATCCTGGCCGATGATGCGTTGGTGGATCGCCTCCTCCATCCGCAGCAGTTTCTCTGCCTCCGTCTCCATCATCTGCGCCACCGGGATGCCGGTCCAGGAGGCCACCACCTCAGCGATATCCTCCTCGTGGACCGTCTCGTCCAGTTGATGTTCCTGCTGCCACTCCTCGCGGGCCTTCTTGAACTCCTCCTCCATGCGCAGTCGCTGGGTCTTCAGTTCGGCGGCGCGCTCGTAGTCGCGCTGGTTGCCGGCGGCTTCCTCTTCCATCCGCAGGCGGTTGACCTCCGCCTCCATCCTCTTCAGTTCAGGAGGCAGGGTGTGGAGCGCCACGCGCAGTTTGGCGGCGGCTTCGTCCAACAGGTCAATGGCCTTGTCGGGCAGGCGGCGCTCAGTGACGTAGCGGTGGGAGAAGCGGGCGGCGGCGACGACGGCCTCGTCGGAGATGTGCACCTGGTGGTGGGCTTCGTATCGGTCGCGCAGGCCGCGCAGCATCTCGATCGCCTCTTCCACCGAGGGCTCATCCACAAAGACCGGCGCAAAGCGCCGCTCCAGCGCGCCGTCCCGCTCGATGTACTGACGGTATTCGTCCAGTGTCGTCGCGCCGATGCACTGCAGTTCGCCGCGCGCCAGGGCCGGCTTCATCATGCTGGAGGCGTCGAGCGCACCGGAGGCCGCGCCCGCGCCGACGACGGTATGCAGTTCGTCAATGAAGAGGATGATCTCCCCCTGGGCGCGCTGGATTTCCTCGATGGCGGCCTTCAGCCGCTCCTCGAACTCGCCGCGGAAGCGGGTGCCGGCGACCATCGCTGCCAGGTCGAGTTGGGCGACGCGCTTGCGCTTGAGGATCTCCGGCACGTCGTCGCTGGCGATCTTCTGCGCCAGTCCTTCGACGATGGCGGTCTTGCCCACGCCCGGCTCGCCGATCAGCACCGGATTGTTCTTCGTGCGGCGGCAGAGAATCTGCACCACGCGCAGGATCTCCGCGTCCCGCCCGATGACCGGGTCCAACTTCCCCTCGCGGGCCAGTTGGGTCAGATCGCGGCTGAACTTCTCCAGCGTGCGGTAGCGGGACTCGGCCCGTGGGTCGGTGATGCGCTGTCCGCCGCGTACCTCCTGCACGGCGCGCAGGACGCGTTCTTTGGTGATGCCGGCTTCCGCCAGGATGCGGAAGACCTCCGTGCCGCGTTCGCTGCAGATGGCGAGGAAGATATGCTCGGTGGAGATGTAGTCGTCGTTGAGACGGTTGGCCTCGTCGTTGGCCTGATCGAGGATCTGCTTGACGCGGGGGGTGATGAAGACCTGGCCGAGGTTGCCGCGCCCGTAGATGCCCACCTTGCTGCTGCGGCGCAGGGCGACATCGAGGCGGCTGCTGATCATCTCGCTGTCCACCTTGAGCGCGTCCAGAATCTGCGGCACCACCCCGTCCGGCTGCTCCAGCAGCGCCAGGAGGATGTGTTCGGTGTCCACCTGGGTATGCCCGTAGCGGGTCATCACCTCGACGGCCCGCTGAGCGGCGTCTTGCGCCCGCTCGGTAAAACGATCCATTCGCATCATGGGAATTCTTGCTCCTCTCCGATTCCATTATACCACAACTTTCCGGCGGCGGGACGCGTTGGGACAGGGATTTGCCAGCGAGCAGGGGCAGGCCCTGCCTCTGGGCAGGGGCGAGCCCTGCCCCTACGGCGGTCGCCCCGGGGGGGCGTAGGGGCGACCCTTGCGGTCGCCCTGTTGGGGCAGGGGCGAGCCCTGCCCCTACGGCGGTCGTCCCCGGGGGGGCAGGGGCAAGCCCTGCCCCTACGGTGGTCGCCCCGGGGGGGCAGGGGCAAGCCCTGCCCCTACGGCGGTCGCCCCCGGGGGGGGCAGGGGCAAGCCCTGCCCCTACGGTGGTCGCCCCGGGGGGGCAGGGGCGAGCCCTGCCCCTACGGCGGTCGCCCCGGGGGGCGTAGGGGCGACCCTTGCGGTCGCCCTGTTGGGGCA
>DAOTYX010000059.1:0-21618 GCA_034434635.1 Anaerolineae bacterium | reverse complement strand
CCAGGCGGAACTGGCAGAACCACCGCCCGAACCCAAAGCGGGCCGGGGACGCCCCAAAAGCACAGCGGGGCGCAATCTGCTGCGCCGACTGACGGAGCAAGAGGAAGCTGTCCTGGCCTTTGCGCTGGTGGAGGGTGTCCCGTTCACCAACAACCAGGCCGAACGCGACCTGCGCCCGGCCAAAGTCAAGCGAAGGGGCGGAGCAGTGCTCCGCCCGTACTGCGGCTGTTTTCGCACCGACCACGGAGCAGCGGTATATGCCCGCTTGCAGGCGGTGATCTCCACCTGTCGTAAGCAGGAGCGCAATGTCTTTCCGACGCTGCGCAACCTCTTCGCCCATCAGCCAGTCTCCCTACTCGCAGGAGGGTAGGTAGTTACGATGATTTGGTGCGGACAAAAGCGGTACTTTTACTGGCTCTATGGTCTGGTATGGGTTGCGCTGGTTGCTACCTATCTGATGGGCCCCCTTGCTCACCTGGACGATTATGCCTGGGATTACGACGAGGGCGTATACCTCCAGGCGGCTGCGCTCGCTCACGCTGGATATTCCCTCTACTCGGAAGTGACGCTTAACAAACCTCCCCTGTTGACCTGGCTTCTGGGGATGAGTTTTAGTCTGGGCGGAACAACCCTTCAGGCAGCCCGTCTCACCGTTCTCGGCCTAACTTTGATAGGATTCCTGTTACTGGGTGCTTTGGCAGAGCAATGGTGGGGGCGGTGGTCCGGCCCGGCAGCGATGGCTCTTTTCTTGATGGTGCCGGAGATCCCTCTTCGGGCCGCCGTGGTGATGAACGACTTGCCCGCTATGTCGGCGGGATTTGCAACGCTGGTCAGTGGTATGCGCTATTGGAGCACTAGAAAACGGCCTTGGCTGATCCTCTGCGCCGGTGCCTACGCTGCAACGATTGCGTTCCATCCCCTATTGGCCTCCCTGCTCATTCCCGTCGTTCTGATCCTGGCAACCGGGCACATTCCTTTCAGCCATTGGAGACGTGATGTCATACAGATTGGCCTTATCGCCATAGCTCTGGTCATCCTGATGGGCCTGGCGGGCGATTGGCGGGAGATGGCTCGTTGGGTTGTGATCTACTCGCTCCTCTCCCCAAACCTCAGCGGGGAAACCTGGAAGATAGAGATGACTTACCTCGCCCAACATTGGGAGATCGTCGCCCTGGCAATCATTGGTGCGGGATTACTCCTTGGAGACTCACGACGGCGACCGTGGATCGGTGTTGCGGCTGCCTGGTTTCTCACCACTTCGCTCATCGTGGGATTGATTCCTCGAAACCATTATCTCGTGTTCCTGCTACCCCCTTTGGTCGTCTTGGGTGGTGGAGGGGTGGTTGCCGCTGCTCGCAGTGTCACGCCTTGGAGATGGGCCTTGCTTGTTTCTATCCTCGTACCGCTCGCATCGCTTACGGCATCTCGTGTGATGACTCCTGTTGATTGGCCTGCGTGGACCACCCCGCAGATGATGGCCAGGACCTTCCTTGAACGGGAGAAGGATGGGGATTTTGTGGTTAGCGATGATCCATTTCTGGCTTTCGCTGCTGGGTACCTCGTGCCACCCTCGTTGGCAGATACGTCCTTCAAACGTATCGCCGTAGGGTGGCTGGATGGGGGGGAAGTCATTGAAGCCCTCCTGCAGCATGACGCTTCCCTCCTGCTTTTCGGGTCAGACCGGTTTGCCCACTTGCCCGGTCTCCGCTGGTGGGCAGAGACATATGCGGTCGAGCAGCGAACTTTTGGTCCTATCCGGGTTTACCGTATGGACGTGCCTTTAGAACCAGCCCATCGCTTCGAGTCCCGGCTGGGTCAGGGCCTTCACCTACTCGGCTATACCCTTTCCGGTGTAGAGGATATTCAAACAACTTCATCTATGACGGTGACCTTGTTCTGGAAACGGGTAGGGCCTGTAGACGGGACCTCCCATACCTTCGTGCATTTGTGTGATGCCAGTGACCGACTGTGGACCCAGCACGATATTCCTCTCCCGATGAGCGAAGTCTACCCTGCGGGCGGCTGGCCAGAAGGGTTGTTGGTGCCAGATCCCCACTCCCTTCAGATCCCTACGGACATGCCGCCGGGGACATATCGGCTGTGGGTCGGCGTGTACCGCTGGCCTTCCCTGGAGCGGCTGCCGGCCTTCCGCCCGGATGGCACCCGCTGGCCCGACGACCGCATCCTGTTGACTGAGGTCACCCTCTCCCCTGCGCCATGAGCAAGCAACACGCACCACGTTTGACGTTTGACGCTTCACGTTTCACGTTTCACGCCATTCTCCTCCTCGCCTTCGCCCTCCGCCTCTACCGCCTCGACGCTCAGCCCATCTGGTGGGATGAGGCCATCAGCATCCATCTGGCGAACTCGGGCCTGCTGGCCATCCTGGCCGACCGTGTCACGCATGTTCATCCTCCGCTCTATTTCGTCCTGCTGAAGGGCTGGGTGGGCCTGGCGGGAGATGGCGCCTTCAGCGTTCGCTTCTTCTCCGCGGCGCTCAACACCCTGCTGGTGCCTGCTGTCTATGCTTTCGCCCGACGATGGTTCGACCGGCATGTTGGGCTGTGGGCAGCCCTCGCGGCGGCGTTATCGCCGCTTTACGTCATCTACTCTCAAGAGACGCGCGTCTACGCCATCCTTCCGTTGCTCTACCTGGCCTTGCTGGCGCTCGTCCACCGCCTGACGTCTCCCTCCCCTACCGTTCGGTATTGGTTACTCCTGGTCCTGGTCCAGGCCGTCGGGCTGTACCTGCACTACGTCTTCGTGCTGGCTGTGGCTTATGTCAATCTGTGGCTTCTGGTAAGCCTGTGGCGGCGGTCCCATCAGCGCCGCTACTGGGCCTTCAGCCTGGGGGCTACCTTCCTCACCTGTCTGCCCTGGGCCATAGCGGTGCTGTTCAACTGGTCGGCGGTGCTGAGCGATGTGGCGGGCAGCGACCCGTTCGCCGAGCCGATCCCCTTCGACCACTTCGTGCGCCTCCTGTGGACCTTCCAGTGGGCCGGGTTGACGGCGGCGCTGAACGACGCAACGCTGATGGCTGTGGTTGCGCTTCTGGCTGTCCTTCTGGCAATGGCGTTGACCGTGCTCCTGGCTGCTGCCGCGACGCGTCGCCCCGCGCTGACCCTGCTGGCCCACTGGCTGGCCCCGCTGGCGGGAGCGCTGCTGATGTGGCAGGCCAAACCGCTCTCCCACCCTCGCTACGTGGCGCTCTTCGCCGTGGCCGCGTTGCTCCTCTGCGGCTATGGCCTGGCCCGGCTGCCCGCTGGCGGTGCGTGGAGGAAGGGACTGGCGGTGCTGCTGGGGGTGACGCTCCTGGGTTCCTCTGCCCTCTCGCTGCGCGGTTACTTCTTCGATCCCCGCTACGGGAAGGATGACACCCGCGGCGCGGCGGCGGCCATCGCCGCGCGCTCCGCCCCCGGCGACCTGCTCCTGGTGCCGCCGGAGGACTGGTCGGTTCCGTACTACTACCGCGGCCCGGCGCGGGTGGAGATGGTCCGCTCTGGCGACATCGCCCGTCTGGCGGCGCTGACGGCGGCCAACCAGACGGTCTTCCTGGTGGACACCAACCGCGCCACGCATGACCCCGGCCACTGCACCGCCTTCGCGCTGGAGTCCGCCGGCAGCCTGACCGACCGCTGGGACTTCAAAGGGCTGAACGTGCGGGTCTACCGCCTGGAGCGGGGCGTCTCCGGGCCTGATCTGCCCCCTGTGGAGGCCCGTTTCGGCCCGCTGCGGCTGACGGGGGCGTGGCTGGAGCCCGGCGCGCCGTCTGACACCGCCGTCGCGGTAGCGCTGCGCTGGGAGGCGCTCGAACCCTCCTCCGCCCCGCTGCGGGTGGGACTGCGCCTGTTGGACCCCGACGGCTGGGCCTGGGCAACCGCCGATGACTGGCTCCTGGACGGCCGCGTCCAGCGTACCGACCACTGGTCTGTGGGTCAGGCCGTGACGACCTGCCATGTCCTGCCGCTGCCGCCTGGCGCCCCGCCGCTCTCTTACACCCTCTCCCTGGGCGTCTACGAGCGGGACGGCGATGCGCTCCGCCCACTCGAACGGCTGGACCCTGCTGGCAATCCCCAGGGCCAGTCCTTCGACCTGGGGGAGGTCACTCTGGGGGCGCCGATCGGGGTAGAGGGGGACCCCTACCGCGTGGCGGAGCGAGCGCCGCTGTGGACGGCGCCGGTGGCGGTAGGATCGGGTGTCTCCTTGACCGGCGCAGCGCTTGACCGGGCAGCGGCAGCGCCGGGCCAGCCGGTCTATGTCACCCTGCGCTGGAGCGCCGGGGCGCTGCCGGATAGCCGCTCCCTGCCGGCCCCGGTGCTCACGTTAGAGCAGGGTGGGGCGGTGCTGGCCACGGCGGAAGCGCCCGCGGGAGGGCGGTATCCGCCGGAGCGCTGGGTCCCCGGGCAGACCGTTGTCGAGCACCGCCGGCTGGTGGTTCCCCCCGCTGCCGGCGAAGGGACGGCAGCGGTGATCTTGCAGGTGGGGGAGCAGGTCGTCGAAGTGGGGCATATCGAGGTCAACGCTGGCGAGCATCTCTTCGAGCCGCCGCCCATGAGCGGCGAGGTAGGGGTTCGCTTCGGCGATGTGGCCGAACTGCTGGGATACGATCTGGAGCAGACGGCAGTTATGGCGGGTCAGCCAGTGACGATCACCCTCTACTGGCGGGCGCTGGAGGGGGCTGGTGCGGCTGACTACACCGTCTTCACCCACATCCTGGCCGCCGACGGCCATCTGGTGGGCCAGCACGACGGCCCGCCGGCCGGCGGCGGTCGCCCCACGCCCGGCTGGCTGCCCGGTGAGATTGTCGTGGACCGCCACCCGATGACCTTCCGCGAGGCTTACAGCGGCACTGCCCGCATCGAGGTGGGTCTCTATGACCCCGTGGGTGTGGTGCGCGTGCCTGCTGCGGGCGGCGAGACCGCGGTCATCCTGCCCGATCTCCTGAGCGTCCGCCTGCCGTGATTCCCTTGCACTCCCGCAGGCAAGGGGTATAATGGTTTCAAGTGGAAATGGATTCCGACCCACCCTCATATGGAGGAGGGCCCCAGGAGGTCAGCGATGGTCGAAGTGAAGATTGCCGGGATACAGGTCAACCTGATGTCTCAGCAGCGAGTGGTGTTGCTGAAAGAGGTCAATGCCGATCGCTACCTGCCCATCTGGGTCGGCCCCTGCGAGGCGGAGGCGATCAACATCAAACTCCAACAGGTGGAGTTCGCCCGCCCGTTGACCCACGACCTGCTCAAGAACGTCATCGAGGCGCTGGGGGGACAGGTGGAGCGGATTGTCGTCACCGCCCTGCGGGAGGACACCTTCTACGCGCGCATCTTCATCGCTGTCGGAGACGGAGAGGTGGAGATTGACTCCCGTCCCTCCGACGCGATGGCCCTGGCGGTGCGCGTCCCGGTCCCCCTCTACGTCGCCGATGAGGTGATGGCGGAGGCGGCCATCACGCCGGAACGCGACCTGATCAGCGGCAAGGCGGGCGGAGAGCCGTCGGCTTTCGACGACTTCCTCAGCAGCCTCAACGTGGACGATCTGCCGATCCAGTAGCACTCAATCCCCCTTCGTCACCCTGTGACAGGCCCTTTCAGAGGACTGAAGGATGGCTTCTCCTGAGCGTGCCGTTCCGCACAACATTGAAGCCGAAGAGTCCCTCCTCGGTTCGTTGTTGATTGATCCGGAGGCGCTCTTCCGCGTTGCCACCTTCCTGCACCCCGACGATTTCTACATCCGCAAGAACGGCTGGATCTACGAGGCTATCCTGGCCCTGCACGAGCGGCGCGAGCCGGTGGACTTTGTCACCCTATGCGCGGAACTGGAGGGGCGTGGGCAGCTGGAGGAGGTCGGCGGTGCGGCCTACATCACCCAACTGATCAACGCCGTTCCCTCTGCCATCCACGTCGAGGCCTATGGGCGGCTCGTGGAGCAGGCCGCTGTGCGACGACGGCTGATCGGTGTCGCCGGTGACATCGCCCAACTGGCCTACCGCGAGGCCGAGGACATCGGTCAGGTGCTCGATCAGGCGGAGCAGGCGCTGTTCAGCGTCTCGCAGTCCCGCATCACGCGCGACCTGACCCCCATCCAGGAGGTCATCAGCCGCTACTACGACCGCATTGAGTACCTGGCTGCCCACCAGGGGGAGCCGCTGGGGATCCCCACCGGATTCACCGACCTGGACCGTCTGCTGGGGGGGTTGCAGCAGTCCGACCTGGTCATTGTCGCGGCGCGGCCCGGGGTAGGCAAGACCTCGCTCTGCCTCCGTTTCGCCCGTCACGCCGCCCGCCTGCGTCGCCACGTGGCCATCTTCAGCCTGGAGATGTCCGCCGAGCAAGTGGTTCAGCGCCTGGTCTCCGCCGAGAGCGGCATTGACGCCCAGCGGCTGCGCCTGGGGTTGCTGGAAGGGGAGGATTGGGACCTTTTCGTCCAGGCCACGGCGGTGCTTTCGGAATTGCCGATCTTCATTGACGACACTCCAGCCCTTTCGGCCCTGCAACTGCGCACCAAGGCCCGTCGCCTGCACGCCGAGCACGGCCTGGACCTGATCGTGGTGGACTACCTGCAGCTGATGACGGGCGATGTGCGGGTGGAGAACCGCGTGCAGGAAGTGTCCTATATCTCACGCATGCTCAAGGCGCTGGCGCGGGAACTGAACGTCCCGGTGGTGGTGGCGTCGCAACTGTCGCGTGCGGTGGAGCAACGCACCGACAAGCGACCGGTGCTTTCTGACCTGCGCGAAAGTGGTTCCATAGAACAGGATGCCGACGTGGTGATGTTCATCTACCGCGAGGAGATGTACAAGCCGGAGACGGAGAAGCAGCACCTGGCGGACATCATCGTCGCCAAGCATCGCCACGGTCCCACCAAGACGGTGCAGCTCTTCTTCAAAGAACAACTGGCGCAGTTCCTGGATGCCGAGACGCGCATCAAACCGGTGGAGTTCTCATGAGAGTCTTCAGCGGTTTTCCGGCCGGTATGCGTGCGGTGCGGCTTCCCGAACCGCTCTTCACCGTGCTCCTGCCGGATATGGATGACCTGGACGAGTTGAAGGTGACGCTGCACGTGCTGTACCGGCTGGGGGAGCAGGAGGGGGCGGTGCGCTACGTGCGTCACCGCGACCTGCTCGCCGACGACCTGCTCCTGAGCGGGCTGGCCTCGCCGGCGGCGCTGGAGGCGGCGCTGGCGAGGGCGGTGGAGCGAGGGACGCTCCTGCTGGCCGAGGTGACGATGGAGGGCCAGACCGAACGCATCTACCTCCCCAACACCCCGCGTGGACGGGCCGCCTTCGACGCGCTGCGGCGCGGGGAGCCCCTGCCGGATGCCCTGACACCCCCCCGTCCCAACATCTTCACCCTCTACGAGCAGAACATCGGCCCGCTCACCCCGCTCATCGCCGACGCGCTGGCGGAGGCAGAAGGAACCTACCCGGCAGGCTGGATCGAGGAGGCCTTCAGCGAGGCGGTGGCGCTGAACAGGCGGAACTGGAAGTACATCCGTGCCATCCTCGAGCGATGGCGCAGCGAGGGCCGTAAGGATGAAACAGATCGGCGAAGTCGTGAAAGAGATCGTCGCCGCTACATCGAGGGAAAGTACGGCGACTACATCGAGCACTAGCCGCGCACCCACCCCCGAGCAGACCTGCCCTCATTGTAAGGGGCTGGGCTATGTCCGCGCCGACGTGCCGGTGGGACACCCGGACTTTGGCCGGCTGTTGCCCTGCGTCTGCCGCATGGCCGATCTGACCCGGCAGCGGATTAACCGTCTGCGCGCGATGAGCAACCTGGAAGCGCTGGCGCACATGACCTTCGATACCTTCATGCCGGAGGGCCACGGCCTGACGCCAGAGAGGCAGGTCAACCTGCGCCTGGCCTACGAGACAGCCCGTGAATATGCGGAGGACCCTGTTGGCTGGCTGCTGCTGAAGGGGGGGTATGGCAGCGGCAAGACCCACCTGGCGGCGGCCATCGCCAACCGGTGCGTCGAGCGGGGCGTGGCGGTGCTCTTCATCACGGTCCCTGACCTGCTCGACCACCTGCGGGCTGCTTTCGACCCCGCCAGCCCGATCGGTTACGATGCCCGCTTCGACGAGGTACGCACCGTCTCCCTGCTCATTCTCGACGACCTGGGCACGGAGTCACCCAGCCCCTGGGCACAGGAGAAACTTTTCCAGGTCTTCAACTACCGCTACAACGGGCGGCTGCCCACCGTGATCACCACCAATCACGAACTGGAAGAAATCTCGCCCCGGCTTCGTTCGCGCCTGGTGGACCCCGGCCTGACGCGCATCGTCACGATCCTTGCCCCCGATTTCCGCCGCACCGGAGCGGACGAGCAGAACGAACTGAGCAGCCTGGCCCTGCATGGCCATCAGACCCTGGCCAGTTTCAGCCTGCGGGAGAAGGAACTGCCACAAGAGGAACGCGAGAACCTGCGGAAGGCCAGGGATGCGGCGGCGGCTTTTGCCGAACAGCCGCAAGGCTGGCTGGTGCTGACAGGGGAACACGGCTGTGGCAAGACGCACCTGGCGGCGGCTATCGCCAACGAGCGGACGCGCTGCGGCCATCCGGCGCTGTTTGTTGTGGTTCCCGACCTGCTGGATCACCTGCGCGCGGCTTTCAGTCCGCAGAGCCTGGTCTCTTTTGACAAGCGCTTTGAAGAGGTGCGCCGCGCGCCCTTCCTGGTGCTGGATGACCTGGGGACGGAGTCGGCCACACCTTGGGCGCGGGAGAAACTCTACCAGATTTTCGACTACCGGTACAACGCGAATCTGCCGACAGTGGTCACCACAGCAGTGGAGATCGAGCGGCTGGACCCCCGCCTGGCCAGCCGCATGCTGGATCGCAACCGCTGCACCATCCACGCCATTCTGGCCCCTGCCTATCGTGGCGGCGCTATCCCGGCGCGGTCCCCTACCAGACGCCGCAGCACGAAGTAGAGGGCGTCACGACGCGCCTTTCCAGATCGGCAGGGCGAGGCGGAACGTCGTCCCCTGGCCCGGTATGCCGCTGCTCTCTACCCAGACCCGTCCGCCGTGCTGTTCGGCGATCATCTTCACCAGGCTCAACCCCAACCCCGTGCCAGGAACGCCGGTTGTCTCTGGTCTCTGCACGCGGTAGAAGTCGTCGAAAATGTGCTGTTGGTTCTCCGAGGGGATACCGATGCCGCTGTCCTGCACAGCGATGACCACCATGTCCCCTTCTGTGTAGGCTCGCATGGCCACGCTACCCCCTGGCGGCGTGTACTTGATGGCGTTGTCGAGCAGGTTGGTCAGCGCCCGCCGCAGCAGATGGGCGTTCCCCTCCACCAGAGGAAGCTCCTCCTGAATATCCGAGGATAGACGGTGGTGCTTCAGTTCTGCTGGCAGGTACTGGTCGTGGACGACTTCCTGGATCAGCGGCCTCAGGTCGAGCATTTCCCAATGGGTGACGGACGCCCCTTCTGCCCGTTCCAGATCGAGCAGGTCGTCAATCAACTGTTCCATGGCTCCCAGGTGTCTGGTCACACGTTGGGCCAGGTTGGCCTGATGTTCGGGCAGTGGGGAGAGGCTCTCCACCAGAATGTCGAAGAATCCGCTGGCCAGGTGCAACGGGTTGCGCAGGTCGTGTGAAGCCATGCGCATCATCCGTGTCTTCAACTGGTTCAGTTCGTGCAAAGCGGTCACGTCGGCCATGCCCATCACGTAGCCGGTTCGTTCCCCCTCGGAGGTGGTGAGCGGTGTCAGGTCGGCGATCATCACCCGCCCATCGCTCAGGTCAACCCGCAGCCGTTCCGGGCCGCTGATCTCGGCCGCAGCGATGCGTCTGGCAATGTCGGCCAGGGCACGATGGGCGATCACCTCGCCCAGAGGGTGGCCCAGCGCCTCTTTCTCCGGGATGCCGAACAGGCTCTCCATGGCGCGATTTGCCAGCAGGATGTGTCCTTCCAGGTCGGTGACGACCAGGGGGTGGTCCACGCTATCCAGCACGGTGCGCAGTTCCCGACGCCCTTGCTCCACCTGGCGGAACAGGCGGGCGTTCTCGATAGCCACCGCCGCCTGGTTTGCCAGCGTCATCAATACGTCAGCATCCTCGAGCGAAAAGGCGTGCGGCGTGTAACTCTGCACGCAGATGACGCCCACCACTTTGCCCTTGGCCATCATCGGCACGCCGAGCAGGGATTCCGAGGGTCGCCCGCTGGCCATGGGCAATACGGGGATACCCGTCTCCTGAAGTTCTGCCAGCGTGCCCACTAACAGCGGCTGCCGATGCTCGATGATCCAGGCGGTGACACCCTGGCTGGGATCGTAGGGCCGCCGGGTGGGGGGATACCGCACGCCCTCATCGTAGATGATCTCGTGAGTCAGTTCCCGCCGCTCTTCGTCATAGGTGGCGATCCAGAAATTACTGGTGTCTATGAGCTGAGTAGCGCTGCGGTGGATCAGTTCCAGCAGGGGCTCTACCTCTAACGAGGCGCCGATGGAGCGGCCGGCCCGGTTCAGCGCGTCCAGGGCAGCCACCCGCTTTCGCAGCATCTCCGAGGCTCGGGTCAGTTGCCGGTAGAAGACGCTGACCATGAAGAGAGGGATGAGCAGCAGACTGGCAGCCAGCCAGCCGATGCGGGTGTAAGCCACAGCCATCGTCGCGCCCACCGGGACCATCATCAGATCCAGCAGGAAGGTGAGGGGAGCCACCTGTGTCAGGTACTTTCGCGCTGGCTGACCGCTGAACCATTGATCCAGGATGAGGATAGCCCGATTGACCACGGCGACAACGCCGATCAAGGCCAGGACACGGCCCAACTCCAGGAGGCCCAGTTGGCTGAGAGGAACCACGCCGCCAAGGGCCTGATAGGTGTACCCGCCAGCCAGCCACATCAGGACGACCATGCCGCCAGCACGAAGGCTGACGGGCAGTTTGCGTCGCAGGACGAACATGCTGTTCAGGGCGGTGCTGATGCCAGCCGCCCAGGCGGCGGCGACGGGCCCCAGCAGCAGCGAGCCGGCCAGACAGACCGCCGACTCGAAGGAGTGATAGAGGCCCCCCGGCAGCGGAAAGGCGAAATGCTGGAGCCCTCCTATAAGGGGAATATAGACCAGGAGGATGAGCAAACCGTCCCGAAGCGAGAGGTTCCGGGATAGCAGGATCAGCAGGCCAAAACCTGCTACAAAGAGGGCTGTGCGCCAGGCGTTCAGCAGACGGGCACGCAAAAACACCCTCCCGCTTCAGGTGAAACGCGCGATAGAATGGAAGTATTCCATTGACTGGCCTACCGGCTTTATTATACCGCGCCTGCGGCCGTTGCCAATAGGCCAAATATCCTACTCCCACTGTGGAACTTTTTTTCTCTTGTCCCCGTCTATACCTTCTATCGCTCCGCAGGTTTGGTGTTGAACGACAGCGGCGGCACGATGCGACCGCTGCGGCCCGATCGCACGGGCGAGGTGACCGTCACCTGTCAGGTGACGGTCACCTCGCCTGTCACCTCGCCCCTCACTTGAGGTTACTTG
The DNA here is from genome assembly GCA_034434635.1 of Anaerolineae bacterium. GTDB lineage: Bacteria > Chloroflexota > Anaerolineae > B4-G1 > DUEL01 > DAOTYX01. The sequence continues at coordinate 10,136 of DAOTYX010000059.1, read as the reverse complement.
ATCTCTGTGACTGCCCCGGCGGCCTCGAGTTGTCCGCGGGCGTCCTCGACAACTTCCTTCGAGACCCCTTCGAGCACCACAGCCGGCGCGCTCTCGACCAGTTCCTTGGCCTCTTTCAGGCCCAGGTTGGTCAGTTTCCGCACGACTTTGATGACCTCGATCTTCTTGTCGCCGGCTTCCTTGAGCACCAGGTTGAACTCGGTCTTTTCCTCGACCTCGGCCTCGGCGGGGCCGGCGGCTGCCGGTGCAGCGACCATCGCCATGGGCGCAGCGGCGCTCACGCCCAGTTTCACCTCCAGCATCTTGACCAGTTCGGAGGCCTCCAGCAGCGTCAGTTTGCTGATCTCCTCAGCCAGTTTTTCCAGGTCTGCCATCTTTCTTTTCACCTATCCTTGAAGGTTTTGGGTTTCTGAATTCGACCGTCATGCGGCCTGGGGGGCAGCCTTGCCCTCCATCTTGTCTACGTACGCCTGCAGCAGGTTGAGCACCTGTCGGATGCCCGTGGCGACAACGCCAGCCACCTGCGTCGCCGGGGCGTTGATCGTCCCCAGGACCTGGGCCAGCAGCACCTCGCGCGAGGGCAACTCGGCCAGAGCCTTGACCTGCTCGCCCGAAATAGCCGAGGACTCCACAATCCCGCCCTTGATGGTCAGGGTTGGTGAGTCCTTCGCGAAGGCCAGGATGGCCTTGGCGACCGGGGGCACCTCGCCGCGGCAGAAAGCCACCGCCGTTGTCCCTTCCAGCCAATCGCCGGGTAGGGTGAGCCCCTTTTCCGCCAGCACGCGTTGCAGGAGCCGGTTCTTGACGACGGAGACCACAGCATCCGCATCCCGCAGGGAGCGGCGGAACCGTTCCATTTCGAACACGCGGAGGCCGCGGTAGTCGGTAAGGATCAGCCCCCGGCTTTGGGCCAGGTAGCCGGCGTACTCCTGTACCAGTTCCTCTTTGCGTTTCTTCGAGATAGCCAAAGCGAATCACCTCCTCTCTGATGAAGTATCTGCTCAGCCATCTGGCGCCTGGCGGCAGTTACCTCTTAAAGAATAGAAGTTACGCAGTTGATCTTTATTGCCACGAATTGCGCGAATTTCACGGATGGAGATAAACGAAATTCGTGTCCATTCGTGAAATTCGTGGCGAATTTCAAAGGTTTATCCGCCAACTGCGCAAGTCCTAAAGAATAGAAAAATCCCTGCGCCTGACGACGCAGGGAAGAAACCCTCAACGCAGGGTTGAGCGGTCTGTTCCCCGCCTCGGCAGGCCACTTTGAGCGCCAGATGGCGCACCTGCTGTCTACGGCCGGGACATTTCCGTGCCGCCTGCCGACGCATCGGTTGCATCGGCTACGGGGTCGTTCGGATGGTCTCTAAATGCTTGCCTCGATAGACTGGGCGGCGACAGGATCTATCTTGATCCCTGGGCCCATCGAACTGGTCAGCGTCACCCGGCGGATATAAGTGCCCTTGGCGCCGCTGGGACGTGCTCGCTTGATCGCATCCATCGCCGCCGCCAGGTTGTCCAGCAGTTTCTCCTTCGGGAAACTGACTTTCCCGATGGGGATGTGCAGGTTGGCGGTCTTGTCCACGCGGAACTCCACACGTCCTGCCTTCGACTCTTCGACGATGCGTGGCAGGTCCTCCGCGGGGACCACGGTGCCGGTCTTGGGGTTGGGCATCAGCCCGCGCGGTCCCAGGACACGGCCCAGGCGGCCGACCTTGCCCATCATCTCCGGCACGGCGATGGAGATGTCGAAGTCGGTCCAGCCGTCCTGGATCTTCTTGATGCCCTCATCGTCGGAGACGACGTAGTCAGCGCCAGCCTCGCTGGCGATCCGCGCCGCTTCACCGGCGGCGAAAACCAGCACGCGCACCTCCTTGCCCAGGCCGTGCGGCAGGCGTACCACACCGCGCACCTGCTGGTCGGCGTGCCGTGGATCCACTCCCAGGCGGAGATGCAGGTCCACCGAGGCGTCAAACGATGCGTATGCCGTCTCTTTCACCAGTTCGACCGCCTCCTGAGGGGAATAGGACCGGTTGCGGTCCACCTTCTCGGCGGCGGCCAGGTACTTCTTACCGTGTTTGGTCATTTCTCTCTCCTTGTGGTGTTGGCGGGCGAAGCCCTCCCACCAGGATGGTTCAGGCGATCTCGATGCCCATGCTGCGCGCCGTGCCTTCGACCTGGCGGATCGCGCCTTCCAGGTCCACGGCGTTCAGGTCCCTCATTTTCAGGCGGGCGATCTCTTCGATCTGCGCCGCGGTCACCCGGCCTACCTTGTTGCGGTTCGGTTCCCCGGAACCCTTGTTCACCCCAGCGGCCTTGCGCAGCAGGTCGGGCGTGGGTGGGGTCTTCAGCACGAAGGAAAACGAACCGTCCTGGTAGATGGTCACCTCTGCCGGGATGATGCTCCCCATCTGGCCGGAGGTGCGGGCGTTATACTCTTTGCAGAATTGCATCAGATTGATGCCATGTTGCGCCAGCGCGGGTCCCACCGGCGGTGCCGGATTGGCCTTCCCGGCCTCGATCTGTAACTTGACGACAGCCTTGATCTTTTTCATCGGCAACTACTCGCTTATCTGTTATGCTTTCTCTACCTGCAGGAAGTCCAGTTCTACCGGTGTGTCGCGTCCAAAGAAGGAGACCAGCACGCGCACTTTGGTCCGTTCCATGTCAATCTCGTCCACTGTGCCCACGAACTCGTTGAAGGGGCCGTCAATGATGCGTACCTTCTGCCCGCGTTTGAAAGTCACCTTGACCTTGGGGGCTTCGGCCTCCATGCGCCGCATGATGGCCTGTACCTCTTCCGGGCGCAGCGGGGTGGGCCGATTGCCCATCCCAACGAAGCCGGTCACGCCAGGGGTGTTGCGGACGACGGCCCAGGGTTTGTCCTCCAGGATCATCTGCACCAGGATGTAGCCAGGAAAGACGCGCCGCTCGGTGATGCGCCGTTTGCCGTCTTTGACCTCGACCTCCTCCTCGGTGGGGACGACCACCTGGAAGATCTTGTCCTGCATCTGCATCGTCTCGATGCGCTGTTCCAGGTTGTGTTTGACCTTTTGCTCGTAGCCTGAGTAGCAGTGGATGACGAACCAGGCCCGTTCGTCCGCCGGCTGTTCTGCGGAAGCCGACAGGTCGTCGCCTGCCTCAGCCAGGGGAGAGGGAGCCTCCTCCTGCGTTTCGCTTCCCTGGAGAAGCAGGTCTCCGGCCTCTTCCTCCGGTTCATCTGCAGGTTCTGTGTAGAGCAGATCCTCTTCTTCCACCGCGACCTTCCTACTCTTTCTTCCGCCCCAGGACCACCGCCGTGATGATGATGACGACCAACGCAGCGACGGCGATGCCGATGCGCAGGGGATCACTGGCCACCACCCCGCCGAGCAACCAGGAGAAGAGCACGTCCATCAACCACAGGAAAATCCCCACCGCTGCGGTGACGGCCAGCACGATCTCCGTCAGCCGTATCGTCTCCTGACGGGTCGGCCAGTGTGTCCGCTGCAGTTCGGCGCGCGTGTCCTGGATGTAGCGGATGATGGCGTTATCCCGTATCGTTGCCTTCGCTTTTGCCACTCCACTCCCCCTGTGGAAGAACGGTCTGTCCCGGACATTTGAAGACACCGCCAACCGCTTCGGCGGTGTCTTTTCAGGCAGGGGGTACGGGACTCGAACCCGTAGCCACTCGTTTTGGAGACGAGTGCTCTACCTTGTTGAGCTAACCCCCTACAGTCTCCCGGCCTGGCTACTTTGTCTCGCGGTGCAGGGTGTGACGCCGACAGCGCGGGCAGTACTTGCGCAGTTCCAACCGCGAGGCGTCATTCCGCCGGTTCTTCTCCGACGTGTAGTTCTGCTCCTTGCACTCCGTGCAGGCCAGCGTGATCGTTGTCCGAATCGCCTTCTTCGCCATCTCTCACCTGAATTCAGTGGGCTGGAGCCCACGATGGGACTTGAACCCATGGCCACACGCTTACCAAGCGTGTGCTCTACCGACTGAGCTACGTGGGCTGGTCAGTAGGGCCTATTCTACCGCATTTCTCCGCTGTGTCAAATGGCGTTCATCCCCCCAGGTGAGGGAAGACCAGAGCGATCAGCACCCCCGCGGCGATGACCGACGCCACCTGCCCGGCGGTGTTGGCGCCGATGGCGTGCATCAGGATGAAGTTCTGGTTGTCCTCCTCCAGCGCCACCTTCTGTGCCAGCCGCCCGCTCATCGGGAAGGCGCTGATGGCCGCCGCGCCCACCAGCGGGTTGATCCGGTAGCCAGAGAGGACGCACACCAGTTTCCCGAACAGGATGCCGCCGATGGTGTCCATGGCGAAGGCCACCAGGCCCAGCAGCAACACCTTGAGTGTCCCCAGGTTCAGGAACGCGGCCCCCTGCATCGTCGAGCCGATGGTCAGACCCAGGAACAGGGTGGCGGTGTTGGTGATGGACTCCTGGGCGGTGCGGCTCAGCCCTTCGACCACGCCCGATTCGCGTAGTAAGTTGCCCAGCATCAGCATGGCGATCAGCGGCGCGGCCTGTGGCAGGAAGATGGCCGCCAGCAGCGTGACCAGGATGGGGAACAGGATGACCGCCGCCCTGGAGACGGGACGGGGGGTGTAGGCCATGCGCACGCGACGTTCCCGCCGCGTGGTCATCAGTCGCATCAGCGGCGGCTGGATGACCGGCACCAGGCTCATGTAGGAATAGGCAGTCACCGCGACCGCCGCCCCCAGGCCAGGGGTCTCGAACAGATGGCCCAGCCGTGCGGCCACGTAGATGACCGTCGGCCCGTCAATCGCCCCGATAACGCCGATGCTGGTCGCCTCGGCCAGGTTGAAGCCCAGGAGCACGGCGGCGATCAGCGCGGCGAAGATGCCCAGGTGACCCAGCGCCCCCATCAGCACGAAGACCGGCTGGCTGAGCAGCGGGCGCATGTCCATCATCGCCCCCACGCCGATGAAGATGAGCAGCGGGAAGAGTTCCGTCTCTATCCCGGCCCGTCGCAGCAACCCGAACAGCCCATCCGGCCCGACCAGGTGCGCCGCCACGGGCAGGTTGCCCAGCAGGCAGCCGAAGCCGATGGGCAGGAGGAGCGTCGGCTCGTACTCCCGCGCGATGGCCAGGTAGATGAGCAACCCACCTGCAGCGACCATCACGACCTGCTGCCAGGTGATGGTCAACAGGCCGCCGAGAAGCCCACCGGCGTCACCCACGCTCCGCCTCCTGGCCCGCAAACTCGATCAGCGGGTCGCCGTAGGCCACCTGGCGGCCAACGCTGACGCGGACCACAGCGATCCGTCCCGCCCGTCCGGCGCGGACGACGTTGTCCATCTTCATCGCCTCGATGGTGAGCAACTCGTCGCCGGGCGTGACCCGCTGGCCGATCTTCACAGCAATGGATTTGATGATGCCCGGCAACGGGGCTGTCACCCAGCGGTCGGCTGCCGGAACCGACGGCTGGGTTGGGGCGGGTTGCGACGGCAATGCCGCCGTGCCGCTGGCCGGAGGCCCACTCTCGACGCTGACGGTGAGCGGCTGGCCGTCCACCTCCACGCGCACCTGCGGCTGGCGCGGGTCGTCCAGGACCACGACGTCGAAGGTCTGTCCCTCAACGGTGATGCGGTAGCGGTTCGTCATCTCGACCTCACGGATGGATTGCGGTTCAAGGCGCGCTGCAGGTGGACCTGTCGCCACGGGCTGGGGCCTTCTTCCGGCGCTGGGACGGGCGGATGTCTCTCCTCCGCCGCGCGGGCCAGGGCCACGGCGATGGCCGCCGCGCGCAGGCGCGACTGCGTCGCATCCTCCGTGGCTTCTGGCGCCTCAGGGGCGGGGCGCTCGCGGAGCAGGGTGGTCATCAGCAGCATCAGGCCGTAGAGCAGGAGCAGGGCCAGGAAGAGCGCCAGCAGTCCAATCCCGCTCACGGTCAGGGCAGTCAGCAGCGGATGATCCATAAGCGATCTCCTGTGTGCGGTCTCAGAGCCTATCCGAACAACCCCCTGGCGGGTGGCATCGGGATGCCCCCTGCGGCCATTCGCGTAGCCGACGCATCCCCATATGTCGGCGGGCGGCAGCGGTTGTGCGGACAGGCGCTATAACGGAATGTTCCCGTGCTTCTTGGGCAGCGAGGTGGCCTGCTTGTCGCGCAGGAAGTCCAGCGCGGCGATCAGCCGGGCGCGCGTTTCGCTGGGCAGGATGACGTCGTCCACGTGGCCGCTGGCGGCGACGGCGTAGGGGCTGCAGAACTGCTCGCGGTAGGCTTCGATCAGTCGCGCGCGCTCCGCCTCTGGGTCGGGTGCGGCGGCGATCTCCTTGCGGAACACCAGGTTCACCGCCCCCTCCGCCCCCAATACCGCGACCTCCGCCGTGGGCCAGGCGTAGACCAGGTCGCTGCGGATGTACTTGCTGCTCATCACGATGTAGGCCCCGCCGTAGGCTTTGCGGGTGATGACGCAGATCTTGGGCACCGTCGCCTCGGAGTAGGCGTAGACGATCTTCGCTCCGTGGCGGATGATCCCGCCGTGCTCCTGTACGCTTCCCGGCATGAAGCCGGGGCAGTCCACGAAGGTGACCAGCGGGATGTTGAAGGCGTCACAGAAGCGGACGAAGCGGGCGATCTTGTCCGCGGCGTTGATGTCCAGCACACCGGCCAGGTGAGCGGGCTGATTGGCGACCACTCCCACCACCTCGCCGTTGAGGCGGGCGAAGGCGACCACGGCGTTGGGGGCAAAGCGCTCGTGGACCTCGAACAGGCTGTCCAGGTCGAAGATGCGCCAGAGCGCCTGGCGGATGTCGTAAGACTGGCTGCCCTCGGTCGGGACGAGCGAATCGAGCGCCGGGTCAGCCCGCGCCGGATCGTCGCTGGGGGGGAGACGGGGGGGCAAGGCGACGTTGTTGGACGGCAGATAACCCAGCAGACGACGCACCAGGTCGAAGGCTTCATCTTCACTCGCGGCCACGAAGTGGGCGACGCCGCTGATCGTCGCGTGGACCTGCGCCCCGCCCAGCCGCTCGAAGTCCACCTCCTCCCCGGTCACGGTGCGGATCACGTCGGGCCCGGTGATGAACATATGGCTGATGCCCTCGGTCATCACGATGAAGTCGGTCAGGCCGGGGGAGTAGACCGAGCCGCCGGCGCACGGGCCGAGCATCACGCTGATCTGGGGGATCACCCCGCTGGCCTGGGTATTGCGCCAGAAGAGTTCGCTGTAGCCCGCCAGGCTCCACACCCCTTCCTGGATGCGCGCACCGACGGAGTCGTTCAGCGCGATGAACGGCGTGCCGGCGGAGATCGCCAGGTCGAGCATCTTGCAGACCTTCTGCGCCTGGATCTCGGAGAAGGACCCGCCGATGACGGTGAAGTCCTGTGCCGCCAGCGCCACCTTCCGCCCGCCGATACGGCCGAAGCCCACCACGACGCTATCACCTGGCACCCGTTTCTCGTCCAGCCCGAAGGCGGTGTGGCGATGGGTGATGTAGGGGTCTATCTCCTCAAAGGTGCCAGGGTCCAGCAGGCGATGGACGCGTTCGCGGGCGGCGAGTTTCCCTTTGGCGTGCTGCCGCTCGATGGCCTCCGGATCGCCTTGCCGCTGGGCGGCCCGGCGGCGCAGCAGCTCTTTGTTTCGGTCGTGTGAGTTCACGCTCTCTCCTTTGGTGATGGCCGTTGTGCTACCTGCGGGGGTATTGTACGCCGTGCGAGGGTGGGCGTCAAGCGTGACAGGCGGCCAGGTGGGTCCCAAAACTGTCGGGAGCCGGCGGGCCAGGCCGTAGATTCGTAGGACAACTGCGAGCAGTTGTCCTACAAGGCGACCGGCCCGACAAAATTGGGACACCCTCAGGCGGCCGGGGCGGAGGCGGGAGCCAGGGATGCTGCTGCCGGTCGGGCCACTTGACTGTGGGGCGGCCCTGGCTATACTGAGATTACCGCAGTGGGCCATCTCGAGGGGGGTCTCCCATGCTCGTCCGTTGTCGTGTCTATCCCAGCACATATCACGATTCGGTGACGCTGATGGAGACGGCACGCGCCCTGGGCACCTTGCCTGGCGTCGCCGATGCGGCGGTGGTGATGGGCACTCCCGCCAATCAATCTATCCTCCGCCAGGCCGACCTCCTTCCAGCGGAGGCTGCAGCGGCTACCTCCAACGACCTGCTGGTCGTCGTGCGGGCGGAGAGCGAGGAGGCGGCGGAGCGGGCGCTGCAGGAGGCGGAGAAGCGGCTGCGGAGACGACCGTCGGCAACAGTGGGTGGCCCTTCGCGCGAGCCCCGCACGCTGCGCGCCGCCATCCGCAGCCAGCCGGAGGCGGACCTGGCGCTCATCTCCGTCGCCGGGCCGTATGCTGCTGCGGAAGCGTGGGAGGCCCTGCGCGCGGGATTGCACGTCTTCTTGTTCAGCGATAACGTCCCGGCCGAAGACGAGGTGGCGCTGAAGGAGTATGCTGGCGCCCATGATCTGCTGATGATGGGGCCTGGCTGTGGCACGGCGCTGCTCAACGGGGTGGGGCTGGGCTTCGCCAATGCCGTTCCCCGCGGGCCGGTGGGCATCGTCGCCGCCGCGGGCACGGGACTCCAGGAGGTCAGCAGCATGCTGGCCCGCCTGGGGGTCGGCGTCAGCCAGGGGATCGGCGTCGGCGGACGGGACCTGCGGGAGGCTGTCGGCGGCCTCATGATGCGCCAGTCTGTCCGCATCCTCCAGTCCGACCCCGAGACCCGGCTCCTGCTTCTGATCGCCAAGCCGCCCGCGCCAGAGGTTGCGGCACAAGTGTTGGCGCTGCTGCGTGAGGGTGACAAGCCAGCAGTGGTCTGCTTCCTCGGCGGCGACCCTGTGACCATCAGCGCAGCCGGAGCGACCCCGGCCCGTACGCTTCAGGAGGCGGCATATCTGGCGGCGGAGGCCGCTGGGGCGGGCGGACTCTCGGCCCAGGCAGCGATCCAGCAGGAGATGGCGGACCTGCGGGCGTTGGCGGCGAACCTGGCAGAGCGACTGCGACCCGGTCAGCGCTTCCTGCGCGGCCTGTTCAGCGGCGGGACGCTGGCAGCGGAGGCCCTCGTGGTCTGGCAGGACCTGGGGCTTACCGTCCGCTCCAATGTGGCGGCCGATCTCCACCTGCGTCTTGCCGACCCGACGCGCAGCGAGGGGCACTGCGCGGTGGACCTGGGAGAGGCGGAGTTCACGGTGGGCCGTCTCCACCCGATGATAGACTACGACCTGCGCGTCCGGCGGCTGTTGCAGGAAGCGGCCGACCCAGAGGTGGCAGTCATCCTGCTGGACGTGGTGCTGGGGTATGGCGCGCATCCCGACCCGGCAGGGGAACTGGGGCCGGCGATCCGTCGGGCGCGCGAGGAGGCTGCCAGGGAGGGGCGTGGGCTGATCGTCGTCGCTTCGGTGACCGGCACGGAGGGCGATCCGCAGGGGCTGAGCCGGCAGGTGCGGTCTCTCGAGGAGGCTGGAGCCATCGTCTGCTCCTGCAACGCGGCAGCGGCGCGGCTGGCGGGCTTGATTGTAGAGATGGGGAGGCGCGGAGGTGGAGACAGGGGTCTTCGCGTCACTGCGTCGCCGCATCACTCTGTCGCCGCGTCACCACGTCACCCTGTCTCCGCGTTTCCCCGCCCCCACGTCATCAACATCGGCCTGCGCGTCTTCGCCGAGAGCCTGCGGGCACAGGGCGTGCCGGTGACGCACGTGGACTGGCAGCCGCCGCTGGCACCCCGGTTGCTCTTCACCCGTGCCGGCGTGGACATCGAAGCGGCCAACGCCGAGGCGGTCAGCCGCATCCAGCAGGGCCGTCTGGTGCTGGTGGGGATGGGTATCGCTCGTCAGGTCATTCCCGGCTTTCACGACCGGCTCATCCTCCACTCCGGACCGCCGATCACCTGGGAGCGCATGTGCGGCCCGCAGCGGGGCGCGGTGATGGGGGCGCTGGTCTACGAGGGGCTCGCCGGGAGCGAGCAGGAGGCGGCGGAACTGGCCGCCAGCGGCGAGATCGAGTTTGCCCCCTGCCACCACTACCACGCGACAGGCCCGATGGCAGGCATCGTCTCTCCTTCAATGCCCGTCTTCATCGTCCGCAACGAGGCCTTTGGGAATCTGGCCTATGCCACACAGAACGAGGGGTTGGGGCGGGTGCTCCGATACGGCGCCTTTGGGGACGATGTCTACGAACGAGATCGGA
>DAOTYX010000058.1:0-2678 GCA_034434635.1 Anaerolineae bacterium | reverse complement strand
GCGGATTTCTGTAGACGAATCCGCTTCATCTGCTAAATCCGCTGACTCTCTCCGGCCGTTTTGGGTGCGGTCTTCGATCAACACGGTAAGGGAAGGCCATCCATTTGGGTGGGAGCGAGATACTGCACGTGCGCTTCCCTGAATGCGAACGGGAGATCTACGAGGTCGTCAGCAGCGTTGTGGCTCGGAAAGGCAAGGTGAGCCTGGAGAAGACGATGCGTGGTCGGTCACTCTTCTCTCCGACGGACATGAATCGTCAGTTCAGCGGCGCATTTTCTGCCAGGGGGTATGTTGCGCTACGCGATACATACACGATCACCCTACCCGATAGCCCTGTGGCTATTACGGGCGCCTACAAGCAGATAGATTTCGTTTCTGGCCTGCCGTACTGCCTGCCGCTCGCGCGGGCCTTCTGGGCAATCCCGGCGGTGTGGCTTATCTGCTACTGGTACTCTGCCAGCCAGCCATTCGAAGACGGCATCATCCTCAGCCACGTGGCGATCCTGCTGGGGGGATGTCTGCTCTGCCTGGGGGTGGGGCTGGTCGCCTTTCATCGTCGTGACATCCTGGCCTGACGTGTCCGAACTCCCTGTTCTTCTCCTCAGCGTCCTCTATACCCTGGTCACCCTCTGGCTGACCGTGTATGGGCTCAACAGTTGGGTGCTGGTGGTGCTCTACTGGCGGCATCGCCGCCATGCACGCCCCGCGCCGCCGCTTCCTCGTGAACGCCTGCCCGCAGTGACGGTGCAGTTGGCCGTTTACAACGAACAGCACGTCGTCGAGCGGCTGTTGGACGCCGTGGCGGCGCTGGACTACCCGCGCGACCGGCTGCAGGTGCAGGTGCTCGACGACTCCACCGACGGGACCGCGCGCCTGGTCGAGGCGCGGGCCGCCAGGCACCGCGCGCAAGGGCTCGACATCGAGGTCCTTCACCGCGCTGAACGGCGGGGGTTCAAGGCCGGTGCGCTGGCGGAGGGGTTGGCCCGGGCGCGCGGCGAGTTCATCGCCATCTTCGACGCCGACTTCCGCCCCCACCCCGATTTCCTGCTGCGCACCATCCCTCACCTGGTGGCCGACCCAAGCCTGGGGATGGTGCAGGCCCGCTGGACCTACCTCAACGCTGATTACTCGCTGCTGACCCGCCTGCAGGCGCTGGCGCTGGACGGCCACTTCGTCGTCGAGCAGACCGCGCGCAGCCGCGCCGGCCTGCCGCTGCACTTCAACGGCACCGCCGGGGTCTGGCGGCGGGCCTGCATCGAGGCCGCTGGCGGCTGGCAGTGGGACACGCTGTGCGAGGATCTCGACCTGAGTTACCGCGCCCAGGTGGCCGGGTGGCGGTTCCTCTACCTGCCGGACGTGGAGGGCCCGTCGGAACTGCCGCCGCAGGTGCTGGCCTTCAAGCGGCAACAGGCCCGTTGGGCGCAGGGAGCCATCCAGTGCCTGCGCAAACTGTTCCGCCCGCTGGTGACCAGCCGCCATCTCTCGCCAGTGCAGAAACTGATGGGGATGCTACACCTCAGCGCTTACCTGATCTACCCATTGATGCTGGCGATGGTGTTGCTGGCGCTGCCGCTGCAGTTCTATCCCCGCGCGGCGCAGGGTCCGCTGTGGCTGCTGACCCCTGCCTGTCTCGGCCCCATTCTGGTCTACGTGACCGCCCAACGGGAGGTCGCCGCCGACTGGGGACGGCGGTTGCTCTTCTTCCCGCTGACCGCTCTGGTGGGGATGGGGATCGCCTGGAGCAACGTGCGTGGCATCTGGGCGGGATTCCGTCACTGGGGCGGGGAGATGGTGCGCACGCCCAAGTTCAACCTGGAGGGCCGCCGCGGCGACTGGAGCCACAGCAATTACCGCCTGCGGCACGACCCGGCGGTGGTCGGTGAGGTGACACTGGCCCTCTACGCCCTGGCGGCCGCTGCTGTGGCCTGTCTGCGCGGCGGTTGGGGCGCGCTTCCCTACCTGCTGCTCTACGCCCTGTCCTTTGGGACGGTGGCGGTGTTGAGTCTGCGTGAAATGGCGGCTCCGCGCCGCAGGCCTCCGATACGCCGAAAGACTTTGGAGACCCCTGGAGAGGGCACGGCTCCTGTTCCCGTCGAGTTGATGGCCCGGCGGGAGGAGAGCCAGGCAACCCAGGCGCACTCTATCTCGCACACCCCGCCCTGCGGCGGCTTGTCCGTTTGAACCCGCCGGAGTAGAATAGCAAGGTTGATATGGCCACTGACAACCAGTCTACCAACTACCAATCTACCAACTACCAATCTACCAGTCTTCCGTCTACCGAAAGGAGAACGAGATGAGCGTCATCGAGGTCAGCCGTCTAACCAAGTACTATGGCAAAGCCCGTGGTATTGTGGATGTCTCGTTCCAGGTGGAGGAGGGGGAAATCTTCGGTTTCATCGGGCCGAATGGCGCTGGCAAATCAACGACCATTCGCCTGCTCCTGTCCCTGATCTACCCCACCAGCGGCAGCGCCACCATCTTCGGCAAAGACTGCATCAAATACGGGCCGGAACTCAGACAGGACATCGGGTATCTGCCTTCCGAAGTCTTCTACTACGAGCGGATGAGAGTCATTGACCTGCTGAAGTATTCGGCCAGTTTCTACAACAGAGACTGCACGCAGCGCATGCATGAACTGGCCGAACTGATGGAACTGGAGTTGCACCGCCGTATCGAAG
>DAOTYX010000057.1:0-1581 GCA_034434635.1 Anaerolineae bacterium | reverse complement strand
GACCTGCAGGAGGTGGACATCAACACCGCCGTCGCCGAACGCGTGGTCAATGCCTTGACCGCGCTGGGCTATCCGGTGGACCTGCTGGACGAGTTCGATGGGCGCCTGCAGGGGTATCGTGCCCGTGTCCTCGTCTCCATCCATGCCGATTCCTGCATCTACCCGGAAGCCTCCGGCTTCAAGGTCGCCCGGGCAAGCGGGAGCCTCGTCCCGGCGACGGAGGATCACCTGGTGGAGTGTCTGGTGCGAGGCTACGGTTCGCGTACCGGGCTGGCCTTCCACGAAGGCAGCATCACGCCCGACATGACCGATTACCACGCCTTCTACGAGATTGACCCGCAGACGCCGGCGGCGATCATCGAGATTGGCTTCATGGGCGCCGATCGCGACCTCCTGCTCATGCGTCAGGACCTGGTGGCGCAGGGGATCGTGGACGGTATCCTCTGCTTCCTGGAACCGTAGCCGACGGCGATGAGTGACGCGCGCGGGGTAGCAGAAGACCTGAGGCGGGCGCTGGCGGCGGTGGAGGCCGGGCGGCGGGGGGAAGCGCGCGCCCTCTTCCGTGCCGTGCTGCGTGTCGAGCCGCAGAACGAGGCGGCGCTGCTGGGCCTGGCCTACACGACGGAGAACCCGCGGGCCAGCCTGGCCTACATCGCACGGGCGCTGGAGGCGCATCCGGACAGCCCGCGCGCGCACGCCGCGCTCCGCTGGGCGCGACGGCGGATGCTCGGCCCGCTGGCTGTCCCGACGCCTCCCTCTGCTCCGGCCCCGGCGCGGCGGGACCCCGCCTGGTTGGCGGCTGGGCTGGCGGTAGTGGCGGGACTGCTCCTGCTGGTCGCGATGTTTCTGCTGGCACGCGAACTGCCGGCGCTGGCCGCAGCGGTGTGGCCCTCCCCCTCACCCACTCCGTCACCGACGGCCACCGCGACCCCTGTGCCGACGGCCACGCCGACGGCCACTCCCTCGCCGACCTTCACCCCCACCCCTGTCCCCACCGACACGCCCCTGCCGACGGCGACCCCGCTGCCGACCGCCACCCCTGTCCCACCGACGCCGCTCCCCACGCCCGTGCCGCTGCCCACCCCTGTGCCGCTGACCGGGGTCGGCGAAGGGCGCTGGATTGACGTGGACCTGAGCGACCAGTGGCTGACGGCCTACGAGGGGAACATCCCGGTGCGCACGGTGCGGGTCTCTACCGGCCTGCGCTATACCCCCACGCCGGTCGGACAGTTCCGCATCTATGTCAAATACGTCAGCGACGACATGTCCGGTCCGGGCTACTATCTGCCCGACGTGCCCTACGTGATGTACTTCTACGCCGGTTACAGCCTGCACGGCACCTACTGGCACAACAACTTCGGTCAGCCAATGAGCCATGGCTGCGTCAACCTGCCCACGCCGGACGCGGAGTGGCTGTTCAACTGGGCGCCGGTGGGGACGCTGGTGAATATCCACGAGTGAGCGCGAAAGGGCGCGAAAGACGCGAAAGACACGAAAGACACGAAAAGCGCGAAAGGTTGACGAAACTGCCGGGGTGAGTATCATAGAGTCAGGAGCCGGCAGGGAATAGCCATGGCAGAA
>DAOTYX010000056.1:0-5464 GCA_034434635.1 Anaerolineae bacterium | reverse complement strand
CGCTTCATCCACGACCTGTCGGACACTGACCTGCCGGCAGTCTACAACGGAGCGGCCTTGCTGGTCACGCCGTCGTTCTACGAGGGGTTCGGCCTGCCAGCACTGGAGGCGATGGCCTGCGGCACCCCGGCCGTCGTCTCCGACCGCGGCTCACTGCCGGAGGTGGTCGGCGAGGCGGGGGTGCTGGTCAACCCCGACAACCCCGAGGCCGTCGCCGCAGGGATAGCCAGCGTGCTGGGGGACGCCGAAAGACGCGAACGACTGCGCGAGGCGGGGCTGGCTCAGGCAGCCCGCTTCAGTTGGGCGGAGACCGCGCGGCAGACGCTGGCGGTCTACTGTGCGGTGACCGGCTCCACGCGCAGGTTGTCGAAGGACACTTCTACCCCACCCTCGTAGAAACTGCCGGCGTAGAGGCCGATGTCCCCGTGGGCGAACTGCCCGTCATCCACCTGCGCCAGTTGCTCGCCGTTGACGATAAAAGTGAATGTGCTCCCCTCGGCGATCACCTCCACGACGTTGGTCGCCTGTCCCAGATGGATGGCCTGGCTGGGGGTCCAGTTGCCGTTCAGCGGCTCTGGCGATCCATCCACGAACTTGCTGACCAGAAAATAGCCGTCGCCGCTGATGGAGAAGCGGTAGAAATTGCTGTTGTCCTGCACCCGCGCCAGCACGCCGTACTCGTTGTCATCGGGGCCGGCAACCTGCGTGGCCTCGACGGTCAGGTGGAAATCGGATAGATCGCGCCCGGCGACCGTCCAGGCCAACTGATTGGGCACGGCGATGAACACCCGCAGGACGCCGCCCTGCACTCCCACCTGCGCAGCAGCATCCGACTCCGCCAGCCAGGAGCCAGGAGCGGAGAAGTCATCGCTCCAGGCAGTGGTCGCCGCCGGCGTGCAGGCGGCCAGAAACACGACCAACAGGCCCACCACCCCGATTCTCTTCATTGCCCCTCTCCCCCGCCCGCCTGTGGGGGCGCCACCTGCAGGTTGTCGAATAGAACTCGGATGTCGCCGCTGGGGCCGGAGCCGACCGCCACGCCCACGTCGCCCCGGCGCAGCACGTCGTCACGCACCGTCGCCAGGTGCTGACCGTTGACATACATGCTGAGGTCCACCCCGTCACAGACCGCGCGGATGATGTTGACCTCCCCCACGGGGCGGACAGCGGAAGTGGGCAGGAAACCATCGCCGCTCAGCACGGTCTGTTCGCCGTTTCGGATCAACAGGATGGCGTAGTAACCATCCGGCGTGATGGCGAAGTAGTAGAAATCGCCGCGGTTGTAACGACACAGCAGGCCGTAATGTCCATCACTGCCGCCGCTGGTCTGGCGCGCCTCGACGGTGACATCCACATCGCCAAAGCGGCGGCCCGGATGAGCCCAGGCCAACCAGTTCGGCGCATACACCTCAATGGCGTACTTCCCATCCTGGTAACCCCGGTCGAACTCCTCGCGGCTATCGGCCCCCCAGCCGCTTTCGGGATTGCCGAAGCGCTCGTTGAGCAGCAGGCCGTCGGCGCCTCTGTTGCAGCCGGCGATGAGCATCAGCAGGACCGCCAGGAGCAGCGCAGCCAGACGTGGTCGTTTCGCTCTGCCGTGCATTCCACCCCCCAGTGTTTGGCTACCCATCACAGCCGATTATAGCACGGCTCGCGGAGAATGGTAACTGGGCTCTGAGGTATCCCCCGCCAGGCGGCGCTGCTGGACGCGGCGGCTGACGACCACCGCTGCGTCGGCGGGCGGCATGGGGATGCCGCCCTGCGGTTGTTGGGACGGGGCTGCAGGCCAGCCCGCGCAGGGGCGCAGTAGCGCTGCGCCCCTGCTTGCACGACCGGTTCAGACGTGTTATCATGCCCTTGCCCCGATCCACCCCAACCAATGACGTGGAGAGAGATGATAACCCGTCAGCGCTCGATGTGGCTACTCTTGAGCGGTTGCGCCAGCCTCTTGCCTGCCCTGGCCCTCCTGTTCCTGCTGCGCGCCCCTCTGCAACCCCACGCCGCCATCATCCTCGACGGCCGCGCCGATAGTGGGTACGGCCCGGCGCTGGCCAGCGACCCCGATGACCTGAACAGCACCATTGAAGGCTGGATCGGCACAGGTTGGACCGAAGTCATCAGCCTCTACGTGACCAACGACACGCGCAACCTGTACGTCCTGGTGCCCCTGCCGGCCTATTCCCACACCCAGTCCTCCGGCTCCTACGGACTGGTCATCGCCACCGGCCAGTACACCGCCACCGGCGGCGCCGCGCCGACCGACCCGTGGGGCAACGCCATCACCTTCGCCTACACCGCCACCCACGCCAACGTCGGCCAGGCCCCCACCCCGCTGCCCTACCGCATCATCCCCGACTTCATCCTGCGCGGCAACATCGTGGGCCACGACTGCTGCGGCATGTACGACAACGGCTGGAGCGAGTTGCGCCGCTGGAACGGCAGCAACTACACGACTGGCGGCGGCGTCAACTGGGGCGGGCTGAGTGGCGGGACGATGGTCAGCGAGCGCCTGGCCTTCGCCGACGGGCAGGGGCTGGAGTTCGCCATCCCCCTGGCAGACCTGGGTATGGCTGCCACACCCGGCACCCCGATCCACCTGCAGTTCTTCGCCACACAGACAGGGAGCACCAAGGGGGCCTACGATACCGTCCCCAGCGACGATCAGTCAGCAGGCTGGGATGACCCGACGGTGCAGCGCTTCCTGGCCACGTACGTCCTCGTCACCGCTCAGGACGTGCGGATCCTCTCCCCTGCCGAGGGGACACATTTCCTCTCCACGCCGATCACGGTCACGGGCGTTGTCAGCCCCAGCGCGGCGGTCACCGTCACGCTGTCGGTCAACGGCACGCACCTCTACACCCCCACCCTCGACGGCGCGGGATACTTCACCCAGGCTGTACCCCTCGACCCTGGCGTCAACACCATCACCGCCACCGCCGTCAGCAGCGCCGGCGTGGGGATGGACGTGCGCCACGTCACCTACGGGCCGGCCAGCGCCGACGGGGACATCTGGTGGGGCTGCCTGGGTCACTTCACCCGCGACGAGACCTACCGGCAGCCGTGGGGGACCATCCCCGCGGCCGTCACCGTCACCCTGCGCCTGCGCGCCTGCCGCGACGACCTGACCGGCGCGGTGCTGCACGTCTACCTGCACAACCAGGGGGAGGTGGCCACGCTGACGATGACCCGCGTCCTCAGCGACACCGCCTACGACTACTGGGAGGCGGTCGCTACCGCCCCGCTCACCCCCACGCTGATGTACTACAAGTTCGAGGCCATAGACGGAGCCGACCACGACTGGTACGTGGATGACGCCGCCTACGATGGGCGCAACGGCTGGGGCCACGCGGTGGACGACAACCCCATCTACGACGCCTTCCGCATCACCGTCTATGACCCCGCCTTCCAGACCCCCGCCTGGCTCCAGAACGGCGTCGTCTACCAGATTTTCCCCGACCGCTTCCGGGACGGCGACCCGGCCAACAATGTCGTCAGCGGCACGCACGTCTTCTACGACAACCCGCACGGCGGCATCACCTACCCCGCCTGGAACACCCAGGTCATAGACCCCCGCAACCCCCCCAGTCCGTTCCACAACCGCTGGTCCGAGGACTTCTACGGCGGCGACCTCCAGGGGGTTACGCAGCGGCTCGACGACCTGCAAGGGCTGGGGGTGACCGTGCTCTACCTCAATCCGATCTTCCTCTCCCCCTCCAACCACCGCTACGACACCGCCTCCTACGAGCAGGTGGACCCCGCCCTGGGCGGCGACGCGGCGCTGGCGGCCCTGCTGACCGCGGCCCACGCCCGCGGCATGCACGTCATCCTGGACGGGGTCTTCAACCACACCTCCTCCGACAGCCTCTACTTCGACCGCTACAGCCACTACCCCACCCTGGGCGCTTACGAATCGCAGAGCAGCCCGTACTTCTCCTGGTACCGCTTCAACCACTGGCCGGATGACTACGAGATGTGGTGGATCTACGATACCCTGCCACGCCTGCAGTCGGACCAGGCCGATGTTCGGACGTACATCTACAGCGGGACGAACCCCATCGCCACGCGCTGGCTCCTCTTCGGCGCCGACGGCTGGCGGCTGGACGTGGGCGGGGATATAGACGGGGGTGCGGTGACGCTGAGCGACGGCCGCAGCGACTACTGGGAGGGTTTCCGTAGCCGTGTGAAGGCAGCCGCCCCCCAGGCGGTAATCATCGGCGAGGAGTGGGGAGACGCGACGTATTGGCTCCTGGGCCAGGAATGGGACAGCGTGATGAACTACCGCTTCCGCAGCGCGCTGCTTTCCTTCCTGCGGGACACCCCCTACACCGACAACGACAACAACCCCGGCTCCGCCAGCGGCCCGCTGAACCCGATCACGGTCTCTCAGTTCGACGACTGGCTGCACGCCATCCAGGAGGACTACCCACCCGCGGCCTGGTACGCGATGCTAAACCTGGCCGGCAGCCACGACACCAACCGCGTGCGCTTTGTCCTGGGCCACGCCCAACACGCCGATGGCAGCGACCTGACCCCGGCGGAGTTGGACGCGCGTCAGGGGCTGCTGGCGCTCTTGCAGTTCACCCTGCCCGGCGCGCCGACGGTGTATTACGGCGATGAGGTGGGGCTGGAGTCACCAGGCCGCTGGTACAACAGCACCTGGGAGGACGATCCCTACAACCGCGCGCCATACCCGTGGGCGGACACGCCCGGCTATTACCAGGCGCGGCCAGGGGTGCGAGCGGTCTACGCCCAACTGGGACGCATCCGCGGTGCACACCCGGCGCTGCGCACCGGTTCCTTCGACACGCTGCTGGCTGACGACGCCCACGGCGTGTACGCCTTCGGGCGGAGGCTGGAGGGGACGGAGACGGCGGTGGTGGTAGTCAACCGCAGCGGGACGACGCAAACCGTGAGCGTGCCGTTGAGCGGTTACCTGGCGGATGGCACACGGCTGAGCGACCTGCTCAACCGCGCCCGCGTCATCGTCAGCGGGGGCGCGGCCACGGTGACGGTGCGCCCGGAGTGGGGCGCGATCCTCACCACCACGCCGGAGTACTGGTGCCATCTGCCGCTGGTGCGGCGGCGGTGACATCAACGGGCGCGGCGGCTGAAGCCGCGCGCATCCCTGTAGCCGACGCATCCCTGTGGCCGACGCATCCCTATGCGTCGGCGGGCGGCATCGGGATGCCGCCCTACGGTTTTGGGGACAGGCCCGCGCTGGCGTCGGCGGGCGGCATTGGGATGCCGCCCTACGGTTTTGGGGACAGGCCCGCGCTGGCGGCCCTGCTGGACGCGGCGGCTGAAGCCGTGCGCATCCCTGTGGCCGACGTGTCCTGTGGCCGATGCATCCCTGTGGCCGATGCATCCCTGGTGGCCGGCGCATCCCTGTGGCCGATGCATCCCTGGTGGCCGACGCATCCCTATGCGTCGGCGGGCGGCTGTAGGGGCGCAGCGGCGCTGCGCC
>DAOTYX010000055.1:0-1702 GCA_034434635.1 Anaerolineae bacterium | reverse complement strand
AGTGGTGATGGAAGACGAGAAATACGGCCGTGAGGCCCTGACGTTCGACGATGTGCTGCTGGTGCCCGCCGAATCGGCGGTGCTGCCCCGCGACGCGGACGTGCGCACCCGCCTGAGCCGGCGCATCCCGCTCAACATCCCCATCGTCAGCGCGGCAATGGACACGGTCACCGAGGCCCGCCTGGCGATCGCCCTGGCCCGCGAGGGCGGC
Organism: Anaerolineae bacterium; assembly: GCA_034434635.1. Taxonomy (GTDB): domain Bacteria; phylum Chloroflexota; class Anaerolineae; order B4-G1; family DUEL01; genus DAOTYX01. The sequence continues at coordinate 1,491 of DAOTYX010000055.1, read as the reverse complement.
ATCGGCATCCTCCACCGCAACATGCCGCTGGAGAAACAGGCCGAGATGGTGCGCATGGTCAAACGCTCGCAGAGCGGGATGATCGTGGATCCCATCACCCTGCCGCCGCACCGTCCGATCCGCGACGCCCTCGAATTGATGGCCCGCTATCACATCTCCGGCATCCCCATCACCCAGGCCGACGGTCGGCTGGTGGGCATCCTGACCAACCGCGACCTGCGCTTCGAGGAGGACCTGGAGCGGCCGATCCACGAGTTGATGACCAGGGAGAACCTCATCACGGTGCCGGTGGGGACGACGCTGGAGCAGGCCAAGGAGATCCTCCACCGTCACCGCATCGAGAAGTTGTTGGTGGTGGACGAGGACTACATCCTCCGCGGGCTGATCACGGTCAAGGACATCATGAAGCAGATCCAGTACCCCAACGCCTGCCAGGACGAACTGGGACGGCTGCGGGTGGGGGCGGCGGTGGGGACAGGGCCTGACCTGCACGACCGCGCCCAGGCGCTGATCGAAGCCGGCGCCGACGTGCTGGTCATTGACGCAGCGCACGGCCACTCGCTGGGGGTCATGGACGCGCTGACCCGGCTCAAGCGCTGGTTCCCCGACGCCGAGGTCATCGCCGGCAACGTCGCCACCGCCGAGGGAGCCCGCGCGCTGATCGAGCGCGGCGCCGACGGGGTGAAGGTGGGCGTGGGGCCGGGGTCGATCTGCACAACCCGCGTGGTCAGCGGGGCGGGGATGCCGCAGATCACGGCGATCAGCGAGTGCGCCGCCGCTGCCGAACCCGCTGGCGTGCCGATCATCGCCGACGGCGGGATCAAGTACTCCGGCGACATCAGCAAGGCCATCGCTGCCGGCGCGCACAGCGTCATGATCGGCAACCTCTTCGCCGGGACGGAGGAAAGCCCCGGTGAGACGATCCTCTACGAAGGCCGCTCCTTCAAGGCCTATCGCGGGATGGGCTCGCTGGGGGCGATGCAGGAAGGGGCCAGCGACCGCTACTTCCAGGCCGGGCTGACCAAACTGGTGCCGGAGGGGATCGAAGGGATGGTGCCGCACAAGGGGCCGCTGGCCGATCTGGTCTACCAGCTCGTCGGCGGCCTGCGATCCGGGATGGGCTACTGCGGCTGCGCCAGCATCGAGGAGCTGCGTCGCAAGGCCCGCTTCGTGCGCGTCACCGCCGCCGGCCTGCGCGAGAGCCACCCGCACGACGTGTTCATCACCAAAGAAGCCCCCAACTACGAAAGACCCCCGCGGTCTTGAGGAGACCTGACCTGCGGCAATGAGCGAAGGGCTGGTGCTCATCACCGGCGCGACCGGTTTCGTGGGCCGCACGCTCTGTCCGTACCTGGTCGAGCGTGGCGTGCGGTTACGCGCGCTGGTGCGCCCCACCTCCAACCACGCCTTCCTGGAGTCGCTGGGCGTGGAGCGCGCCTGGGGCGACCTGCGCGACCCCCCTGCCCTGACCCAGGCCCTCTCCGGCTGCAC
>DAOTYX010000054.1:0-11510 GCA_034434635.1 Anaerolineae bacterium | reverse complement strand
TCACCCCTTCGTTGAGCCAGCCGGTCTACATGGCCGGCTTCGCCCAGAACCGCCTGGCCCAGTCCGTCCACGACGACCTGTGGGCCTGCGCGCTGGCCCTCGAGGTCGGCCAGAAGCGCGTGGTGCTGGCCGCGCTCGACCTGATCGGCCTGCCACGCGTGCATGTCCTGGAGATAGAGAGGCGGCTGACTGAACGGGTGCCAGGCACCGGGCTGCTCCTGGCCTGCACCCACAACCACAACGGTCCCGACACGATTGGCCTGTGGGGACCGGACTACGCCACCCCCGGGACCGATCCTCAGTACCTGGCCTGGTTGAAGGAGCGGGTGCTGGAGAGCCTGCTGGCGGCCCTGGAGCGGATGCAGCCCGCGCAGATGCGCGCGACGGCGACGCACGTGGCTGGCGTGGCCCGCAACGCCCGCGACCCCCACATCGTGGACGACGAACTGACCTGCCTGCAGTTCTGTCGTCCACAGGACGGGGCCACCCTGCTCACGCTGCTGGTCTTCCCCTGTCACCCGGAACTGCTGTGGGAGCACAACCAGGCCATCAGCGCCGATTACGTCGGCTTTGTGCGTCTCCAGGTAGAAGAGCAGACCGGCGCGCCCTGTCTGTTCCTGGTGGGGGCCCTGGGCGGCATGATGACGCCCGCCACCGACGAACACACCTTCGAGGAAGCCGCGAGGATGGGCGCCACATTGGCCCGGGCCGGCCTGACCGCCCTGGCTCCCACGCCCTGCCTGGAGGTCCATCACCTGGAGCATCTGCGCCGGGAGGTGTCGGTGCCCATGACCAACCCTCTCTTCCAGATGGCCCTGGCCGCAGGCCTGCTGCCTGGCGAGACCGCCTCAGAGGGCGAAGTGACCACCGAGATCAACCTCCTCAAGGTCGGCCCGGCCTGGTTTGCCGGGGTACCCGGAGAACTGCTGCCCAAACTGGGGTTGGAGGTCAAGGCGCTCCTGCGTCAGGCCGGAGCAGAGGTGGCAGGGGTGATCGGACTGGTTAACGACGAAGTGGGGTACATCCTGCCCCCGGAGGAGTTCGTCTACCCCGATGACCCCTTCCAGCCGGGCAGTCACTACGAAGAGACGATGTCCCTTGGCCCCGAGACGGCGCCACGGTTGTTGACAGCCTTGAAGGAGGTCGCCAATGCCTGAAGATGCCCTTGCCATCCTTCCCACCTTGCTGTGTTCCTGCGGCTCGCTCTTCTTCGCAGCGGTTGCGGTGGGCTTCCTGGTCCTGCTCCTCTACAGCGGCCGCAAGCGCCAGCAACTCCGCGCCACGCTGGCGAACATCCCGCTGCGCTCGATCGCCACCCTCAGGCCGGGCCAGGGGTTGGTGCGGCTGAAAGGCGTCATCGCCCAGGTCCCCGAGCCGATGCCGCCCCTCCAGGACGTGGCGGTGCTGCGTGTGCTGTCGCGAATCAAGATAGTGGAGGAAAAGCAGCAGAGCGACCGTGTCCAGGTGCGATCGTTTCTCCTGGATGATGGCAGCGGCACCGTGTGGGTTGACCCGACCGGCGTGGATCGCTACCTGCTGGGCAAGGCGGCCATACCCGAAGGGGCGGACCGTGCAGATGCCCTGGAAGCGGTGGGGCTTCCCAAACAACTGGCAAGAGGCTACATGGAGGTCTGGGCGCTGCGGGTCGGCCAGGAGGTCACCGTCGTCGGGACGGTGCAGCAGAGAGGCGAAGAGACGTTCATCGCCAAGGAGAAAGGACAGCCGCTCGTCATCTCGCCCGGCGATGTTCCAGAGACGCTGACCCAGGCCGGCCGACAGTCCACAGTGACCTGGGTGGTGAGCGGCGTACTGGGCCTCATCGCCCTGTGCCTGCTGGGCGCGTTCGGCCTGAGTCTGGTGCGTATCCTGAGCCAGCTCCTGTCAGGAAAATAGGATCGGACGGCGTCCAGAGATGACCCAGGAAGGCAGGGAGACGAGCATGGACAACAAGAGACTTTCGTTCGGGCGCATTGCGCTCTATTCCAGCGCCTCGGCCGGATTGAACATCCTGGCCATCACCATTGACACCTGGCTGCTGTACTTCTACGCCCCGCCGGCCGATTCAGGCCGCCCGCAGTATCTGCCCATCGCCCTCATCGGCGTCCTGATGACCGTCGCCAGCATCTGGGACGCGGCCATTGACCCGTTCATCGGCCACTGGTCGGACACGCTCCGCTCCCGCTGGGGCCGCCGCCGGCCATTCCTGGTCCTGGCCTCGCCCTTCGTCCTGCTGGGCGCGATCCTCATCTGGACACCCCCTGCCGGGTCGGTCTGGCTGGTGGCCGCCTACTTCATGTTCATCACCCTGGTGTACCGCACCGCCTACAGCCTGGTCGGCATTCCCTACGACGGCACGCTGCCGGAGATGGCTCCCGAGGCCAAAGCGCGCGTCGGCCTGAGTTACTGGAAGAACGTCTTCGGCATCCTCGGCGTGCTGATCGGCTCGCTGGTCGCCGCGCCGCTGTTCGAGAGCATCGGCGCGGTGTACATGGGCGTCGTCGGCGGCGTGGTGGGCGTCGTGACCATCTACCTGACCCTGCTTGGCCTGCGCGAGACCGACCGTCCGCTCGGCGAGCCGATGACCGCCCTCGAGGGCCTGAAGGCCACCTTCACCAACGGACAATTCATGGTCGTCTTCATCTCCACCCTCTTCGTCCACGTCTGCTACCAGATGCTGCTCATCAACTTCCCCTACTTCGTCACGCTGGTACTGGGCAAGAGCGAGGGGGATGTGGGCATCTACCAGGGCATCCTGATCATCCTGATGGCGCTCACCGGCCCCATCTGGCTCCTGTGGAACCGCCGCCGCACGCAGCGCTGGCTGCTGAACTTCACCATGATCGGGCTGGTCATCGCCGTCGCCCTGGGATTTCTGGTCGGGCGGATCCCTCTCCTGCCTCTGGACCTCCAGGGCTTCGTCCTGGTGGCGCTCATCGGCGTCATGCTGGGCGGCTACCTGATCGTTATCTACGCCATGATGGGCAACGTGGTGGACTACGACGAAATGCTCACCGGCCGTCGCCGCGAGGCGATCTACTACGGCACGTTCTCCTTCGCCATCGGCCTGGGCACCTCGCTCGGCGCGCTGGTCCTGTCACAGTTGCTCGAAACCTTCGGCTACACCCGCGAGAACCCGCTCGGCGTGCAGGTCGCCTTCCTGGTCATGGCGCTGTTCGTCCTCATCGGCTTCCTGATCTTCCAGAAATACCGCCTGGGTGACACGCCGGAAGAGACGCGCCGCAACCTGAAGATGGAGGCCGGATGAACGACAACCTGCGAATCGGCGTCGCGCGCCGCCGGATCACCCCGCCGAAGGGCATCTTCCTCATCGGCTACGGCGACCGTGCCAAGGGCAACCGCGGCGTCCACGACGACCTGACCGCCACCGCCCTTGTCCTGGACGACGGGGTGCAGCGGTTGGCTCTGGTCGCGCTGGACCTGCTTGCCCTCAACGAGTTCGTCGTGGACCGCATCCGGGGCCGCCTGGCGCCGACGGAGGTCCTGCTCTGCTGCTCCCACACCCACTCCGGACCGATCACCTACGCCGACGAGAAGTCGCCGCGCCGCAACCGGGAATACATCGCCGCGCTGGTCGAAAACGTGGTCGCTGCTGTTCAGGAGGCGGGCGACAACCTGCGCCCGGCACGCCTGGAATACGCCCACGGTGAGGCCCCGGTCGGCATCAACCGGCGGCAGAGGATGGCCGATGGCCACTTCGAGATCGGCCGCAACCCCGAAGGCCCGCGCGACGCCTCCGTCCAGGTCGTCAGCGCGCTGGAAGCACGGAGCGGCGCAAGGATCGCCACGCTCGTCAACTACGCCTGCCACGGCACGGTGTTGGGACCCGACAACCTGCTCGTCTCCGCGGACTGGATTGGGGCGATGCGCAGGGATGTGGAGGCAGAACTGGGTGGACTGACGCTCTTCTTGCAGGGCGCGGCGGCGAACATCAACCCTGATATGTACTGGGATGACACACGCGCTTTCGAGATGGTCGCTGAACAGGGGCGACAGGTCGCCGCATCCGTCCTCGCCGCCCTCGCCGCAGGGTCCGAACCGCTGCAGGCTGCCCCCCTCCGCCTGGCCCGCGCCGAGGTCTGGCTGCCGACCGTCGTCCGGGCCGAGACCCCCCGCCCGCCCAGGAGTTACCGCCGGCCGCTGCTGACGCTGGCGCACATGCCCGCCGTCATGGCCCTCTTCGCCGATCTGCTGCTGGCCCAGCGGTATCCCTGGAAGTCGCGCATCGAGGCCAGGGACGGCTTCTGGGCGGTGCCGATGCGCATCAGCGCCGTGCGGCTGGGCGACCTGGCCCTGGTCGCCTACGCCGCCGAGACGTTCACCGAAATCGGGTTGAAGGTGAAAGCCGCCTCGCCTGCCGCGCACACGCTCTTCGCCAGCCTGACCGACGGCTGCATCAGTTACCTGCCCACCGAAGAAGCCCACGCCGAAGGCGGCTATGAGGTGGAGATCGCCCCCCTGGCCTACCGCTACCCTGGCCGGTTGCAGCCGGCCTGTGAGCAGATCGCCCTGCAGACCACGCGTTCCCTTTTCCAAACCCTGTGGAGGTAACGATGGCCCTTGCTGCTTCCGTCGCTGAACCTCAGACCACCTTGAAACAACGCCTGACGTACTCGCTGATGAGCCTGGGCGTGGCCACGCCGGTGGAGACGGTCACCGCCTTTGTCATGTACTTCATCGTGGACGTCAAGAACCTGCCCGCGCCGTGGTTCGCCACCTTCTGGCTCTTCTACACTGTCTACAACGCCCTGAACAACCCCCTTCTGGGTTTCGCTTCCGACCGGACACGCTCGCGCTGGGGGCGCCGCCGCCCCTACATCCTGTTCACCGCCCTGCCCTACGTGCTGACCTTTATCCTGATCTTCACCACCCCCTTCGACGGCAGGGTCAATCCGGTCGCCCTGCTGATCTACTTCGGCATCGTCATCGTCATCTGGGAAGGCCTCTACACCGCCCTGGCCACCGGCTACTACGGCCTTCTGCCCGAGATGTTCGGCTCGCATCAGGAGCGGACCGATGTGGCCGCCCAGATGAACATCTTCCAGACCGTCGCCCTCATCCTGGCCTCGGTCGTGCCGCCCCTGCTGTGGAACGCCATCGGCTGGGCGGGGATGGCCCTCGCCCTGGGCATCATCTCGGTGGTCCCCATCTACGCCACCTTCCGCTTCCTCTTCGAACGGGAGGAACTGAAAACCGACACGGCTTTCCCGTTCTGGCCGGCGCTCAGGCATACCTTCGTCAACCGCAGTTTCCTCACCGCCGCCGGGGCGCAGACGATGCGCTTCCTCGGGACGGGCATCCTGCAGGCCGGTATCCCCTTCTACCTGAAGTACAGCCTGAAGGTGAGCGACGCCATGTTCAGCGTCATCTTCGGCGTCGCCTTCCTGGTGGCCATGATCTCGCTCTACCCCTGGCGCAACTGGGTCGCCAACCGCTTCGGCACGCGCGCCACCCTGATACTGGCCAACGCCTTCATGATTGCCGGCGTCATCCCGCTCAGTTTCAGCCCCTCATTGCCCTTCACGCTGGCGTCTGCGGTCATCATCGGCATCGGGCTGGGCGGACTGGTGCTGATGGGCGACGTCATCATCGCCGAGGTGGTGGACGAGGACGAGGTGCGCACCGGTCACCAGCGCGCGGGGATGTTCTTCGGCATGAGCAGTTTCCTCATCACCCTGAGCGGACTGCTCGTCTCCAGCATCTTCGGCCTCATGCTGCCCGCCTTCGGCTACGACACCCTGCTGGAGGTCCAGCCGCCGACGGTGGATATGGGCTTCCGTCTCTTCCTGAGCATCCCGACAACCGTCGGCTTCCTGCTGGCGATTCTCCTGCTCTGGCTCTACCCCCTGCACGGAGAACGGTTGCAGGCGGTCAAAGAGGCGCTGAAAATGAAACGAGGAGGATGATGATGTCCGAACTGGCCCTTCTGGGTGGTCCGAGAACCCGCACCGAACCCTACCCGGCCTGGCCGGTCTGGGACGAGCGGGACATCGCCGCCATCACCGAGGTCATCCGCTCCGGGCGTTGGGGGGGGTTCCCCTATCCCGGCCCGTACACCGCTGAGTTCGCCCGTCGCTTCGCCGAACTCCAGGGCGGCGGAATCGCCGTGCCGATGGCCAATGGCACGGTCACGATGGAGGTGGCGCTGCGCGCCGTCGGCATCGGCTGGGGGGACGAGGTGATCGTTCCCGCCTACACCTTCCAGGCCACTGCCGCCGCCCCGATGGCCGCCGGGGCGATACCGGTCATCGTGGACATTGACCCCCAGACCTACTGCATAGACCCCCGCCTGGTGGAAGCCGCCATCACCCCCCGTACCCGGGCGATCATCCCCGTCCACCTGGGCGCCCAGATGGCCGACATGGACGCCATCATGGACATCGCCGCCCGTCACAACCTGGTGGTGATCGAGGACTGCGCCCACGCCCACGGGGCGCGCTGGCGCGGACGCGGCGCGGGCACCATCGGCGATTTCGGCTCCTTCAGCCTGCAATCGTCCAAGACCCTCACCACTGGCGAGGGGGGAGTGTTGCTCTGTCGGACCCCCGAACTGGCCGCCCGCGCTGCCAGCATCATTGACTGCGGCCGCCCTCATGACGAGGAGGGAACGCTGTTCACGATGGGCGCCAACTACCGGATGACCGAACTGCAGGCCGCCCTGGGCGTCGTCGGCTGCGAGCGGTTCCCCGAACAGGCCCGTCAGCGCGAAGCCATGGCCGACTACCTGGAGGAAAGCCTCAGCGAGGTGCCCGGCGTGCGGTTGCTGCGACGGGACCCCCGCCACACCACCCGTTCCTTCTACCGCTACATCTTCGCCATAGACCCGCAGGTCTTCGGCGCCGGACACGACGTGGTGTGCCTGGCGCTGGAGGCCGAGGGCATCCCCTGTTGGGTGGGCTACGAGGCCATGCACCACTACGAACTCTTCCAGCCCGGCCTCTCCCGTCTGGCGGTCCCCAGCGCCTTCCCAGAGCGCTTCGCCTTCGAGCGGATGAGCCTGCCCGAGGCGGAGCGCGCCTGCGAGCGCGAGGCGGTATGGCTGGACGAATCCATCTTCCGCGCCGGCCGCCAGGGGGTGGATGACGCCGTCGCCGCGCTGCGCAAGATCCAGGCCCACGCCGACGACCTGCGGCGGATCGAGGGGACGTAAGGAGGCCCTATGAAAGTCACGGTCATCGGCGGCGGTTCCACCTACACGCCGGAACTCGTCGCGGGGTTCCTGGCCCGCGTGGCCTCGTTCCCGCTGGCGGAACTCTGGCTGATGGACACGGCCCCTCAGCGGCTGGAGGTGGTGGGGGGCTTCGCCCGGCGCATCGTTGCGGCGCACGGGGACCCCTTTCGTGTGGTGCTCACCGACCGGCTGCAGGAGGCCCTCCAGGGCGCCGCCTACGTCATCACCCAACTGCGGGTGGGAGGGATGGCTGCCCGTCGCGCCGACGAGTACCTGGGCCGGCGCCACGGCCTCATCGGCCAGGAGACCACCGGCGTGGGCGGCATGGCCAAAGCCCTGCGCACCATCCCGGTCATCCTCGACATCGCCCGCCGGATGGCCGAACTGGCGCCCGGCGCCCTCCTGGTCAACTTCACCAACCCCGCTGGCCTGGTCACCGAGGCCCTCTGCCGCCATGCGCCCCAGGTCCAGGCCGTGGGGGTCTGCAACGTGGCCATCACCACGACGATGACCATCCTCGAGGGGTTGAGCCAACACCTGGGCCGCCCGCTCACGCCACAACAGGCGCAACTGGACACCCTGGGGCTGAACCACCTCACCTGGCACCGCGGTTTCACCGTGGACGGGCAGCAGATGTGGCCGCTCATCCTGGAGGGGTATCTGGCCCACCTGCGCGCCGAGGCGGAGCCGGAGTGGGACCCCCGCACCATCGAGGTGCTGGGGATGCTGCCCAACTACTACCTCCAATACTACTACTACACCGGCCGCAAACTGGCCGAGCAGGAGCACTGGCCTCCCTCCCGCGCCGAGGCGGTGATGGAGATCGAAGCCGACCTGCTCCGCCAGTACGCCGACCCGCAACTCACAGCGCCGCCCGCCGACCTGATGAAGCGCGGCGGCGCGTATTACTCCACCCTCGCCACGCAACTGCTGGACGCCCACCACAACGATCGGGGGGAGGTGCACGTCGTCAACATCCGCCACGCTGGAGCAGTGCCCGGCTGGCCCGCTGACTGGGTGCTGGAGATGCCCTGCCGGGTTGACCGCGCCGGCATCCACCCGCTCCCTGCCGCGCCGCTCCCTCCGGTCTGCTATGGCCTGCTGGCCCAGGTGAAGATGTACGAACTGCTCACCGTGGAGGCGGCGGTGCACGGCGACCGGGACGCCGCCTATCAGGCGCTGCTGGCCCACCCGTTGGGGCCTTCCGCCGACCAGGTGCAGGCGGTGCTGGACGACCTGCTGGAGACGAACCGTCCGTATCTGCCGCAGTTTTCGAACTCATCCAAAGCCGGGTAGTCTCCCTCTTGAGTGTTGTTCGTGGTTCACAGTGCGGAAAGCGAGGAATCGGTCAGTAGATGGGGCAGATTCGGCGGATTTCTGTGGACGAATCCGCCTCATCTGCTAAATCCGCTGACTCTCTCCGGCCGTTTTGGGTGCGGTCTTCGATCAACACGGTAAGGGAAGACCATCCAAAGCTGCGACGAATTCCGATTAATAAGAGGGACAGAATGAACGCAAACCCTGTACTCCGTCGCCTGGGGCTGTCCGACGACGACCGCGTGGCCATCATCCACGCCGACGACGTCGGCATGTGCCAGGCCACCCTGCCGGCATTCGACGAACTGTTGGCCTTCGGCCTGGTCTCGTGCGGCGCGACGATGGTCCCCTGCCCGTGGTTCCCCGCCCTGGCCGCCTACTGCCGCCAGCACCCCCAGGCCGACGTGGGCGTGCACCTGACCCTGACCAGCGAATGGGACACCTACCGCTGGGGGCCCCTCTCCACCCGCGACCCGGCCTCCGGGCTGCTGGACGAGGAGGGCTACTTCTTTCGGGAGCCGGAGGATGTGCAGTCCCGCGCCGACGCCGCCGTCGTTCAGGCGGAACTGGAGACCCAGGTCAGCCGCGCACTGACCGCTGGCATTGACGTGACCCACGTGGACACGCACATGGGGACACTCGCCCATTTCAAGTACATCTCCGCCTACGTCGGCCTGGCCCTGCAGCACGGCCTGCCGGCGCTGGTCCTCCGGTTGGACGAGGCCGGCTGGCGGGAGATGGGCCTGGACGCCGAGACGGCGCGGATGGCGGTGCAGATGGTCGCGGCATTGGAGGCACAGGGAATGCCGCTGATAGACCACATGGAGAGCCTGCCGTTGGACCAGCCCGAGGAGCGGCTGGAGCAGGCCAGGAGGGCCTTCGACGGCCTGAAGCCCGGGGTGACGCACTTCATCATCCACCCGGCGATGGACACGCCAGAACTGCGGGCGATCACCCCCGACTGGCGCTGTCGGGTGGGGGATTACCAGGCCTTCAGCAGCGAAGCGCTGCGCCGGCACATCAGGGAGGCGGGCATCCACGTCATCGGTTATCGGGCGCTGCGGGCTCTCCTTCCGACCACGGACCGCTGACCACGAGGTTCGGAGGGGCGAGCCGCTGGCTTGCCCCCCCGAGCCGGCGGCTCGCCCTTGCATCCGCCAACAGGGGGCGCCCACCGGGCGCGGTCTCTGACCGCGTCCAGCAGGGGCCCACCTCGGATAGGTTTGACAACCCCCCTGCCACGTGTTATACTCTCCGTCGCGGGCCGTTAGCTCAGTCAGGCAGAGCAGGGGCCTTTTAAGCCCTTGGCCGCAGGTTCGAATCCTGCACGGCCCATTTCCCTTCCCCCTTCGACAGCCGAGGAGGAGCGTGGATGGTCCTGCCCATGTGGGTCTTCTGGGTCACCCTGGCGGTGATGGTCATCGGTCTGGCCGGCGTCATTCTGCCCGTGCTTCCGGGGGTCGGCCTGATCTGGATCGCCGCACTGGTCTACGCCATCGCCGAGGGCTTCGCCACCATTGACCCGTTCACCTTCGCCGCACTGACGATCCTGGCCGCCATCGGCGTGACCACACAGGTCTGGGTCAGCCATGCAGCGGGGAAACTGGGGGGCGCCTCATGGCAGGCGCTGCTGGCCGGAACGGGACTGGGCCTCCTCGGCCTGCTGATCGGCCTGATCGCTGGCGGCGTCTGGGCGGTGCCCGCAGGGATTCTCGGCGCGCTGCTGGGCATCCTTCTCGTCGAGCACCATCAGCGTCAAGACTGGGAGGAAGCGGCGAAGGCAGGGGCCGGCTGGCTGGTGGGTTGCCTGCTCTCCGGCGTCGTCCAGTTCGCCGTCGGCGCGATGATGATCCTGCTCTTCGCCTGGCAGGCCCTGCGAGGGTAGATGAGGCGAAGAAACGCACGCCACACCGTCTTCCAGACCCGCGCCCCGCGCAAGGGGACGCTCATCGTGGCCTGCGCGCTGTACGTTGCCGGACTGTTTGGCTACCTGGGCTGGCTGCCCCTCAACACCGACCTGTCCGTGGCCGCGTTGACGGTGGCCGGCGGGTTGCTCATCCTCGGCGCGCTGTTGCGCGACCTCTAGCCAGGGCACACGGTCCGGCGTTGCTGTTCCCGGCGAGCGCCGTCCTGACCGCGTCCCCTCCTTTTCCCCGCTCCTCCCACCTGTCTGGGGATACCCCCCTTGTTTGGGACATGGAACAACACGGACGAACGCCGGTTCTCCACGTCGAAGGTCTGGCTGTAGGCGACCCCGCCCTCCACCCGCAGCACCATAGTCCCGTTGGCGTCGTACGCAAACTGCCCCCCGTCGCTACGGACGAAATGGGCCGATTGGCGTCGCCAGCGGTCGGCCTGTGCCGACGCCTGGCACCGCAGGCGCCCAGAAAGGCCGATTTCCGATCAGCGCACGGCGGCAGGCAGCCGGGTAGGTAATTACGGGTTGCAAACAATCCCCGGTGGCTTATAATCTTGAGAGCGTTCTGATCAGGAGGCACGCGTGAAGAAATTGCTGTTACCCCTCTTGCTATTCCTATCACTCGCCTGTTCGCTGACGAGTACGCCGAATCCATCAGCGACGGCTCCACCTGCAGAAACGGCGGTCCCGCGCCAGGTTCCGACCGAAACGGCGACGATGACGCCAGCCGGGAACCAACTCCTCCCATCCCCCACCGTCCCCAGGCAACCGCCCACGCCAGGCAGAGCCGGTTCTCCTTGCGGCAACGGCGTCTGCGACGGGCCGGAAAATGCCCAAAACTGCCCGGCGGACTGCGCCCGCACCCCCGGCCCTTCTCCCACAGGGAGGGGGGAGAGATACACCGTCACCAACCCGACGAGCGGGGCGTCGCTGGTCGTCTATGTCAACACGCCCGTCAACGCGTCCTCCCCCTCCCCCGCGCTGGTTCTCGTGCCGGGCGGCTCGGGGGGGAGTTCTTCCTTCCGCAGGCCGAACGCCGAGTTCGAGGCCTTTGCGCAGGCAGGGTATGCGGTCATTGTCTTCGAT
>DAOTYX010000053.1:0-23407 GCA_034434635.1 Anaerolineae bacterium | reverse complement strand
GCGATGGCCGGGAAGGCGAAGACAACGACCAGGGCCAGGATGTCGCGGATGGAAGAGGGGGCGACAGAGGTGACCAGGCTGGGGATGAGCGAGCCGCCCAGCCAGATGAGCAGGAAACCGTAACGCGGGTCGCGCCAGCGGAACAGGGCCAGCCCCACGCCGAGGTAGAAGAGCAGGCCGTTGAGCGGGTCGGGGAAGATCGGGCGGCCGGGTACGTTCTGTCTTGGCCACGGGTCGCCGCGAAGGGTGAACATCCCCAGGTTCGCTTTCAGGTTGGCCCATACCGGGCCGAAATCCCCTGCCAGGAGGCGATCCAGCGGTTCTCGCACCTCGGCGACGCGTGTCTCCGCGCCGGGGTGGGCAGCCAGCCAGGCCATCAGCGGCGCTGCCACCAGCGCCGCCAGGAGCAGTCCCAGCAGCAGCGGCCGCCATTGGACGTGGCGGCGGTGGAAGAGGGCCAGGTAGGCCAGGAAGGCGACGAGGATGAACGGGAGCGCCCGCGCCGCCATGTAGACGTAGGACGAGAGCCCCAGCCCCAACCCCAACCCCACCTCCGCCGGGATGCGATTCAGCGCGCCCCGATTTGTCGCACGCTGACCCACCGCGCCCCGTATCGCGTCAAACAGGAACCATACCCCCAGCGCCGCCGTGAGCGGCAAGCCGATCGCACGCAGGCCGACGCGGGCGTAGAACAGCGGCCAGAATCCCACCGCCAGATACGCCGCGCTGAGCAAGGCGACCGTCCGCCCGAACAGGCGGCGGGTCAGGGCCGTTGTCGCCGCCAGGCCCAGCAGCCCGGCCGCCGCCGAAGGCCACCGTAACCCCACCCAGTTGTCGCCGAACAGCGCCACCGTCGCCGCCTGCAGGTAGTGGTAGAGCGGCTCGTGTCCGTAGGCCTCGGTGAAGTAGATGGCGTGACGACCCGCCAGGATGTCCCGGTCAATCAGCCAGTGGGCCACCTCATCATGGCAGAGGCCCGGCGGCACCCCGCCCAGGTCCCACAGCCGCAGCCCGGCAGCGATCATAAGGATCGCGAGGGAGCACAGGAAGTAGAAGGTCCGGCCTTTCCCCCGTGTCATGGCCAGCCCTCCCAAACCACACGATCCTGCCCCTCCGATGTGGGCCAGCGGTCGCCGGTCAGGGGATCGTACAGCCCCACCTCCAGGCGATAGGGACCGGGAGGTGTGTCGGCGGGCAGGGTGAAGGGGTGGATCTGCAGGAAGCGGTCGCCAGCCTGAAGGGTGACCGGGTCCACCCACAAGCCGTCGTCGCCAGTGACGAAGGTGCCGTCGGCGGCGAAGAGGTGAGTGAAGACCGCCAGGCGCGGCCCGTTGTAGACGCCGGGCGGCGGCGGGTTGGCCTCCAACGGGGTGGGGGGCAGGTCGAGGGAGGCAGCCACGCGCCAGGCGAGCCAGAGCGTGGCGCTGCCGCCGGGCTGTGGCGCATCGCTCCAGGAGGCCCCCAGCAGTTCGAGCCCATTGGCGAAGGTCGCCGTGGGGCCGGAGAGGGGGGGCAGGTCATCGGGCGCGGCGACCAGCCGCAAACCGTCCCCTTCCCAGAGGGGAGCGCCCAATAGCCCCTCCAGAGCCGGGTCGAGCGACGGGAAGGTGGTGAGCAGGAGCGCGGGGTCGGAGCCGGCGGGCCAGAGCAACGCCCGGCGCGGGTCGAACAGCCGCGCGCGGACGTCGGTGCGGTGCAGGTCGTCCGCCAGCGCCACGCGGTCCCACGGCCCCATCAGCGCGCTGCCCACCGCCACGTCGGTCAGCGCGGGATGCTCGTCCAGGTAGTGGGCGGCGGAGCGGTAGTCGGCGCGGTAGAGGAAGCGCACCATCCCCCGCACCGGCCAGGTGACGAAGTAGTCCCGCAGGTCGCGCAGCGGGGTGGGGACGTAGAGCAGCAGCCCGCCGAGGGCGAGAAGGGGCAGCACAAGACGGAGGCGGCGGGGAGGGCGATGGGCCAGGAGCGTGGCCCCGGTGGCGAAAGGAAGCGCGGCGATGATGTAGGCTGCCGGCTGGGCCAGCAGGGTGTGGCTCAGGCTGGCCGCGGGCAGGGTGATCAGCGCCGGGGCCATGCCCCCCAGCAGCCAGATGAGCAGGAAGGCGTGCGGGGGGCGTCGCCAGCGCCACAGGCAGATTCCCACGCCGATGAAGAAGAGCGCCGCTCCGGGCGGCCCAAAGACCGGCCGGCCCGGCAGGTTGTAGAGCCACTCCGGGTCGCCCGTGGCGTGGAACATCCCCAGGGTGGTGCGGATGGTCTCCCAGAGTGGCTGGGGGTTGCCGGCGCGCAGTTCGTGCAGCGGCACGGCGAGTTCAGCGATGCGGGCGTCGGCGCCGATGCCCTGACGGGCCGCCTCGCTGCGCCCCGCGGCGATGGCCGCCCAGAGGGGGAGCGTGGCGACCCCAGCGACGAGCAGCGTCACCAGCAACGGGCGCCACCAGCGGCGGAAGTGGTCGCGGCGGAGCAGGGCCAGGTAGAGGCCGAAGGCGAGCAGGATGAACGGCAGCATGCGGGCGACGGTGTAGGTGTAGAGGGCAGCGGCCAGCGCGAGGCCACAGGCAACCATCAGCCATCGTGCGTGACGGGATGGGCGTATCGCGGACGCGGCCTTCCAGAGCCCGTAGAAGAGCGCCAGCGCACAGGGAAGCACCAGGACGTGGCGCAGGCCGAAGCGGCTGTACATCAGCGACCAGAAGGAGGAAGCCAGCAGCGCCGCCGCCAATCCTGCCGCCGCCCGCCCGAAGCACCGACGCGCCAGCACATACGTCAGGGCAACGGTCAGCAGGCCGCAGGCGACCGAGAGCAGATGCCCACCCACCGCGTTTGTCCCCACCAGCGCGATCACCCCGGCGCGCAGGGTGTGATAGAGCGGCTCGTGGCCGGAGGCACCGGTGAAGTAGACGGTCGGGTGACCGGCCAACACCTGGCCGCTGAAGACGTGCATCTCGATCAGTTCGTCATCCCGCCAGCCTGGTGGAACTGCTGTGGGCTGCCAGACGCGCAGGAACCAGGCCGTCAGCAGCAGCACGAGCACCAGCATCCACTCCCAGGCTGTCAGGCGGGCGCGGTTCACGGTTCCCGTACCTCCACCGGATAGAGCAACAGGCGATCCCCCACCGGCTGACCGTCCACCCGGGCCATCAGCCGCGTCCCGTCCGCCCGCCGGTAGACGCCCACCTGCAGGTGGTACTGTCCGGGTGGGGTGTCGTCGGGGATGCGGAAGCGGACGACCTGGGCGAAACCATCGCCCACGTGCCAGTTCCAGGACGGAGCATCCAGCCGGTCGGCCTGGCCCAGGATGTGGCTCTCATCATCCAGCAGGTGGGCAAACAGCATCAGGTCCTCCCCCGCGGGCGCAGTCACCTGCCAGAAGGTGACCAGGGCCACCTCGCCGCCGGGCGGGATGGCCGGGGAGAGCAGTCGGTAGCCGGTCAACTCCAGCCGGTCCTCCAGGATGACCGGCAGGGTCAGCGGCTGGTAGGCGTGGTCGGACGGGAGGGCGTTGCCGGGGAAGACGCCAACCGGTCCTACCGCTTCCGCCAGCGCCGCGCTGAGCGCGGAACGAGGGTCCCACTCCAGCACCGCCACCTGGGTGATCCAGTCGCTGGGGCGCAGGGGGATGGGAGGCAAGGGGCGGGCGTAGAGGGCTACCAGGTCGGCCAGGGCCGGGTCGAGCGGAGCGGCGGTGGGGATGAGCAGCCGCGCCTGGTGGGTTGGGGGGAAGACCAACGCCCCGCGCCCGTCGAACCAGCGCAGCGATGGGTCCTCCTCTCCGAGCAACACCGCCAGCGCCGCCGGGTCGTGCGGCTGCGCCGGGTAGAGGGCAGAGATGCCGGTCACCGGTGCGTTACCGTTGCCGGCCAGGTGATTCGCCTCGGCAGCCAGATGGACGTGGTAGGCCACGCGCACGTCCCGCTGCCCGGCCCATTTGACGAAGTAGGTGACCGCCGTGTGCGCCGTCGTCCAGGCGACCAGCAGGCCCAGCAGGGCACACAGCCCGTAGCGGGCCAGGCGCACGGCGCGAAGTCGGGCCGGCTCCGGGAGCGATCTTCCCAGCAGACGTGAGGGCCGGTCTCGCCGCTCTTCGACTCCGCTCGTTGCGCTCAGGGTGGCGGGCAATGGCCTGCGCCGAGCGCTTGTCCCTCCGCCTGTCCACCCGACAAAGGGGAGCGCGCACAGGCCGAACACCGCTGGCTGGGCGGCGATAGCGCGCAGGGAACTGCTCTCCAGGCCGGTCACCAGCGCTGGCGAGATGCCCACCAGCAGCCACAGGAGCAGGAGGCGAGGCCCTGGCTGTCGCAGACGCAGCAGGGCGGCGGCGATCCCCAGGTAGAACAGGGCCGCCAACGGTGGGGGCAACAGCGGCTGGCCGGAGAGGTTGTACATCCAATGGACATCTCCCCGGTGGCTGAACATCAACGCCGTCTCGGTCATCCGTTGCAGGAGAGGCCGGTACTGCCCGGCAAGGGCGGCGTGCAGCGGCGCGGCCAGTTCCGCCACGCGCACCTCCAGGCCAGGGTGGCGGACCAGGTAAACCAGCAGCGGCGCAGCGACCAGCCCCATCACTGCCAGCATGACCAACACCCCCGGCGCACTCCGTCGCCAGCGCGGTCGGTCGCTCAGCGCCAGGCTCAGCCAGAACAGCAGCGGCACGACCCAGAAGATGCGGGCGGGCATGTACGTGTAGAAGGCCAGTCCGAATAGCGCCCCCGCGCCGACAAATGGACCGTAGAGGAGACGGTGTCCGTACATTCCCCGCCAGAACAGCATCAACGCCGCCGTGAGCAGGACGGGCAGCGCGACTGAGCGCAGGATCTGGCGGGAGGTGGAGAGCGGCCAGAAGGAGACTGCCAGCAGCAGCGCCGCCGCCAACGCTCCGCTGCGGCCCAGCGGCCCGCGCAGCGCGGCGTAGGCGACCGCGACCAGCGCCACCCCCCACAGTGCCGACGAGAGCCTGCCGGCGATGACCCGTGTCCCCAGCAGGCCCACCAGGGGTGCCGTCACGTAGTCGTACAGCGGCTCGCGGCCGTAGCCACTGGTCAGGTAGATGGGCCGCGCTCCCTGCCAGATGCGGCTGGCGTCCTGCAGGTGGGCCGCCTCGTCGTGCGTCACGCCCGGAGGGACGCTTCCCAGCCCGGCCAGGCGGAAGACCGTGGCCAGCAGGAGCGCCGGTATCATCAGGAACAGGGCGGTGTTCCGGTTCACGGCGCGACAACCTCCAGCGGGGTGAGCAGGACGCGATGGTGTGTCGTTCCGGGGGCCACCGTCACCGGCAGGCGCGCGGTCGGGTCACGCCGCAGGTAGGCGCCCATCTCCAGCACGTACCATCCTGGTGCAAGAGTGGAGGGCAGGTTGAAGCGGTGGACCTGGAGGAAAGCGTCGCCGGCCTGCCAGCCCCAGGAAGGGACGTCCAGCCGGTCGTCCTGAGCGATCACGAAGCCGCCGCCGGGGTCGAGCAGGTGGGTGAAGAGCACCACTTCATCCGGCTGTGCCGCCGATACGCGCCACAGGCTCACCACCTCCACGCTTCCGCCAGCGGCGACGGCGGGAGTGCGCAGATCGTAGCCGAGCAGGGTGAGTCGGTCGCCCACCGCCACCGGCCGTGTCAGGGGCTGGGCGTTGGCGAGCGGGTTATCGGGCGGGAAGGCGTCGGCGGGGCTCCAGTAGAGCGGCTGACGGCCCATGCTCGCCAGCAGGTCGTCTAGCGCGGCGGGGCTATCCCAGCGGTAGACCGTCACCGTGGGGTCGAAGTCCTCTGAGCGCAGGGTGAGGGTGTACAGCAGCGTGGCGTGGGCGGAGAAGGGGGCCTGGAGGGTGGCGTCCAGAGGGGTGACGGCGGGCAGGTACAGCCGCCCGGCGGCGGCCGGGAGCGACAGCCCGCCGCGGGCGTCGAACCAGCGCGTGGCTGTGTCATGGTACTCCGGCACTGCGGCGACCACGCGCGGATCGTGGAACTGGCCGGGATAGAGACCTGAGACCGCCGCCGGATCGGCGTCTGGGTGGGCCTGCAGGTCATCGGCGATGGCGACCAGGTCCACGTGGTAATGGGCGCGGGTGTCGCGGTGGTTTGCCCAGGTGACGAAGTAGGCGTGGGCCGCTTCGGCGCCGGCGGCCATCAGGAGGAGCACCGCCAGCCCATACACCCACCGCCGCCACCCGTAGAGGCGCCATTCCATCGCGCCCCCACGACGCGCCAGCGTCGTCACGGCCAGAGCGGGGAAGAGGTAGACCACCGGTTGGGCCATGATCGCCCGCAGGTTGACCGCCTCTATGCCGGTGACGATGGCCGGGAAAACGCCCACGGCGAACCACAGGAGGGCCAGTGCGCAGGTGGGCCGTCGCCAGCGCCACAGCGCCACCAGCAGCCCGAGGACGAACAGGACCCCCGTCAGCGGGTCGAACAGCGGGCGGCCGACGATGTTGTAGGGAGCGAAGGTGTCGCCGGAGAGGAAGAACATCCCCAGCGCCGGCCGGACCCGCGCCCACAGCGGGCCGGGGTCGCCTGCGGCCAGCGCCCTGAGCGGCTGGTCGAGCATGCCGATGCGGACGGCCAGTCCTGGATGGAAGTGGAGGTAGAGGTAGAGCGGAGCGGCGACGGCGGCGGCCAGGGCCATGGCCAGGGCGATGCGCGCGATGGCCGTCCAGCCAGCGCGACGGCGGGTCAGCAGCAGGTAGAGGGCGTAGAGCAACGCCACGGCTGGCGCGACGCGCGCCGCCAGGTAGGTGTACTGAGTGATCCCCAGGAACAGTCCGCCGAGAATGGCCAGTCTCCAACTGTGGCGGGCGGGGCGGGGAAGCGTCGCGCGGTAGAGGAAGTAGACCGTCAGCGTGAAGAAGACGGGCAGCGTCACCGCCCGCAGCCCCATGCGGCTGGTCGAGAATCCCCAGAAGGAAAGCGCCAGTCCGGCGGTGGTCAACAACGCCGCCGGGCGCCCGAACATGCGGTACGTCGTGGCGAAGGTCACCGCCAGCAGCAGCATGCCCCAGAAGGCGGTGGTCAGGCGCATGGCGAAGGGGGTCCGCCCGATCAGGCTCATCATCCCCGCCACGGAGTAGAGGTAGAGCGGCTCTTTGCCCTGGGCCACGGGAAAGAAGAGCAGACAGACGCCGCGCAGGATCCCCGCCCCGTCGGCGACGTTGTTGGCTTCATCGTGGGTCAGGCCGGGGGGGACGGCGTCGAGTGCGGCCAGGCGCAGCGCAGCCCCGACCAGCAGGATCAGCAACAGACATGCCCAGGTGCTGAGGGAGAACGCACGGGCGGGCGATGAGGGCTTTAGGCGGCCTTCCGCCGGGCACGAGGGACGGCTCTTGGTCATCGGGGGTTCATCATACCGCAACCGGCGGCGGTTGGCAAGCGGCCTTCCTGGTATCCTTGTCCCAACCCTATCTGTGTGCTATACTTCTCTCTGCGCACAGCGCGGGGGAGTAAGGTCTGAACGGAGGAAACGTATGGGTCCCTGGCGTTTCGATCCCCTCTCTGCGGCCATCGGCGCGGTGCTGGCCCTGATCGCGACGGGTCTCTTCCTCCACCTGCGCGGTAGCCTCATCCGCGGCTGGGAGCGGGCCGTGGCCGAAGCGCGACGGCTGTCGGCCAGGATCACGGCCAGCGCTGAACAACGGTATCGGGAGCACGTGGCCGCCTGGGCGGTGCGGCGTGGTTCCCTGTCCCACCTGGCTCCTCTCGACCGCGTTTTCGTCCCGCCTGGGTTGATCCCGCCCCCCGCACACCCCCACCCTGAAGCCGGACCCTCGGTCGGACGGGTGTCGCTGCCGTTGGGCGCGGCGCTGAGCAGCCATCCCCGACTGGTGGTCATTGGGGACCTGGGCTCTGGTCGGTCTGCCCTCCTGGCTTATCTGGCCCTTGTCTACGCCCGTAGGGAGGCGGGGACGACGCTGGGGCTGCCGTTGGAGCGGCTGCCCATCTACCTCTACCTGCCGGATATGGATTGGGAGCCTCCGCCGGAGCCGGCGCCAGGGGAACGTCCCCGCCCGCCGCGGGACGAGCATGAGTGGCTGATCGAGCATGCGCTGGCGGCGGTGGGCGGGAAGAAGGCGCACGCTGCGGCTCTCCGCCAGAGCCTGACCACGGGCACGGCGTTGGTGCTGGCCGACGGGTGGGATGAGATCGGTGATGCGGCGCAGCGCGAGCGGGCCAGCACCTGGCTGGGACGTCTGGCCGACGAGTTGCCTGGCAACCTGTGGATCGTCACCGCCAGCGCGAGGGGCTTCAATCCGCTTCAAGAGGCCGGCTTCACTTACCTGCGGCTGGAGGAGTGGGAGCCATCCCAGGGGCAGGCCTTGCGTGTCCACTGGGCGAGCCTCTTCCCGCCTGCGGAGGGGGAGCCCGCAGCGGACCTCCGGCCCCTGGATGCAGCACTCAACGCCGCGCTGAACCGTGGCGCCACCCCGCTGGAGTTGACCCTGCGTTGCGGGCTGTTCTTTGCCCGCCGGGAACTGCCGGCGGGCCGGGGAGAGCTGTTCGCAAGGGTGGCCGACTGGCTGCTCGAACCGCCACCGGCCAAAGAGCCGCTGTGGGAAGCGCCCGCGGCCCGCGCGGCGCTGGAGCGGCTGGCCTTCGCTGCGCTGCAGGAGGGCCGCATGACCTTCAGCCGGCAGGAGGTGCTTGAAGGGCTGCAGGCTGTCCTGCCCGTGGCTGAGGGGCAGGCCCCGCGTCTCGCCGAGAGGTTGTTGCAGGCTCTGCTGGCGCCGGGCAACCTCCTCTGCTCGCGCGCCGCCGACCGTTTCGCTTTCGTTCATCCGCTGTGGCAGGCCGCTCTGGCCGCTTCGCAGGCGCTGAGCCTTTCGCCCGAGGCGGTGGCGGAGCACGTGGAGGAGCCGCAGTGGCAGCCGGTTTTGGACTTCTACGCCGAACGGGGCGCGATGGAGCCGGTCCTGCGGGCGTGGCTGGCCCAGGCGGATGACCTGTGGCACACCCGTCTGCGTCGCGCCGCGCGTTGGGCGGCGCTGGCGCCAGCCGGGGCGCAATGGCGCAACGGCGTGATGGCCCTGCTGGCCCGTTCACTGTTCAACCCGGCGCTGCGCCTGCCCATTCGTCGGGGCCTGGCGTGGGCACTGACTCAGACGGGGGACCCCGGGGTGGCCTTTTTCTTCAAACAGGCGCTCTCGCACAAGATGACCGATCTGCAGGTCGTGGCGGCGGAGGGGCTGGGGCGGCTGGGGCGGGAGGCGGACGTGGCTACCCTGGAGATGGCTTTGGGCGAGGCTGAGCCGCGCCTGCAGGCGGCGATTGTCGCCGCGCTGGGCGCGATGGGCAGTCGCGCTGCCGTGCGCCTGCTGGCCCGCATTCTGATGGAAGCGGATCAGGAATTGCGGGTGCAGGCGGCCCGTGCCCTGGCCCGCTGCGGTGAAGAGGGGACAGAGGTCCTGCGCCAGGCGGCGAAAGACGAAGACCTTTTGACCCGCCGGGCGGCAGTGTACGGCCTGGCGGAGGTGACGCAACCCTGGGCGCGCACCCTGCTGATCGAGATCGCCCGCGACGATGTGGAGTGGATCGTGCGCTCGGCGGCCGACACGGCGCTGGAGACGGAGGGGGCGACGCTACCCTCCGTCGAACCGCCGCTCCAGGTCTCCGAGACCGGCTGGCTGATCGCCTGGGCTGCTCAACGAGGCGAGCCGCTGGGACGCGGGCCGGCAGCGCTGGAGATGCTCCTGCGGGCAACAACGGAGGGGTCTCCTCCTGTCCGGCGGGCCGCGGTCCAGGCCCTGGGGTTGGTCGGTGGGCCGGAACATGTGGCGGTGTTGCGCCGACTGCTGGAGGATGAGGACCCCGAGGTCGCTGCGGTGGCGTTGGAGGCTTTGGCGGAACTGGCCCGCCGTCACGACCTCAAGAGCCTGTCCGAATAGCCTCCGAGTGCCCGTAGGGGCGGCATCCCTATGCCGCCCCGCCAGCGCATGGGGAAGCGCTGGCCACGGAACGAAACCTTCCAAACGCCCGTAGGGGCGGCATCCCTATGCCGCCCCGCCAGCGCATGGGGATGCGCTGGCTACGGCGATTCCAGCGAGACCATGCCGGGCGATTCGATCTCACACGGGAGGTCAGGTATGAGCGGCGATACCCCTCTTCCACTGGTCCGCGTCCAGGGCAGCCATCGGCAGATGGGCCGCCAGATCGGAGAGACCTGCATAGACTCCATCCATCGCATGCTGGGCACATACCGCTCTGGCCTGGAGGTGGCCTATGATGCGTTGCAGCTGACCTGGGAGGACGCGGTGTTGCAGGCGAAGAAGTACTACCCTTATGCCCTGGAGTACACCCCCCGGTATGTCGAGGAACTGGAGGGCATGGCCGAGGCGGCGGGAGTGGACTTCGATGACCTGATGGTGCTCAACTGCATGGAGGCGATCACCTCCGACGCGCTCCACCTGAGGTGCACCAGCATGGCGGTCAGCGGGGAGCGCACGCGCGATGGTCATGTCCTGGTGGCCCATAACGAGGACTGGCTACCGGAGGATGAGGAAAACACCTACCTGGTGCATGCCATTCCCGACGATGAGCCGCCCTTCCTGGCTATCACCTACGGCTGCCTGCTGCCGAACATCGGCTTCAACGCCGCAGGGATTGCCCAGTGCTGCGACTCGGTCTATCCCAACGACGTGCAGGTAGGCGTGCCGCGCATCTTCGTCTCACGCGCCGTTCTGGCAGCCACGCAGCTCTCCGAGGCCATCCGCCGGGCGCTGATGCGCTGGCGGGCTGCTGGCTACAACCATCTCATTGCCGACCGAAATGGCGAACTGTACAACGTCGAGGTTTCGGCTCACCATTTCGCCACCATCTATGGTGTGGAAGGACATCTGGCGCACACCAACAACTACCTGACCCAACGCATGAAGCAGTTCGAGGACAGGACAGAGGACCTGATCGGCACGCGCGTCCGCGTGAACCGCGCCACACGCTTGCTGCGTCACACCCGACTCCACACCATCGAGACGCTGAAGGCAATCCTGACCGATCACGTCAATTACCCCAACAGCATCTGTTCTCATGCCGAGCCGGAGGATAACCCGTTGGACCGCCAGAAGACCATCGCCTCGATGATCATGGACCTGACGACGCTGGAGATGCACGTCTGCTGGGGCAACCCGTGCGTGGGGACGTTCTACACCTATTCATTGTCGGAAGGTGGCGGCCTGGCCACCGGTACCCTTCACATCTGACTCCCGACCACTGATCCCCGCCCACGCATGGTTCACTGGCCATTGATGGGTCATTCTTGACAAAGGCGGTTTCGTGTGTATCATCATGGCAACCTCGTGCGTCTTTCCTCTTGAGGTCCGGGATGGAGTCGTTGGCTTGAACAAGGCGAAAGGGGGTGGTCTTTACCGGTTTGTTGATGAAGGCTCTTTACCCATGCAGGGGGTTGCCCTCCCGTTGCGGGGCCGCCGCAGCGAGGTGGATGTCCGGCAACCCTTCGCCCTCCCTGACAATCTCGTAAGGAGGAGAAAACCATGAAACGCACCTGGCTGTATACCGTTGTGGCTGTGGTGATGGTGGCGGCGCTCCTGCTGACGGCCTGCGCCCCGCGCCGGCCGACCAAGACGGCCACCTTCATCTGGACCCAGGAGTTCGACACCCTCAACCCGCTCTATACCAACATGTGGTTCTCCGCCATTACCCAGCAGATCTGGAACTGTTGGGCCTGGGATTTCGATGATGAGAATAACCCCCGCCCGGTGCTGGTGACCGAGATGCCCAGCCAGGACAACGGCGGCATCTCTGCCGACGGCACGGTCATCACCCTTCGTCTGCGCGACGATATCGTCTGGTCGGATGGCGAACCGATCACCTCCGAGGACTTCGCCTTCACCTACGAGATGACGGTCAACCCGGCCAACGCAGTCGCTTCAGTCTCTCCCTATGACCTGATCTCCAGCCTGGAGACCCCTGACGAGCGCACTGTGGTGATGACCTTCAGCGAGCCGTATGCGGCGTGGATGGCCACGTTGTGGCACGGCCTGCTGCCGGCCCATATCCTGCGCCCGGTCTTTGAGGAGGAAGGGACGCTCGACAACGCCGCCTGGAACCGCGAGCCCACGGTCAGTTGTGGCCCCTTCAACTTCGCCGAGTGGGAGTCCGGCTCCTTCGCCCGCTTCGTCGCCAACGACAAGTACTGGCTGGGCCGGCCGAACATTGACGAGATCTTCTTCCGCTTTGTCCCCGACGACGCCTCGCAGGTGGCCGCGTTGCAGGCTGGCGAGGGCGACCTGGGCACCTTCATATCCTACTCCGACATCCCCACCCTGGAGGCGGCGGGTGTGGAGATGATCAACGTCTTCTCGGGCTACAACGAGGGCATCTACTTCCGCCTGGATGACCTGGGCCATCCGGCCTTGCAGGATGTCCGCGTCCGTCAAGCCATCGCCCTGGCTACCGACCGCGCCTCGCTGTGTGAGGACCTGCTGCTGGGGCTGACCCAGCCCGCGGCGACCTACTGGGACAACACGCCGTGGGTGGACCCGACGATCCCTGGCCCATGGCCCTACGATCCGGCGCGCGCCAATGCCCTGCTGGATGAGGCCGGCTGGATTGACACCAACGGCGACGGCACGCGCGACAAGGACGGGGTGGAACTGGTGCTCGACTACGGCACCACCACCCGCGAGATCCGCCGCGATGTCCAGGCGGTCCTCCAGCAGCAACTGGCCGCCGTCGGCATCGGCACGAACCTGCTCAACGCTGACGCCGACCTCTACTTCTCCGGCTATGGCCAGGGCGGCCCGTGCGCCACCGGCCAGTATGACATGTTCGAGTACTCCACCGTGGTCAACTACCCCGACCCCAGCACTCCCGAATGGCTGTGCGACCAGATTCCCACCGACGCGAACCCCGAGGGTACCAACTGGATGGCCTACTGCGATGAGCAACTCGATGCCCTCTTCCGGGCCGAGCGCACCCAGGTGGACTTCGAGGCTCGCCAGCAGATCTTCTATCAGATCACCCGCTACATTTATGACAACGTCCTCTGGCTGGGCCTGTGGTGGGATCCCGACATCTGGGCGGTGGGTCCGCGCCTGCAGAACGTGCGCATCTCCGGCGTGACGCCGTTCTTCAACATCATCGAGTGGGACCTGGCGGAAACTCAGTAGGAGTTCCGGGGGCACGGGTGGCACTGGCGGCTATGGGCCGCGCGTAGACTCATCTGCTGGGCGCGGTCATGGGACCGCGCCCAGCACTGGCTGATCCGTGTCCATTCAGGGAGGGGGCGATGACGCGGTATATCATCCGACGCATCCTGCAGGCTGTCCCGCAGCTCTTTCTCATCAGCCTGGTGCTTTTCATGCTGATGCGCAGCGTCAGCGACCCATTGGCGACGTTGGGCGGGCGCACGCATATCCGCGCTGAGGAGCGGCGGCGCCTCGAACGACAACTGGGGCTGGATCAGCCGCTCATCATGCAGTACCTCTTCTGGCTGATCGGCAACGACTGGCACCATGTGGATCTGGACGGGGATGGTGTGGCAGAGAGTCGGGGGCGGCTGCACGGGGTGCTGCGCGGCGATTTCGGCACCTCCCTGGTCAACCGCGGCCGCCCGGTCTTGCAGGTGATCTGGGACCGTCTGCCCAACACCCTGCTGCTGATGCTCACCAGTGAGGTGTTGATCATCATTACGGCCCTGGTCGTGGGCATGTACTCGGCGTTGCGCCAGTATTCCGTGCTCGATCAGGTGATGACGGCTATCTCCTTTGTCGGCTACTCGATGCCTATCTTCTTTGTCGCTCTGCTTTCGATCTACATTTTCTCGGTCAACTTCAAGCGCTGGGGGTTGCCTCACCTGCCGGCGGTGGGGATGTTCGACCCGCAGGTGGGCAAGACGGTGCCGCAGGTGCTCCTGCATATGATCCTGCCCACTTTCAGCCTGACCTTCCTGTACTTTGCCTCGTACAGCCGTTATGTGCGCAGTTCGATGCTGGAGGTGCTCAGCCAGGACTACATCCGCACGGCGCGGGCGAAGGGGTTGCCGCGCCGCACGGTCATCTTCCTCCACGCGCTGAAGAACGCCTCGCTGCCCATCGTCACCGTCGTTGGCCTGGACCTGCCCTTCCTGCTTGGCGGGGCGATCGTCACCGAACGCATCTTCGCCTGGCCGGGGATGGGACGTCTCTTTCTGGACCATCTCTCCCGCGGCGACACGCCAGTGGTGATGGGCATCCTGATGCTCATCGCTGTGGCGGTGGTCATTTTCCAGTTGCTCACCGACATCACCTATGCCTGGCTCGATCCGCGTATCCGCTACACTTAGCGCCTATCCAAACAACTCCGTGGCCGGCGCATCCCTATGCGTCGGCAGGCAGTGTTGGGATGCCACCTTACGGGTTGCTCCGGGATAGGCACTTGGGAGGCGCTGATGGCTGCAATCAACAGCGAAGTAGCCGATTTCCTCGCCGAGGCAGCAGAGGCCCCGCCGATCACGCTGCGTGAACTGTTCTGGCGGCGTTTCCGGCGCCACAAGATGGCCCTGTTCGGCGCTGTGGTCTTGATCCTGCTCGTCGTTTACTCGGTGGGAGGGTCGCTGTTCTTCACCGAGGCCTATGCCAACCATACCGACACAAACCTGCGCCTTCAACCACCCTCACGGGAGCACCCCTGCGGCACGGATACGGTGGGCCGCGACATCCTGGCCCGGACCATTTACGGCGGCCAGATTTCGCTGTTGATCGGTATCACCGCGATGTTGGTTGAGGTGATCGTGGGCATCATCGTCGGCGCGGTGTCCGGCTTCTACGGCGGCCTGGCCGACAGCCTGCTGATGCGCGTGACCGAGGCCCTGCTCATCATCCCGCAGATCTTCCTCCTGCTGGTGATGGCCAAGTTCTTCGCCGGGCGTATCCCCAACCTGACGTTGTTGGGCCGGGAGTTCAGCGGCAGTGTGGTGGTGATCGTGCTCATCATCGGCCTGACCAGTTGGATGTACCTGGCCCGTATCGTCCGTGCGGAGTTCCTGTCCCTCAAAGAGCGGGAGTTCATCCTGGCCGCGCGGGCTACCGGGACGCCCAACCTGCAGATCATCATCGAGCACATCCTGCCCAACAGCATCGCGCCGATCGTCGTCTCTGCTACGCTGAGTATCGCTGCCGCCATTACCACCGAGGCCTACATCAGTTTCCTGGGGCTGGGCGTGCAGGCTCCCACGGCGACGTGGGGCAATATGCTGGAGGGAGCCTACAACTACGTCGAGACCGCTCCCTGGTTGTGGATCTTCCCCGGCCTGCTCATCGTGCTGGTCGTGCTGAGCATCAACTTCGTCGGTGACGGCCTGCGCGACGCCCTCGATCCGCGCGCTCTGGCCCGCTAGGAGGCAAGCGATGCCCGTGCTGCTGGATGTGCGCAACCTCACCGTTGAGTTTGAGACCCTCGAAGGTACGGTCCACGCCGTGAACGGCATTTCCTATTCGATAGACGAGGGGGGGACGCTGGGCATCGTCGGCGAGAGCGGTTGCGGCAAGAGCGTCAACGTCCTCTCCGTGATGCGCCTCATCCCGCAACCTCCCGGCAAGATCGCCGCCGGCGAAGTCCTCTACCGCGGACGCGATCTACTGAAACTGAGTGAAGAGGAGATGGAGGCCGTGCGCGGCAAGGAGATCGCCATGGTCTTCCAGGACCCGATGACCGCCTTCAACCCGGTGCTGACCATCGGCCGCCAGATCACCGAGGGGTTGCGGGTGCATCTGGGGATGGACAAGGCGCAGGCGAACCAGCGAGCGGTGGAACTGCTGGAGATGGTAGGCATCCCCAACGCCGCCCAGCGGCTCAAGGACTACCCCCATCAGTTCTCTGGCGGTATGCGCCAGCGGGCGATGATCGCTATGGCCCTCTCCTGCGCTCCGAGCCTGCTCATCGCCGATGAGCCCACCACCGCCCTGGATGTGACCATCCAGGCGCAGATCATTGATCTGGCCAAGGAACTGCGCGACCGGCTGGGGATGGCGATCATCTGGATCACCCACGACCTGGGTGTCATCGCCGGGATGGTGGAGCGGGTCATCGTGATGTACTCCGGCTTCATCGTCGAGCGCGCGGTGGTGGACGACATCTACGAGCACCCCCTGCACCCCTACACCCTGGCCCTGCTGAGGTCCATCCCGCGGGTGGACCGCAGCGGCGGCGAGAAGTTGGCCACGATCGCCGGTATGCCTCCCGACCTGTTGCGTCTGCCGCCGGGCTGTCCTTTCGCTCCCCGCTGTGCCTATGTGATGGAACGCTGCCTGCAGGAGAATCCCTCTCTGGAAGTGGTCGCGGAGGAACACGAAATTGCCTGCTGGGTGGACGTGAGGACAGGGAGGGCGCGATGAACGAGGACCGCGTGCTGGTACGTCTCGAGGGTCTGACCAAGTACTTTCCGATCACCCAGGGCATCGTCATTCAGAGACAGGTCGGCGCGGTTCACGCGGTAGATGGGGTCTCCTTTGACATCCATCGCGGGGAGACCCTGGGGTTGGTGGGGGAGAGCGGCTGCGGCAAGACGACGGTCGGCCGCACCATCATCCAACTCTACCGCCCCACGGCGGGCCGGGTGCTGTTCGACGGGGTTGACCTGTGTGCCCTCAAGGGTGAGGCGCTGCGACGTATGCGCCAGCGCATGCAGATGATCTTCCAGGACCCCTATGCCTCGCTCGACCCGCGCATGACCATCTTCCGCATCATCGGCGAGCCGCTGCGGGTGCACAAACTGGCCTCTGGCAAAGAGCAGGTGGAACGGGTGCAGGAGTTATTGCGGCTGGTGCGGCTCAATCCCCGCTTCATCAACCGCCAGCCCCACGAGTTCTCCGGCGGGCAACGTCAGCGCATCGGCATCGCCCGGGCGCTGGCTTCTAACCCGGACTTCATCATCTGCGACGAGCCCATCGCCGCGCTGGATGTCTCCATCCAGGCGCAGGTGGTCAACCTGCTGGAGGAGTTGCAGGACCAGTTGGGGTTGACGTACCTGTTCATCGCTCACGATCTCTCGATGGTGCGCCACATCTGCGACCGGGTGGCGGTGATGTACCTGGGCAAGGTGGTGGAGTTGGCGGAGAAGAACGCCCTGTACGACCACCCCCTGCATCCGTACACGCAGGCGCTCCTCTCCGCGGTGCCGGTGCCTGATCCGAAGGTAGAGCGTCAACGAAGGCGGATCATCCTGCAGGGAGACGTGCCCAGTCCGGTGAACCCGCCCTCTGGCTGTCGTTTCCGCACCCGCTGCCCGAAGGCGCAGTCCCGCTGCGCGGAGGAGGAGCCAGCGTGGCGGGACGCGGGTGACAACCATTTTGTTGCCTGTCACTTCATCTGATCCTTGCCGGATGAGCATGGACCTCTTCACCATCCTGCCATTGTCCACCCCCGACCATTACCAGGCCTGCGAGGACCTGCAGGTCGCCGTCTGGCAGGCCGACCCCGTGGAGGTCATCCCGGCGCATGTGCTGATCACGGCGCAACGTCACGGGGGGCTGGTGCTCGGCGCCTTCGATCCCACCGGTCAGTTGATCGGCTTCCTGTTCGGTTTCCCTGGCACGACCGCATCCGACAATCCCCTCGTTGCTGATGCCCACCTGGAGCACTGTTCCCACTCGATGGGCGTGCATCCCCAGTGGCAGGGGCGTGGCGTGGGGTACCGTCTCAAGTGCGCGCAGCGGGAGTGGGTGCTGCGCCAGGGGCTGGAACTGGTCACCTGGACCTTCGACCCGTTGGAGGCGGGGAACGGGACGCTCAATCTGGGAAAACTGGGCGCGCTCTGTCGCTGCTACCTGCGCGACCTCTACGGCGAGATGACGGAGGGGATCAACGCCGGCCTGCCCACCGACCGCTTCGAGGTGGCCTGGTGGGTGGCGAGCGAGCGGGTGCGCGTGCGGCTGGAGCAGGGCTGGCTGCCGCCGCGTCTGGAAGCGCTCCTGAGCGAAGGCGCGGTCATCCTCAATGCCGGGCGCCCCCGCGCTGATGGCTGGGTCGAGCCATCCGACCCCATCCCTCCGGCCGGTGAGCAGGTGCTGGTGGAGGTTCCTGCCCGCATTCAGGCGATCAAGGCCGCCGCGCCCGAACTGGCGCTGGCCTGGCGGTTGAGCGTGCGCGCCGCCTGTGAGGCTGCCTTCGCTGCCGGTTACACCGCCTGCGATGTGGTGCATGCGGAGATGGCGGGCCTCCGCCGCGTCTACTATGTGCTCCGGTCGGGCATCGCAGACCCCCGCCAGGCGTCAGGGTGAGCAAAGTTCACGGGTTGGGTGTGATCAGGGGTTGCGCCCTTCGCGCCGCGTCGTCTGCAGTCTGTGGTCTGTGGTCTGTGGTCTGATGTCCAATGCACATCGAACGAATCGAACTGCGTTACGTCCAACTGCCGCTCTGTCGCCACTTCGAGACCAGTTTCGGTCGCGCCTTCGGGCGGGACACCATCCTGGTGACGGTCTGGGCCGACGGTGTGGAGGGCTGGGGCGAGTCGCCGGTGGAGGACGGGCCGTGGTACTCTCCGGAGACCGTCGAGACTGCCTGGCACGTCCAGCGGGACTTCCTGGTGCCGCTCCTCTTGGGGCAACGGCTGGAGACGGCTGCGGAGGCTTTCGCGCGTATGGCCCCTGTCCGCGGGCATCAGATGGCCAAGACCGGGCTGGAGCAGGCGTTGTGGGACATCGAGGCGCGTCAGAAGGGGCTCTCCGTGGCGCAACTGCTGGGCGGCGTCCGCCCACGGATCGAGAGCGGCGTCAGTGTGGGCATTCAGGACACCCTGGACGAACTGCTGGCTCAGGTGGAGGGGTACCTGGCCCAGGGTTACCGCCGCATCAAGGTCAAGATCAAGCCAGGGTGGGATGTGGATGTGGTCCGCGCGCTGCGCGCCCGCTGGCCGACGGTGCCGCTGATGGTGGATGCCAACTCTGCCTATACCCTGGCCGATGCTGACCACCTGGCGGCGCTGGACGAGTTCGGCCTGCTGATGATCGAACAGCCGCTGGCCTACGACGACATCTACGAGCACAGCCTCCTCCAGCCCCGTCTGCGCACTCCGCTCTGCCTGGACGAGTCCATCCACACTCCCGCTCACGCCCGGGCGGCGCTGGAGATGGGGAGTTGTCGCATCATCAACATCAAGCCCGGACGGGTGGGGGGGCTGGCGCAGGCGCGGCGCATCCACGACCTGTGCCGCGAGCGCGGCGCGCCGGTCTGGTGCGGCGGGCTGCTGGAGACCGGCGTGGGGCGGGCGCACAACGTCGCCATCGCCAGCCTGCCTGGCTACACCCTGCCCGGCGATGTCTCCGCCAGCGACCGGTATTTCACTCGCGATGTGGTCGAGCCCCCCTTCCGCCTGAATCCGGACGGCACGATAGATGTGCCGCAGGGACCGGGCATCGGCGTCGAGGTGGACCGGCCCTTTCTTGACCGCGTCACCGTGCGGCGCGAGGCCTTCTGATCCTTGCCAGAGCCAGGCCTCCCTGTGGCGACCTCCAACAAGCCCGCGCAGGCGGGCTTTGCCGTCCACATTAGCCGCCAGGACTCACCGGCGGGGTCGTTGTCAACCTCCCAATCGGTGTTATAATGTGCCCCATCAGTCACAAACGCCACCCGGCTCCAACTTTCGACGACCGACCACGCCCTGAAACCTGAAACTTGAAACCTGCAACCTGCAACCCGACACCGAAACCCGCAGCCCGCAGCCCGGAACCCACCAAACCGCCAATCGGAGCGACTGTGCCCGTGAAATACCGTTATGATGAACTGACCTGGCCCGAGACGCGCGCGGCGATCGCCCGCCAGCCAGTGGTGCTGCTGCCCTTCGGCACCGTCGAGGACCACGGGCCGCACCTGCCCATCAACACTGACAACGTCATCGTCGAAGCGATCTGCCTGGAGGCCGCCCGCCGCGCCCCGGAAGAGATGCTGGTGATGCCGCTCCTGGCCTATGGGTTGGACGAGCACCACATGGACTTCCCCGGCACGGTTTCGGTGGATATGCAGACCCTGCTGGCGCTGGTCGCCGACGTCGCCGGCAGCCCGGCGCGCCACGGCTTCACCCACATCCTCATCGTCAACGGCCACGGCTCCAACGCTCCGGTGGCCGACCTGGCCGCGCGGAAGGTGGTGCTGGAGACAGGCGCGGTCTGTGCGGCGATGAGCCCCAATGCAGCCATTGACCCCACCCTGGCGGAACCTGCCTTCTCGCGGGGGCGTCGCTCAGGCCCCGGCGGCGTCGCCCACGCCTGCGAGTACGAGACGGCGATGATGCTCCACCTGCGGCCCGACCTGGTGCAGATGGACAAGGCAGTGAAGGAGATCGGCCAGATCACCCTGGAGTACTTCAACTGGGACCATCCCGCCCCAAGCGTGCTCTCCTGGCAGGACTGGTGGTCGCGGATGAGCGAGAGCGGCGTCTG
This sequence comes from Anaerolineae bacterium, assembly GCA_034434635.1. GTDB lineage: Bacteria > Chloroflexota > Anaerolineae > B4-G1 > DUEL01 > DAOTYX01. The sequence continues at coordinate 3,061 of DAOTYX010000053.1, read as the reverse complement.
CGGCGATCCCACGGTCGCCACAGCCGAGTTTGGCCGCGCGCTGTTCGAGACCACGGTGGAGAACTTCATCCGCCTGGTGCGTGAGTTTCGCACCCTCCCGCTCCGTCCACGGCGGGATCATCACGGGCGTGAGGCGCAGGGAACTGCATGATCCGCCTCTCTGTGCTCACCGACGAGGAGGTCGAGGCTATCCACCAGGCCACGCTGCGCATCCTGGGGGAGATCGGCGTGGTGTTGACGCAGCCTCAGGCGCGCGAGGTGCTCACGGGCGCGGGCGCGACGGTGCACGGCAACCGCGTCCTCCTGCCGCCCGACTTGGTGGAGCGGACGGTGGCGCTCTGCCCGCGGCAGGTGACCCTGCGCGGGCGGGAGAGGGTGGCGGTGCTGGGTGACGGCTCACTGCACTGGCACAACCTGGGCGGCGCTCGCGACGTCTACGACCCGCCCACTGGCCAGCGTCGTCCGGCCACAGTGCAGGACGTGCGTGACGCCGCCCGCCTGCTCGATGCCCTGGACGGGGCGACCACGATCACGCCTTTCTTCACCCCTCAGGATGTGCCCGGTCCGCTGATGTCGCTGGCAATGTACCGTCACACCCTGCCGCATACCGTCAAGCCGGTTGCCGGCCCTGGGGTGCAGACGGCGGCTGAGGTGCGCCTGGTGGCGGAGATGGCTGCCGTCATCGGTCCGCCCGGTGAGGTGCTCAGCCTGGGCATCTCCCCCGTCAGCCCGCTCAACTTCCCCGACGATGTGGCGGAGTCCATTATGGAAGCCGCCCGTCTGAACATCCCGCTGGGGCCGCTGCCCTGTCCCACCGCTGGCGCCACGGCGCCGATGTCGCTGGCCGGGGCGCTGGCGCAGCAGAATGCCGAGGTGCTGGCGGCGGTGGTGCTGGCTCAACGGGTGCGCCCTGGCCTGCCGATGCTCTACTGCGGCCGTCTGGCGATGATGGAGCCGCGCAGCGGGCTGTCGGTGTGGGGTGGGGTGGAACTGGGCCTGGCCTCGGCGGCGACGGTGCAGATCGCCCATCGGTACGGCCTGCCGGTCAACGTCTACGGCTTTTCTACCAACAGCCACGGCCTCAACCTGCAGAACGGCTACGAGCGGACCTGCAACGCGCTTGTCCCCGCCCTGGCCGGAGCGGACGAACTCTCCGGCATCGGCGAGATGGCTGCGGGCGTCGCCGGCTCCTTCGCCCAGATGGTCTGCGACAGCGAGATCGCCGCGGGCGTCCGCCGCATACGGCGGGGCTTCGTGGTGGATGAGGACGCCCTGGCCCTTCCGGTCATCGCTGCGGCGATGGATGGGGCCGGGAACTTCCTCGGCCAGAAGCACACCGTGCGCTACCTGCGCAGTGGCGAACTGCTCTACCCGCGCCTGGCCGACCGGCGTACCTGGGAGGAGTGGTTTGCTGCTGGGCGGGACGGGATGGCTGAGTGGTCGCAGGCCGAGGCGACGCGCATTCTGGCCGGGCATGAGGTCCCGCCGCTGACGGAAGTGCAGGAGCGGGCGTTGGATGATCTGCTTGCAGGCGCGGAGCCACGGTGACGTGGAGACGCGAAAGTATGGAGATACGGAGAGTGAAAAGGAGCGATGGACGAAATAGTCACGGATCCTGTTGAGCCTTTGACCGAAGAAGAACCTCCCCCATCTGGTCAGCCGGCTTCCTCCGCCGGCGCACCTCAGCGGCATGGTGGCCGCCCACGCCGTTCCCTGCACGTCGCCCTTCTGGCGAACCTCAAGAAGAACGCCCCGGCGATTCCTGGAATCCCTGAAGACTACTGGGTGGACCTGGATTCCGAGAGCACGATCGAAGCCATCGCCGACGGGCTGCGCCAGGGGGGGCATCGCGTCACCTTCCTGGAAGGGGACGTGACTCTGTACGACCGGCTGCGTGAGGTGCGGCCCGACATCTGTTTCAACATCTGCGAGGGCCATTTCGGCGACAGCCGTGAGGCGCAGGTGCCGGCCATCCTGGAGATGCTGCGCATCCCCTACACCGGCTCGCGCGTGCTCACCCTGGCCCTGGCGCTCGATAAGCCCATGACCAAGCGCATCCTCTCCTATCACGGCCTGCCGACCCCCCCCTTCCAGGTGTTCGAGCGTGCGGACGAGCCGTTGGACCCCACGCTCACCTTCCCGATGTTCGTCAAGCCCAGCCGGCAGGGCACAGGGATGGGCATCACTGCGCAGTCCATCGTCCATGACGAGGCAGAACTGCGGGCTCAACTGCGCTCCATCCTTGAGGCGTACCACGAGCCGGCGCTGGTGGAGCGGTACATCTCAGGCCGCGAACTGACAGTGGGGATGGTGGGCAACCTGACTCCGCCGGTGGCCTGGCGGGTGCCCGAGGACGAGGACGCGCCGCGCGTTCAGCGCGGCCTGCGCTTCCTGCCGCCGCTGGAAATCGACCTGGGCATCTACAACGAGGCTGAGGGTGGAGTGTACACCCATCACGCCAAAGTGGAACTGGCCGACCGGCTGAACTACATCTGCCCTGCACCCATCAGTGCAGAACTGACGGAGGAACTGAACTGGCTGGCTGCGGCGACGTTCCGCGTCACCGGCTGCCTGGATGTGGCGCGGGTGGACTTCCGGCTGGATGAGGCCGACGGCCAGCCCTACATCCTGGAGGTCAACCCGCTGCCAGGCCTCTCGCCGGGCATCAGCGACCTGGTCATCGAGGCGGCGGCGGCGGGGATCGGCCATGCTGAACTGGTCAACATGATCCTCGACCAGGCCGTGGCGCGCTACGGGCTGTAGTAACAGACCTCCACGGTCTGCGTGGTGACGAAAATCCTCCCGCAGGTCCTAAAACCTGCGGGAGGATGACGCCGGATCTCCACAAGCCATTTTGGAGATTGCTTCGGGCGCTTCGCGCTCTCGCAATGACCCCTCAGGGGGAAACTGTCAGGTAGCCAGGGGCGGCATCCCGATGCCGCCCGGTACGTGGTTTTTCGGATCAGTAGCGCAGCAACGCCCCGATTCCGGCCTTCTCCAACAATGGGTGGTTGTCCACCACCTCCACCTCTCCACCTTCCTCGATCACCTTCGTCACGGC
>DAOTYX010000052.1:0-13927 GCA_034434635.1 Anaerolineae bacterium | reverse complement strand
TACGCCGAGTACGGCGGCGCGCTGCTGATGGGGGTGGACGGCGTCGTCATCGTGGGCCACGGGCGATCCAACGCCAAGGCGGTGAAGAACGCCGTCGCGCGCGCACGGCAGGCCGTGGAGTGCAAGGTGCTGGAAGCCCTGCGCAACGTGGCGCAGACCCCATCGGGAGGGCAGAATGAAGCGTAGGCGGGTCGTCATCACCGGGCTGGGGGCGCTCACCCCCCTGGCCCTCACCGTCGAGGAGACGTGGGCGGCGCTGCTGGCCGGGCGGTCGGGCGTCGGTCCCATCACCCAGTTCGATGCCTCCTCCCTGCCGGTGCGCATCGCTGGCGAGGTGAAGGGCTTCAAACCCGAGGACTACATCCCGTTCAAGGAAGCGCGGCGCATGTCGCGCGCCTCGCAGTTTGCCGTGGCCGCTGCGCAGCAGGCACTGGCGGATGCCGGGCTGACCCCGCCCCTGGGCGAACGGGCCGGTGTCCTGCTAGGCACCGGGGTCGGCGGGCTGGAATGGGCCTTCGCCCAGGTACAGGTGCTGCACGAGAAGGGCTGGGAGCGGATCAATCCGTTCAGCATCACCGCATCGCTGGCCAACATGCCCGCCCACCACGTCAGCACGTGGGCGCAGGCGCTGGGGCCGATCAGCACGGCCATGGCGGCGTGCGCCTCCGGCACGCAGGCGGTGGGTGAAGGGGCCGAACTCATCCGCCGGGGTGCGGCCGAGGTGATGATCGTCGGCGGCGTGGAGGGGTTCATCCACGAGGTCTCCGTCGCTGGCTTCTGCGCCATGCGCGCCCTCTCCACACGCAACGATGAGCCGGAGCGTGCCAGCCGTCCCTTCGATGCTGCGCGGGACGGCTTTGTCATCTCCGAAGGGTGCGGCATCCTGATCCTGGAGAGCCTGGAACACGCCCAGGCGCGCGGCGCGCGCATCCTGGCCGAGGTCCTGGGCCACGCCTCATCCTCCGACGGCTTCCACGTCGCCCAACCCGACCCAGAGGGGCTGGGCGCGATGCGGGCGATGCGCTGGGCGCTGGCGGACGCCGGGATCGGGCCGGAGCAGATTGACCACATCAACACCCACGGCACGGGCACGCCGGTCAACGACGTCGCGGAGACGCGGGCCATCAAGGGGGTCCTCGGCCAACACGCTTACACCATCCCCATGTGCGCCACCAAGTCTATGCTGGGCCACGCGATGGGCGGAGCCGGGGCCATCGAGGCGGTCGTCTCCGTGCTGACCCTGCGCGACCAGGTCATCCACCCCACCATCAACCTGGAGCAGCCGGACCCGGAATGCGATCTGGACTACACACCGGGAACGGCGCGAAAAGCCAGGGTGCACACCGTGCTGTCCAACTCCTTCGGCCTGGGCGGGCAGAACGCCTGCCTGGTGCTGGGCAAATTCGAGGGGGAATAGATGCGCATCGTCGCCAACGAGAAATACATCCACCGACGGGCCACGGTTGGCCGCTACGTCTCCTGGACCAGCATCATCCTGCTGTTTGCCGCGCTGATCCTGTCCTTCACCCGCAGCCTCATGATGACAACGATGTCGTCGCTCATCTGGGCAGTGCTTCTGGCCGTAGCGATCGGCCTCTCCTTCGTCGGCGGGTACTACGGGGAGCGGTTCGCCGGCCCCACGGCGCACCATCTCGGCGTACGCGCCGCGCTCAAGGGGTTGGACCCCCGCTTCGCCCTGCTGCAATACGTCCTGCCATCACCCCACGTCCTGCTGGGACCCGACGGGTTGACCGTGTTGGTGGTGCGTTCGCAGGCCGGGGAGGTCACGTATCGGGATGGGAAATGGACCCATCGGCAAAAGGGAAAGTTCTTCCGCGAGATGGCCGGGCAGGAGCGGATAGGTCGGCCAGAAGCGGATGTGGAATACGAGGTCAGGCGGATGAAGCAGTACCTGGCAAAGCGGTTGCCAGAGGAAGAGGTGCCGGTACGCGGGGTGGTGCTGTTCACCCATCCCAACCTGAACCTGGACGTGACCGATCCGCCAGTGCCTGTCTTCTACGGGAAGAAGATTCGCCCCTGGCTACGCGGGCCAGGGTTGGGCCGACCGCTGCCAGAGAGGCTGCGGCAACGGCTGGAGGAGGCGCTGATCGGGGCACGGACGGCCACGACGGTGGAGGAAGAGAAGGCTTGACGACCTCGGACGCGGCGGCGGAACGCCAGCCCGCGCCAGACGCGGCGGCTGAAACCGCACGCTACGCCTGCAAAGCCGCCCTGCGGCGGCCGCCCCCCACGGCGAACCGCCAGGCCCGCCTGCGCGGGCCTGGCGGACGTCAGCCCGCGGCTTCAGCCACCGGGCGCCGGTACCCCGGCGCTTTCTAGCCGCCCATCTCCTTGAGTTTGGCCTCCCACTTGGCGTACAGCCGGTTGTAGGTCTCCTCGGAGATCTCCCCCTTCGCCAGGCGCATATCCAGGTTGTCCAGTGTCGCCCGGATTTCCGCCGCCGTCTGTGGGGTTGCGGGGGCCGCGGCTGGCGGCGTCTCCTGCGGCGGCTGAGCGGGTCGCTGCATCGCCTGGCCCATCATCTGCGCCATCGCCGCACCCATGCCCATACCCGCGCCCAGGCCCACGCCTGCTCCGGTCAGCCCGGCGCCGCCACCTTCCTGCTGGGCGGCGTCTCGCATCGCGCGCGCGGCCTGGAACTGCATGTAGGCGCTCATGTCGCCGATGGCCCCCATCGCCGCCGCCTCGTCGATCGCCTTCGCGGTTTCCTCGGTCGGGCTGATGGACTCAATGTAGACCGAGTTGAGGGTGATGCCGCGTGCGGCGAAGTCCTCGACCGACTTGGCGCGGACGCCTGCCGCCAACTCCTCCATCATCGCCGGCAGGTCAAGGATGGAGCGATTCATCTCGCCCAGCATGTCGGTCAGTTTGGTGATGATGATGCTGCGCAGGAAGCGCTCCACATCGGAGGTGCGGTAAAGCCCCTGCGTGCCGACGATCTTGTTGACGAACAGCTGCGGGTCCGAGACCTGCATGGCGTAGGTGCCGAAGGCGCGCAGACGGGCCATGCGCAGGACCGCATCGCGGATGGTGATCGGCTCCGGCGTGCCCCACTTCATGTCCAGCAGTTCGCGCGTGGTGACGAAGTAAACCTCGGCCTTGAAGGGGGTCTGCCCGGAGAAGAGATTGCGGCCGACGAACTCGATCAGGTAGGGGATGTTGGCCGTGGTGATGGTATGGCGGCCAGCCCCGAAGACATCCAGCGCCTTGCCATCGCGGAAGAAGACCGCCGCCTGGCTTTCGCGGACGATCACCTGAGTGCCAATACGGAAGTCTCCCGAACCCTGTTCGGGGAAGCGGTGGACGATCTCCTTTCCGCTCTCATCCACAAACTCAACGATGTCGAAAATACGGGCCATTCTCTTGCCTCCTTACTCTATTTCGAATCTCCGCGTCACCGCGTCTCTGCCTCACCACCGCTCGCCGCCCCAGCCAGGATCACCTGCTCCCGTTCGTCGAAGGTGCGATTGGCCTCGGCGCAGATGCTCATCACCTGACGCACCGCTTCAGCCAGCCCCTCCCCGGCAGGGATGGCGATCTCCAGGCTGTTCAGCGCCGTCTCCAACCGGTCGCCGTACTCCAGCAGCGCCTGATCGAAGTCGTACAGCCGGTCCAGTTCCGCCTCACGCACGCGAACCGCGTCAAACAGCCCGGCGTAGCCATAGGAGGCGAAGCGCACGCGGTCAATGAAGGTCTGCAGGCGGGTCGTCGCGCTGCCCATCTCGTCCAGGTACTCCAGCCGCCCGGCGCTGATGAGCATCCGCTGCAGGTCATCCATGCGCTGACGCTGCTCCCCCATACGGGTGACAATCGTCTCCCGCAGGAGTCTATCCGACTCCCGGCGCATCTCCTTCTCCTTGTACCCCTTGTAGCCGGGAATCTTGCCCAACAGCCTTTCCAGCCCGGTCCGGCTGTCGCTCACACGCTGATACAGGTCACTCATTGTCTTGCCCTCCTTTTGGATTCAGCCCATCGTCCGCAGCCTGCAGTCGGTCGGCCGCAGGCTGTCGTCCGTCGTCTGTTGTCGCTCACCCCGACAGGAAGATCTCCGTCCCGCAGTACGGGCACCTCACCACACCCTTGCCCGCCAGTTCCAGTTCACCCGCGCATCTGGGACACTTGTTGGTCGCCATCTGCGCCGCATCGGCGGAGATGAGGTCGCCGTCGTTCCAGTTGATGTAGCCAGTGAAGAGGCCTTTGTTGACCAGGTCGTAGATGTCGCTCTTGACCTGGTCGCGGTTCACCTTCAGTTCCAGCGCCGCGTCGGCCACGTTGACGCGCCCCTGCGCGCGCACCATCCCCAGCAGCCGCTTCTGCCGCTGGGCGGCAGCCATCTCCCCAGCCTCCTTCTGCCCGCGGATGAGCATGAAGACGCCCACACCCACGAACGGGATGGCGATGATCGCCCCCAGTGCTGCGCCGAGGAGCCTGCCGCCGATCTCGCGGGCGGAGGCCACACTCACCGCAGCGGCCAGCAGGCAGATGATCAAGCCGACAACGACGAGAATCGGGCCCAGAACTTTACCGATGTTCATAGAACCTCCTCAAGATCAATGACCAATGACCAATGTACCAATGACCAATGTACCAATGTACCAATGACCAATGTACCAATGTACCAATGTACCAATCACCAACATCCCCGTCACCCCTCATCCAAACCCCCGTCCTCCGCCGCCGCCGCCACCGCCGCCGAAGCCCCCACCGCCGCTGAACCCGCCCCCGAAGCCGCCACGGAACCCACCACCACCGCCGGAACTGCTAGGCCGACTGGTCAGGGTACTGGCCGCCGTGTCGAGCATGCGGCCCAGGCCGCGGGACATCTGGTCGAGACTGGCCCCCAGCCCGCGGCTCATGCTATCCAGCGAGGGGGCGGCCACACCACCAGCGGCAGGAGCGGCCAGACCCGGCGCGCGCCCACCGACGCCCGGGGAGTACGGCGCGCCAACGCGGATCGGCAACGGCACGTACCAGAGCGGCATCGGCGCGGTCTCCACCTGGCTGAACTTCCGCGTCCAGGTGCGATCCACCCCGAAGGCGATGGCGTAGGGCAGGTACTTCTCGAACTGGTCGGTCGCCTCGCGCAGGTCGGTGTACCGCTCGATCTCCTGCAGGTACTTCTTGAAGGCCCGCCAGCGGGCCGCCTCCTCGGCCCCCTTCCGCGTCTTCACCGGCATGTGCTGACCGATGACTATCAGGGCGACCGCCGTCGTCACCAGGCCAGCCACCGGGCACAGGGCGTACGCGGAGAGGTCCATCAGCATAGGGATGGCGCAGAAACCAGCGAAAAACAGCAAGCCCAGCAGCGCGCCGCCAATGCCCTGGTAGGACGCGCGCACCCGGTCAGGACGGGCGCGGAAGTAGCCGCGCTGAACCATCGCGTCGTACATCTGGGACTGAATCTTGGGAAGTGCCTGGTAGAAGCGGTTACGCAGCGAGGAGAGACGCCGCTCCTGATGGCTACCCAAGAGGTTCGCCAGCAGAGTCTGCTCGAAGGGCAGCAGGTCATCGGCAGGCTTGTCAGTACGGCGGAAAGTGAAGTCCGTGGCCGTGCCGAACAGGCCCGAAGCGTGCTCCTCGATCTGCAGGTAACCCCGCCGCGCCAGGTCCACGATCGTCGCCAGGACATCCTGCATGTCGGCCCGCTCGTCCACCAGCGAGCCGGCGATCCCGGGCGGTGCATCCGACGGAGGCTCGGTCAGGTAGTCCGTAGGCAGCGTCACCTGCGGGTCGCGCCCGCGCACGTACCACAGGAGGAGCAGGAAGAGCGGCCCACCGATGACGAACAGAACACCCCCTACGCCCAGGGCCAGGCTGAGCAGCGGGGCCATATCCTCCCGGGTCTGCCAGGAAGCGGGGCTCCCAGCCACCACCCCGTGGGGGAACTGCACCCGCACCTCCATCTCCTGCCCGGCCCGTATCGTCTCCTGCGCGGTGAAGACCACCGTCTGCTGGCCCTCGCCGGTGACGGTCGCGTTGGTTTCATAGACCGCGGCAGACTCAGCCACCGCTCCCTCAGGCAGGTGGACCGTCACCGTGGCGGCGTAGATCGGGAAGGCGTGATCGGGCGGTATCGCCTTCCACCACAACTGGTCTCCCCCATCGTAATACCGCAGCCCGCCATGTACCGTGTAACGCAGGAGGTAGGTATGGGTGGAGTTGCTGCGCGGCTCCAGCAGGTACCACTGGATGGTGTACTCGCCGTTCTCCTCACTGCCGGTCCACTGACAGGGCTTGCCATCCTCGTACACCTCCACTCCGGAGATCGAGGTCAGCCGGTCGGTAGGGATCGCCGCGTAACCGTAAGTGAAGGTGCCAGAGGTGAAAGCGATCACCTGCGTCTCCTCCACCAGGAAGTCGCCACTGGGCAGGACGGTGATATCCACATCGTACCGCTCCCAGTAGAGCGTCTTGCTCTGGGCCTGAGCGGATGATACAGGGAGGAGCAGCAGGAAGGCAAGCAAGAACGCCAAAATGATGAAAGGCTGCAATCGCCGGGTAGACGTCACGGGACCTCCTCCTCGCACTGGGGATAGGTCTATTATAGACAGGTCGCGCAGAAAAGCAAAGCCCAACATCTCCGTCATGATACCGCTATCCGGCTACATGGCGGGATATTGGGCCGATAAACGGCTGACGATCGGCTGACAGGCCGATCAGTCGCGCTCTGAGGACTCCTCGAATCCGAGGCGCTCACGGACGGTGTACAGCGGCCGGGCGCGCACCTCGTCGTAGACACGGGCCAGGTATTCGCCGAGCAGGCCCACGAAGAGCAACTGCGTCCCGCCCAGCAACAGGGCCACCGTGAGCATCAGCCCCTGCCCGGCCAGCGGCGCGCTGCCGGCCAAACGCAACCCCAGCAGCACCAGTCCGAGCAACAGTCCCACTCCCAGGAGCACAAAGCCAAAGAGCGTCGCCAGCCGCAGGGGCAGGTCGGAGAAGCCGGTGATGGCGTCGAAGGCCAGCCGGACCATCTTGCGCAGCGTGTACTTCGTCTCTCCGGCGAAGCGGGGTTGGCGGACATAGGAGACCCCTGTCTGGCGGAAACCCACCCATGTGGTCATGCCGCGGATGAAGCGGCGGTGCTCCCGCATACGCCGCAGTTCCTCCACCACACAGCGGTCCAGCAGGCGGAAGTCCCCCGCTTCCATCGGGATGTCCATATCGGTCAAGGCGCGGATCAACCGATAGAACAGCCGGGCGGTGAAGAGTTTGAACCAGGTCTCCCCCTCCCGCTGAGCGCGCACGCCGTAGACCACCTGGTAGCCCTCGCGCCAGCGGGCCACCATCTCGGCAATGACTTCCGGCGGGTCCTGCAGGTCGGAATCAATCGTCACCACCGCCTGGCCGCGGGCGTGATCCAGCCCGGCAGTGACCGCGATCTGATGGCCGAAGTTGCGGGCGAAGTCCACGACGCAGACCCGCGGATCCTGCTCGTGCAACTGACGCAGCACCTCGCCGGTGGCGTCGCGGCTGCCATCGTTGACCAGGATCAGTTCCCAGGGCTCCCCCAGCCCATCCAGAACATCCCGCACGCGACGGTAGAACTCCGGGATGGTCTTCTCTTCGTTGTAGGCTGGAGCCACGACGGAGAGGCGCGGTTTGGTCATCTTCATCCCTCCGAGACGGCACGCAAGAGACCCGTCATTTCGTTGAACCGCTCGATCAGCGCGTCAATCTCCGCCACCTGCCGCTGCTTGCTGACCCAGTAATCGGGGTCGTACCACTGCGCCTGGATCTCCTCGTAGGTCTTGCCCTGCTGCTCGACCCAGGTGTAGTACTTGAGATTGTGCACCCGCCGGCGCTCCCAGTAGTCCAGTTCCTGCATGTGGTCCACTGTGCAGCCCAACAGGAAGCGATGGTAGTCTGCGGCGGCGTCGAGAGAGGTGTACTCCCCGCGCTCCTGGCGCAACTCGGCCAGGCGGCTGCCGTACAACTCCATCGAGTCGGTGAGGACGGTGAGCACCACATCCTGCTCACCCAGTTCGTACCAACGGGCGAACTTGATGGCCGAAAGGAGATTGGCGATGCCGGAGATGCCCAGCAGGTCGAGCCGCTCCACCAGGTCAGTGGGGACACCCTGCTGGACGAGATAGGCACGGCCTGCCGGCTCGTTGAACAGCCGCACCAGGCGGATGCAGGCCTCGTCGTCAATGGCGATCACCAGGTCGGTGTTCTTGACGTTGTGCACCCACGGCACGTGCTTGTCCCCGATGCCCTCGATGCGATGGCCGCCGAAGCCATTCAGGAGCAGCGTGGGGCACTGCAGGGCCTCGCTCGCGGCGACCTTGCTGGCCGGGAAGACCTGCTTCATGTAATCGCCGCAGCCGATGGTGCCGGCGGAGCCGGTGGTCAGCACCACGCCGCGATACGCGTCCCGCGGCCCCAGCGCCCGCTCAAGCACTTCCTCCATCGCGTGGCCGGTGACCTCGTAGTGCCACAGGTAGTTGCCAAACTCCTCGAACTGGTTGAAGATGAAGACCTCATCTCCCCGCGTGCGACGCAATTCCCAGCACTTGTCGAAGATCTCCTTGACGTTGCTCTCGCACCCGGGGGTGGCGATGACCTCGCCGGCCAGGCGGGAGAGCCACTCGAAGCGCTCGCGGCTCATCTCCTCCGGCAGGATGGCGATAGACTCACACCCCAGCAGCGCGGCGTTGTAGGCCCCCCCGCGACAGAAGTTGCCGGTGGACGGCCAGACCGCCTTGTGCATGGTGGGGTCGAACTGGCCGGTGACCAGCCGCGGCACCAGGCAACCGAAGGTCGCGCCGACCTTGTGGGCACCGGTGGGGAACCACTTGCCCACCAGAGCGATGATGCGCGCCGGCACGCCGGTCAGCGCGGGCGGGAACTCCAGCGCGTTGACCGGGCCGAAACCACCGCCGTGAGCCACCGGCTCGTTCTTCCAGGTGATGCGGAACAGGTTGAGCGAGTTGACATCCCACAACCCCACCTGCCGCAGTCGCGCGCGAATGCCGGCTGGGATGAGCGTGGGGTCCTTCATCTGCGCAAAAGTGGGGATAATGATGCCCCGTTCCCGCGCCCGTTGAACCGTCCGTCGCAGTTGCTCCTCGTGGATCGTCAGATCAATCATGGTCACTCCTCTCTCCAGACATCCGACGTCTGGGTTATTCTCCACTGACCAGGGAGGTCAACGCCTCCCAGGCGCGGTAGGCTGTCGGCATGTCCGGCCCGCTCCACTCGATCGTGCGCTCGTCCACCCGCACGCAGCCCGGCATGATCGCCGCCTGGTCGGCGTGGAGCGGCCGCTGAAAGACTACCCGCAGGTTGATAGGGGGCGTGAGAGTGAAAGGAGGCAGGGTAAGACGCATAGCCCGCTCCGCAGCGCGGCGGATGCGCGCCCGCGCCTCCTCAGGATGAAGGCAACGAGCAGCGGTGTGGCTCAGGCCGTCCTTCACTGCGATCGTCTCAACCGCTGCCCCCAGCAACGCCCGCGCCTCCTCTGTGACCGCGCGATCCCCCGTCACCAGCACTACCGGCACGCCGAACGCGCCAGCCAACGCCGCGTTGAGGCCGGTCTCCCCCACCAGGTGGCCGTTGAGCCACAACTGGCTCACCGCACCCGACCAGGTATGCGAGAGCACCGCGGTGGTGGTGCCGGCCGCAGCGTGGTAGCCGACGAAGAAGGCCCGCTCCACCCCGCCGTCAATGCCGGCCATCATGCTGAACGGCTTGGGACTGCCGGTGATCAGTTCCGCTGCCGGGTGGAGTTCCTCGGTCAGCAGGTTCGTCATGCGGTCGTGGCTGTCATTGACCACCACCCGCGTCGCGCCGCCAGCCAGCGCCCCTTCGATGGCTGCGTTGGTCTCGGCGGTCATCAGGCGGCGAAAACGGCCATACTCCGGGCGATCCGGCGTGACATGGTCCCACGACACAACACCGGAGATGCCCTCCATGTCCACAGAGATCAAAACGTTCAAGATGTCCTCCTGCCAGGAATGACGATCCGCTGGCCATCCTCCGGCACGATCACCTCCAGGTCAGAGCCAGCGCGGGCCTCCTCGACGAGGACCTCCGGCTGTTCGCCGATAGTTGGCCCCAGATGCACCAGCGCCAGGCGCGGACAGCCGGCCTGCCGGGCGATCTCACCCGCCTGTTGGGCCGTGCAGTGGAAGGCCGCTACGGGGTCGCGCCCTGGCTCCAGCGTCGCGCTGAAGGAGGCCTCATGGATCAGCAGGTCACTGCCACGGGCCAGGTCAACCGCGGCGGGATTGGCATAGGTATCGGTCACCAGCGTGATCGCCGGCCCGCCGTCGAACTCCCACCGGGCAGCCAGGGTGGGCACCTCAGGCGGATAGGGCATCACGGCGGTGCGCAGGATGACGCCGGGGAAAACCTCATGTTGGCCCGCCTGTCGCTCCGACAGTTCGTGCCACGAAGGATTGAAGCGGCGGTCATCGAAGCCGGGATAGGCCAGCAGCCACAACATTCGTAACGTGGCGATGGTCGTCGCCCCGGCGTAGACATGCAGGGGCGTTGGGGACTCCATCCGGCTCAGCGCGAAGATCGGGAAGCCCAACGTGTGGTCACCATGGGGATGGGTGACAAAGAGCCGGTCCACGTCGGTGGCGCACCGCCCCACACGGGCCATCTGCTGCAAGACGGTCGGTCCAGCCTCCGCCAACATGCGGAAGTGGCCCGCCTCCAGCAACAGCCCCAGATGGCTCCGCCGCCCGACGGAAAAGGCCCCGCCGGTGCCCAGAAAGGTGATCTCGACCATGCAGGCCCCCTTCGCCTTATGTGGACAGCGCCCGTCGCACCGCTGCCAGCGTCGGTTCGACCACGGGCGGCATTCCGGCCACCGCCTTCATCACGCTGGCGACATCCTTCAGCCCGGAGCCAGTGGAGAGCACGACCACCCGGTCGTCAGCGCCCACCAACCCCTGTTCGACGGCGCGCACCAGGCCGGCACAGGCGGCGGCCGCCGCCGGTTCAGCAAAGACACCGACATCGCGGGCCAGCAGCGGGATCGCGGCCAGGATCTCCTCGTCGCTCACGCGGACGAAGGCCCCGCCCGTCTCCCGCACCGCCCGCAGCGCCTTGATCCGGTCGCGCGGCAGCCCGGCGACGATGCTGTCGGCCACCGAGTGGGCCGCCACCGGCTCCATCTCCCAACCCTCCAGGCCCCGCTCCCAGGCATCCACCAGCGGGGAGGAACCGCTCGCCTGCACGCCGATCAGGCGGGGCATGCGTTCGATCCACCCCAACGCCAGCAGGTCCCGGAACCCTTTGTGCACCCCACCGATGATGCAGCCGTCACCGACGGGGATGAGGATGGAGGATGGAGGTTGGAGGTTGGAGGATGGAGGTTGGAGGTTGGAGATTGGAGAACAACCTCCAACTTCCATCTTCCAACTTCCAACTTCCAACTTCCAACTTCCCCCCAATTGCTCCCATATCTCATACGCTACCGTCTTCTTCCCCTCGGACATATACGGGTTGTAGGCGGTGTTGCGGTTGTACCAGCCGAAGGCCTGCGCGGCCTCCAGGCAGAGGTCGAAGGCCTGGTCATAGGTGCCGTCCACCAGGAGGACGGTAGCGCCATAGGCCAGCAGTTGCGCGACCTTGGCCTGCGGCGCGGTGCGGGGCACGAAGATGACGTTGGGTTGTCCCACGGCCGCGCAGAGGCCCGCAAGGGCCGCCGCGGCGTTTCCGGTGCTGGCCGTCGTCACCACAGCGGCCCCTCGCTCGCGCGTCTTCACCACAGCGATGGCCGAAGCGCGGTCTTTGAAGGAAGCGGTCGGCTGGCGGCTGTCATCCTTGACCCACACGTGACGCAGGCCTAGCCGGGCCGCCAAGCGCGGCGCCGGGTAGAGCGGGGTCCAGCCCACGCTATCCAGCACCGTTCCCTCCACCAGCCGGCGAGTCGTCTCCGGCTCCACCGGCAGCAGCGGCAGGTAGCGCCAGATAGAGCGCTCGTCGCGCTCTCTCAGCGTCTGCGGCGTGACGGCCCGGCGGATGGCATCATAGTCATAGACGACATCGAGGATGCCGTCGTTCCCATGGCGCGGGCAGACATAGTCTACCTGCCCCGCGTCGTACTCCGCACCGCAGATGGTGCATTTCAGGCCAAGGATGTGACTCATTTGGGTGCTGGAGGTTTCAGGTTTCTGGTCTCTGGTATCAGGTTGGGGGTGCGATGGGCAACCTGAAACCTGAAACCTCGAAACCTGAAACCTGTCATGGGACAATGCGCGTGCCGGTCTCGCCACGCAGTGCGCGGGCGATGTTCTGCGGATCGGTGATGAGCGCTTCCTTGCCGCCCGCCTCCAGGAACCAGATGATGGCCTGAATCTTGGGCAGCATGCTCCCCTTGGCGAAGTGACCCTCGGCCATGTACTGCTTCGCCTGCGCCACTGTCATCACGTCAATGGCCTGCTGATTGGGTTTGTTGTAGTTGATGTAGACTTTCTCAACGGCGGTAGAGATGAGGAACAGGTCGGCGCCGATGGAGCGGGCCAGGAGCGAGGAGGCGTAGTCCTTGTCAATCACCGCCGCCACGCCCACCAGGTCGCCCTGCTCGTTCTCGACCACGGGGATGCCCCCGCCGCCAACGGTGATCGTGACCACGCCGGCATCGAGCAGTTGCCGTACCGCTTCCAGTTCCACGATCCGCTGCGGGATGGGGGAGGCGACCACACGCCGCCAGCCGCGGCCGGCGTCTTCCACTACGACCCAGCCCTCTTTCTCGGCTCGCTCTCTCGCCTCGGCCTCTTCCATGAAGCCGCCGATGGGCTTGGTGGGGTTCTGGAAAGCCGGGTCGTTGCGGTCCAACAGCACCTGCGTGACGACCGTGGCGGCGTGCTTCTTCATCCCTCGCCGCTTGAACTCATTGATCAGGTTCTGCTGCAGCGCGTAACCGATGGCACCCTGCGAGTCCGCCCCGCAGACATCCAGCGGCACTTCGTGCATGCCGGCCACCTTGTGGGCGATCTCCGAGCGGCGGAGGATGAAGCCCACCTGCGGACCGTTGCCGTGGCCGATGGCCACATCCCAGCCCTGCTCGATCATGTCGGCGATATGGAAGCAGGTCTCCTTGGCCGCCTGGTACTGGTCCTCGACCGTCTGGTGATCCTTGTCCTTGATCAGTGAATTGCCGCCGATAGCGACGACGGCCAGTCCTTTCCGGGTCATTGATTACCTCTCTTTGCCACTGGGGAGTTTACCACATCGTCAGCGCCATCACCGCCTTCTGCGCGTGCAGGCGGTTCTCGGCCTGATCGTACACCACCGACTGCGGCCCGTCCATCACCCCGTCGGTGACCTCGATGTTGCGGTCAGCCGGCAGCGGGTGCATGTAGATGGCGTCGGGCTTCGCCAGCGCCATCTTGCGCTCGTCGGTGATCCAGTGCTTGTACTGGTCCTGGATGCGCTTACCCTCCGCCTTGTCGGTGGTCGTCAGCAACGGACCCCAGGACTTGGCGTAGATGATGTCACCGCCCTTGAAGGCCTCCTCCATGTCGTGGACGATGTCGAAAGCGGTGCCATAGCGACGCGCCTGGGCCTTCGCCTCTTCCTCGATCTCCGGCATCAGCCGGAACTCCGGCGGGTAGGCGAGGGTGATGTCCAGCCCGAAGCGCGGCATCTGCAGGATGAGGGACTGCGGCACCGAGATCGGCTTGAGGTAGGAGGCGGCATAGGCCCAGGAGACCACCAGCCGGCGGCCACGCAGGTCACGCCCCTTCTTCTCGATGATGGTCATCAGGTCAGCCAGACACTGGAAGGGGTGGTAGATATCGCACTGCATGTTCAGCACCGGGGCGCGCGAGGCGGCAGCCACAGCGTTCAGATAGCGGTTGCCGACCCCCCACTCCACGTGGCGGATCGCCAGGCCGTCGTAGTAGCGGCCCAGGATCTCGCCAATCTCCTTGGGGGTATCCCCGTG
>DAOTYX010000051.1:0-22409 GCA_034434635.1 Anaerolineae bacterium | reverse complement strand
CCCGACTTGTCGGATAGCCCGGTCTTCTATATCTCTAACCGCTTGTATTGGCAAGCGCCAGGCATTACACGCATCCGACGCCACCGCTGGCCCGTCGAAGTCTATCATGAAGAGGGGAAGGCCGAAGGGTTGGACCAGTATCAACTGCGGGACTTCCAGGCCATTGAGCGACATATTGCCCTGGTCGCCGTAGCGTACAGCTTATGGCGTGCCGCCCAACAAGACCAGGCCCTCCGAAACAAGCTTCAACGCCAACTTGAGCTGGACCTTGAGGGCAGAGTAGCTTTCTGGCGTCGAGCGACCCAAGCCCAGGCGCTGTGGAGTCTGGCGCTCTTCATCAGTGCGAACCTGGTTCAGGGCCAGTCATTGCGGGCCATCATGACGCCGCTTCTGCGTGCCCTCTGCGCGGCATAACTGCTCGGGGCAATGAGCGGTGATGACCCTACTCGCCAACCGGCGAGTGTGGGACGGTCGCGTATGCCCAAAAGCCAGAAAATCTCGCAGCGGACTCCGTTGTTTCGGCTGCTTCAGGATTCACTTTTCAAGGTGCAAAAGTCGAGCGAAGATACTGCGAATCCATATAGACCGTTCGGAAGTCGAGTGGGAACCCGTCCCGCCCGAGTACGACCGCTTCGGGGGGCGCGCCCTCATCGCCAGGATCCTGCTGACGGAGGTGCCCCCTCAGTGTGAACCCCTCGGCCCGCACAACAAACTGATCCTGGCGCCTGGGCTCCTGGGTGGCACCAACCTGTCCAGCGCAGGCCGGCTCTCCGTCGGCGGCAAGAGCCCTCTGACGGGTGGAGTCAAGGAGGCCAACTGCGGCGGGGACGCTGGTTCCTATCTGGCCCGTCTCGGTATCAAAGCCCTGGTGGTGGAAGGCCAGCCCGAGAACGGGAAGATGTACCTTTTGCACGTATCCTGAAAAGGGGCAGAGTTACTCCCTGCCGACGAGTGGCGTGGACTGGGCACATACGCAACGGCGGCGAAGGCGCAGGAACGATGGGGAGAGCACTGCACGGTCATCTCTATCGGCCCGGCCGGTGAGCTTCTGATGGCTGCGGCCGGTGTCGCCTGTACCGGATACGGCGAGCAGACGAGCCGGATGGCCGCGCGCGGGGGACTGGGCGCGCTCATGGGCAGCAAGGGACTGAAGGCGATTGTTCTGGACGCCTCGGGGTCCGCTGCGGCGCCGCTGGCCGAGCCGGAACGCTTCCGCGCCGCAGCGCGCCGCTTCGCCAAAGAACTTGCCGAGAACCCCAAGACAGGGCGTCAGGGCTCTCAGCACCTGTACGGAACCGCAGCCATCGTTGAGGCGGTCAACGAAATGGGGGCCTTTCCCACCCGCAGTTTCAGCGCAGGCCGTTTTGAGGCCGCCGAAGACCTGAGCGGGCCCCGCCTGCGGGAGATCGCACTGGCGCGTGGGGGCAAAGCCGGCACAAAGTGCATGGCCAATTGTGTCATCGCCTGCTGCAACCAGTTTGTGGACCCGGACGGCAGGCCCATCGTGGCCACCCTCCAATATGAGACCATCGGGATGCTGGGCTCCAATCTGGGCCTTGGCACGCTGGATGAGGTCGCCCATCTGAATCGCCTGTGCAACGATCTGGGCCTGGACTCTATCGAGACAGGAGCGGCTCTGGGCGTCGCCGCAGAGGCCGGTCTGGCCCGCTTCGGCGACGCGGCGAGTTTCGTGTCCCTTCTGGACGAGATCGCCAGGGGCAGCGTGCTGGGGAGAGTGCTGGGACAGGGCGCGACCGTCACGGGGCGCGTCTTGGGCATTTCCAGGGTGCCCGCCGTCAAGGGGCAGGCCATCCCGGCTTACGACCCACGGGCGCTGAAGGGCAACGGGGTGACCTACGCCACATCTCCCATGGGGGCAGACCACACTGCCGGCAACGCTTTCGGGGCCAGAAACGAGGTCAATCCCCTGGTCACCGAGGGACAGTGTGCCCTGTCCCGCAGGCTTCAGTTGGACGTCACGATCCTGGACAGCACGGGGTTGTGCCTGTTCGCCCGCCCGCCCGTGTTCGCCGACCCACAGTTGATGGTGGACCTGATCAACGGGCGCTTTGGCTGGGAATGGTCGGTGGCAGACCTGCAGGAATTCAAGAAGACGGTGCTGAGGATGGAAATCGAGTTCAACCGGCGGGCCGGCCTGACGCCAGCAGATGACAGAGTACCGGAGTACATGACCCGAGAACCTCTCCCGCCGCACAACACCGTTTTCGATGTGCCAGACGCGGAGCTGGACGAGGTATTCCCGTTCTAGAACATGCTCGAGATTCGCGTGTTCGGCACCCTGCGGCAGCGCGGCATCGGGCCACGGCTCCAGTTGGACCTGGGGGAAAGCCCCGGCACCGTGGCAGACGTGCTCGCACGCCTCGGCGTGGACCCTGCGGAAGTTGGGATCGTGGTCGTGGATGGTCGGCAAAGCAATCTGAACGAACTCCTGCCCGCCAGTTGCCGCGTCAGCATTTTCCCGCCCATGGCCGGCGGGTAGGCCATCTGGCCATTTTGGAGATTGAGCCGAGGGGCTGATGTCATCAAAAGAAACTGCGGTACGAGTAGGGGCAGAACCCCTGAAGAGATTCTGCATCCAGGTGTTTGAGAGACTGGAAATCCCGAACGGGGACGCGCGCATCGTGGCCGATGTGTTGGTCGCCGCCGACCTGCGGGGGATTGACAGCCACGGCGTCGCTCGCCTGCGACGCTACGTCAACAGCCTGCGAAGCGGCATGGCCAGGCCTCGGGCACAGGAAAGGATACTGGCAGAGACCCCCACCACAACGGTGATAGACGCCGGGGCCGGCCTGGGACACCCGGTCTCCTACCGGGCGATGCAGAAGGCCATCCTGAAAGCAAAGGAGTACGGCTCGGGCTTTGTCACGGTGCGCAATTCGAACCACTATGGTATCGCTGGCTACTACGCGATGATGGCTCTGGAGCACGATTGCATCGGCATGTCCATGACCAATGCCAGCGTGTTGGTGGTGCCGACCTTCGGGCGGAACGCGATGCTGGGCACCAACCCGATCGCCGTAGCCGCCCCGGCAGGCCAGGAGCGACCGTTCGTCCTGGACATGGCCACCAGCGTCGTGCCGCGCGGCAAACTGGAGGTGTATGAGCGGCTGGAGAAGCCTATTCCTCTGGGTTGGGCCACCGACGCAGCCGGCATTCCAACAACCGACGCCGGACAGGTGCTGCAGGACTCCAGACAGGGGGCCGGCGGTGGGCTCCTGCCACTGGGCGGGGCTGGGGAACTGCTAAGCGGTCACAAGGGGTATGGCCTGGCTCTGTGGGTGGACGTCTTCTGCGGGGTTCTTGCTGGCGCGGCCTATGCCGACCTCGTCTACCCCAGAACGGAGGAGGGGAAACCTCTCCCCTCCCAGATTGGCCACTTTTTCGGCGCGTGGCGTGTGGATGCTTTCCGACCTGTGGATGAGTTCAAGGCAGCAATGGATGACCTGCAACGACGGCTGAAGAGCGCCCCCAAGGCAGAGGGGGCAAGCCGCATCTACATCCACGGGGAAAAAGAGTACGAAGAGACAGAGCGACGTCTTCGCGATGGCATCCCACTCAACCCCAAGGTGGCTGCTGACCTGCGGGCGCTGGGGAAGGAACTTGGGATAACATACGACCTGGAGTAGTCGGGGCACAACCTCCGGACAGGCCGGGCAGGTACCCCGTCGGCAGTTGACAGCCGCCCCAGCCAGGGTATACTACCCCCCGTGTCGGAGCCACGGATCGCTCTGGTGCACGACTGGCTGAACCAGGTCGGCGGCGCGGAGGACGTGCTGGAAAACCTGGTGGACATGCTCCCCGGCGCGCCGGTCTACACGGCGATGTACTGGCGCGACGGCATGCCCGCCGCCTACCACGCCTGGGACATCCGCACCACCTGGATGGACCGCCTTCCAGGCATCTACCGCCACCATCAGCCCTATCTGCCGCTCTACCCCCTCGCCTTCTCCCGCCTCGACCTCTCCGGCTACGACCTGGTGCTGAGCAACAAGTCGGGCTTCTGCCACGGCGTCCGCACGGGTACTGCCATCCACGTCTGCTACTGCCTGACCCCCACGCGCTATGTGTGGGACTTCGCTGGCTACGCCGCTCGCGAAGCGCTGCCAGCGGGCCTGCGGCTGGCCCTCCGCCCGCTGGTGGCGCTCCTGCGCCGCTGGGACTATCGGGCCGCGCAGCGGGTGGACCACTTCATCGCTATCTCCAACGCCGTGCAGGAGCGTATCCGTCGGTACTACCGGCGCGAGTCTGTGGTCATCCACCCGCCGGTGGACACCGCCCGCTTCCGCCCCGCGCCCGCGCCCG
This sequence comes from Anaerolineae bacterium, assembly GCA_034434635.1. GTDB lineage: Bacteria > Chloroflexota > Anaerolineae > B4-G1 > DUEL01 > DAOTYX01. The sequence continues at coordinate 18,086 of DAOTYX010000051.1, read as the reverse complement.
AGGAATACTACCTCATCGTCTCCCGCCTCATCCCCTACCGCCGCATTGACCTGGCGGTGCAGGCCTTCAACCGGTTGCGGCTACCCCTGGTCATCGCCGGGGACGGGCGGGACCGTCCGGCGCTGGAGAGGATGGCCGGCCCCACCGTCACTTTCCTGGGCCGCGTGCCGCAGGAACGGCTCGGCGACCTGATGGCCCACTGCCGGGCCTACATCCTGCCGGGGGAGGAGGACTTCGGCATCGCGCCGGTTCAGGCGCAGGCCGCCGGCCGGCCGGTCATCGCCTATGCCGCCGGCGGAGCGTTGGACACGGTAATCGAGGGGCGCACCGGCGCCTTCTTCCGCACCCCCACCCCCGAAGCCCTGGCGGAAGCCGTGCGTGCCTTCGATCCGCTGGCGGTGAACCCGCAGGACTGCGTCGAGAACGCCGCCCGCTTCGACCGCGCCGTCTTCCGGGAGCGCCTGAGTCGCTTTCTGGCCGACGCGATGGGGAAGAAGAGAGCCACGGGCCTGCCTGGAGGTGAATGAGGGATGGAACTGCAAGCAATCTGGAAAGCGGTCCGTCGCCGCTGGTGGCTGGCGATCGCGCCGCTGCTGGTCGTGTTGGTCCACACCATCGCCACCTATCGCCCGCCAGCGCCAACTTACCAGGTGGTGATGCGCTTCGCGGCCGGCACTCCGCCCGCTGGATTGAGTCTGGATTACGACCGCTACTACCCCTGGCTCACCTCGGAGTACATCGCCAACGGACTGGCGGATGTGGCTCGCACGGGCCGGTTCGCGGAGGGCGTGGCCAGCCGCCTGGCCGACCAGGGGGTGACGGTGGACCCGGCAGCGGTGCGCGGGGCCATCGCCAGCAATAACGCCCAGTCCATGATGGTCATCTACGTGACGTGGGGGGACGCCGACGGAGCGCGAGCGGTGGCGCAGGCGGTGAGCGACGAACTGACCACGAACGGGGAAGCCTACTTCCCGCAACTGGCCGGGCTGGAACCGGCGGTGCGTCGTCTCGACGAACCGGTGCCGATACCGCAGGCGCCGGGACTGCGCGCGCAGATGCTTGGACCCGCGGTGCGTCTGACGCTGGCGCTGGCAGTGGGGGTGGGCCTGGCCCTGCTCTGGCACTACCTCGACCCCACCGTCCGCTCAGCCGAGGAGGCGGAAGGGGTGGGATTGCCCGTCATCGCCCAGATACCCCGTCACCGGTGAGGGGTCTCTCTCTGAACGCCGGGCGCGGTCTTCTGGCCGCGCCCAACGCCCCCCTTATCCATTGTACCGGTTCATCGCCTCATCCAGCCCATCCGCCAGCCAGGTCTCGATGGCGGCGACGGCCCGCTCGAGCGCTGCTTCGATGAGCGGCTCTTCTTCGGCGGAGAAGTCCTGCAGCACGTAGTCGGCGGGATCCATCTGTCCCGGCGGCCGGCCGATGCCCACGCGCAGCCGCGGGAAGTTCTCCCCGCCCAGCGCAGCGATGATCGAGCGCATCCCCTTATGGCCCGCACTGCCGCCGCCAGGCCGCAACCGCAGCACCCCCGGCGGCAGGTCCAGGTCGTCATAGACGACCAGCAGGCGGTCGGGGGGCACCTTGTAGAAACGGGTCAGCGCGGCGACCGAGCGACCGCTTTCGTTCATGAAGGTCTGTGGCAACGCCAACACGACCGGATGGTCGGCGATGGTGCCGGTGGCGACGTGGGCGTTTTTCTGGCGGCGGCTGAACTTCAGGCCGTGGGCAGTCGCCAGGCGACGCAGGCAGCGAAAGCCCACGTTGTGACGGTTGCGGGCGTAGCGCGGGCCGGGGTTGCCCAGACCGACCAGGAGGTAGATCTCCCGTTCCATTGGGGGAGAAGGCTCATCGGCGGAGCCGTGAGCGCAGGTAGTAGCGCACGGCAGCCTTGCCGAACAGGTACAGTCCCCACAGGGCGAAGAGGAGCAGGGCGACTTTGACGCCGGTGAAGAAGTTGCTGCGCACCTGGCCCATGTCGATCGGTGGTTCGCTACCCTCCTCTCCTCCCCCGCTACTTGCCGGTCGTGGCGTCTCGCCGGGAGCAAGGGTGGGGGTGGGGAAGGGCGTCGAAGTGGGCGGCTGCTCCACCGGCACCGCTGTCGGGGTCACCAGGCTGGCGGTGGGCTGCGCCTCCGGTGTGTCGGTGGGGGCGGGAGTCGGCGTGGTCTCCACGTTGTTGACGGTGATGTTGCGCACGAAGACCTGCGTGGGGTCGGTGCTGCCCTGCCGGTAGCAGACCAGGGTCAGGTGGTAGACGCCGTTGGGCACCACTGGCTGTCCTGCAACGCTCAGCGCGGCGGTGTCCCACGTCGCCAGCGTCCCCCCGTTCACCTGCTCCTGGACGTCCCAGACCAGCCATTGCCAGTTGGAGGCCGCGGTGGGGGCCGGGCCGGCGGCGTAGGCCAGGCCGTAGGCGCGGAATTCGGTGTGGGTGGCGAAGCCGGTGATCTCGACCACGCCGCTGACCGCTGCGCCCTCGGTGGGCCAGGTGATCGCGCACTGGTTGGCCTGTGGTGGCGGCGCGGCCAGGAGCCGCCCGCCCGCCAGAGCCACGCTGCCCAGCAGGATGAGTATCGCTATGGGAACGACCCACCACCTCGACATAGAACTCCTTGCGCTTCCGCCTGTAGTAGGGGTGAAGTGTAGCACAATCAGCCGAGAATGACAAGGCACGTGCGCGAAAGGGCGCGAAAGGGTTACCGTTGACGAGGGGCGACAATTGGCCTATAATGCGGTCGGTATGAGCGACGGAATCGGCATCGCGCTGATCGGCCTCGGCGTTGCCGTGGTCTGCGCTGCCCTTTCGGGCTTCTCGACGCTCCTTGCTGCCGGGGCGACGAGGGGCAAAGAGAGACACGCCTCCATCGGGCTGCTCGGGCTGACGACCTCACTCGGGGCGGCCGCGGGGTTGGTGGGAGGCGTCCTGTTTGGCTCCACGGTCATCCGACAGGGCGGGTTGCCTTCCGCCTCGGAAGCCCCCTGGCGCGAGGTCGAGGTCCTCTCTGACCGGGGTTGGCAGGACACCGGCCTGATCCTGCAGGAAGGCCGGCAGTTTCGGCTGGAGTACGTGTCGGGCTCATGGACGTACTGGGGAGGTACCCTCGCGCCCTTCGATGCGGAGGGCGACAGTTACGTCTGTGGCAGGGCTGGCTGCTGTGAACCCCTGCCGGGGGGACGCAAGGGAGCGCTGATCGGCGCGCTGGGTGACGAGGTGTTCTTCGTCGGCAACGGCGGTGTGTTCACGGCGCGGTCAGACGGCAGATTGTTGCTGCGCATCAATGACTGCGACACCAGCCTGGCGGACAACGAGGGGGCCGTACGGGTCAGGATCATCCCCTAACATCTGGCGACGACGAGCCCGGACCATGAAGGGCTCGGAGGCAGGTAACGAGTGAAGAAATCCGCCCAATCGTCTGAAAGGGAGAGGCTGGAGAGCGCTACCCACAGGTACCAGCAGGCGCACGCGGCGACCACCACGGGTCGCTATTCCGATGCTTTGCGCCTGGTCGAGGAAGGGCTCGACCTGATCGCGTCCCTGCCGCCTTCTGAGGAACGAGAGCATCTGCGCTTCGCTCTGACGTTGGAGCGCGGCTGGGCACGGCGCTTCCTCGGCGACTACACCGCCCTGAGTGACTTCCAGGACGTGCGCCAGAACTCCCCCGTCCACGCCCAACGCAGCGAGGCGCTGGTGGGGATCGGCGACTGCTACAGCAAACTTGGCGACTACATCGCGGCGGAGAATGCCTACAATCAGGCCTTGGAGGAGACCCGCGATACCGGCGCGACCCTCTGCCGTGTCCGCGCTTGGGATGGCCTGGGTACGCTCTGCTGGAAGCAGGGGCGGATGGACGAGGCGGTGCGATTGCTCACCCAGGCCCGCATGGCCCTGCGCCACACGCGCGACGCCTTCGTGCTTGGCAACGTGCTGCTCAGTCTGGGCATTGCCTATGCCTTCGCTGGCCGCCTCGATCAGGCCATATCCGCCTACGAAGAAGCGCTGGACTGCTTCCGCAGCCTCGATGACGGTCACGGCATGGCCCTGGTGCTGAACAACCTGGGAGAGGCCCACCAGGAACTGTTCAACGTGGAATCGGCCCTGCATTACCACGAGGAGGCGGTCAGGCTCGCCAGCAACCTGGGGATTCTGCCGATCCTGTTGGACGCGACGCGCAATATGGGCGTAGACCTGGTGTTGATGGGGCGGTACAGCGAGGGCATGATGTGCCTGGAGAAGGCCCTGGCCCAGGCGCGGGAAGCAGGGGACAAGGACCTGGCGCTCCAGGCGCTCTACAGCATGGGGGATGCCTCACTGCGCCAGGGGCGGGTGGCCCAGGCTCTGGACCTCGCCGCTCAACTGGAGGCCGAGGCCAGCGCTGTCGGCAGCGCCCTCCACATCACCCGGGCCAGGATGCTTCGCGGCCGGATCCATCTGGCGCAGGGGAACCGACGGGCCGCTCAGGCGGTACTGCAGGAGGCGCTGACCAGCGCCCACGCCCTCCCCAGTCACCTGCTGCTGTGGCAACTGCACGCGGCCCTCGGACGGGCCAGCGAGGACCCTGAGGTGGCCCGGTTGCACCTGCAGATCGCCGCCGATTTCATCCACCAGACCGCTGACCCGCTCCCCGACCCCGCCCTCCGCGCCCGCTTCCTGGAAGCGCCGGAGGTGCAGGCCGTTCTCCGCGCTGCGGGGCGGTGAAGCCCATACGGCGCGCTGCGTAACGCTACGCCTGGTGCGGTGTTTTCTACTCATGGAAAACGAAAGTGAAGTCCGCCTCATCGCCCGCGCGAGAGAGGACCCTGAGGCCTTCGGCGAACTCTATCAGCGGTATGTCGCCCGCGTCTACCGATACCTCTACTACCGCACGGGCAACCCGGAGGACGCCGAGGACCTGACCGCGTGGACCTTCCACCAGGCGTTGAAGCACCTGTCGCGTTACGTGGACTACGGCGCGCCTTTCGAGGCCTGGCTCTACCGTATCGCCCACAACGCCGTGGCCAACTGGCTGCGTCAGCGCAGCCGCCGACCAGTGGTGGCGCTGGACGCGGTGCAGACAGCAGAACCGGAGCGAAACGGGCCGCAAGCAGTGGTGGAATCGGCGGAGGAGCGACAGCGGCTGCTGCGCGCAGTGCGGCGGTTGCCGCCAGACCGCCAGGAGTTGCTGATCCTCAAGTTCGTGGAGGGGCTCTCCAACCGCGAGATCGGCATCATCCTGGAACGGAGCGAGGGAGCGGTCAAGTCTCTCTATCACCGCACGCTGGTGGCCTTGCGGGACGAACTGACCGATGAGGCCTGGTTACGAGAGGCGATGGGCGCCGACCAGGAGGAAGAAAATGGATGAGCGACGGGCAGCAGAACTGCTGTCGGCGCATGCGGAGCGATTGAGTGGCCATGCGGATGTCGGACCTTTCCCCTCGGTGCAGGAGGAGGCCCGGCTGCGCCCACTGTTGAAGGTGGCCGAACGGCTCAAGGGAACGATGGTGGCCGTGGAGCCGCCTGTCGCCTTTGTGAACCATCTGGGACAGGAGCTGCTGGAGAGGGCACGGCGGCAGCGGGAAGCCGCGCGACGGTGGCGGCGAGGGCTGGTCATCGGGGCGGCGGCGCTGGGATCGGTGCTCTCGGTGGCCGGCGTGGTGGTGACGCTGCTCCTGCTGCGACGACGCGCTAACTCTCAACCCCGCCCCGCGGCAGGATGAGCATCTGGCCTTCGAGTGGCTGGGCGCGGTCGGGAGACTGCACCCAGCGTCCGCCCAATCTAAGTGCCCTGCCGCGATACCACCGGCAGGATCAGGCTGACGCGGTGTGGCAGCAGCCCCACCGGTAAGGAGACCTCCTGGATTCCCACCCCTGTCGTCACGGTGAGGCTATCCCGCCGCGGCAGCCAGCCTGGCGGCGGCGCTGGCCAGCCGACAGGTGTGGCGGTGAGCGTGTAGCTCCCCAACGACAGCGGTACAGTGATGTTCCACGACGCCCCGACGGTCGGTGTGACCACGTCTGCCCCACCGCTGTCCACCAGACGCAGGGTCGCCGTCACCGTGACCTCTTCGGCGTCCAGCAGCCCGTTCTCGTTCTCATCCCCGAAGACGGCGGGCACCTCCAGGTGCAGCCAGCGGCCCATCTGCGTGCAGGCCTGCGCGTCGGCGGGCCACTCCCCGCGATTGCCGGCGCGGTCCCAGGCACGGGCGCGGAAGCAGTAGACCTCGCCGCTCTGGGCGTTCGTGTAGGGGGCTGAGGTGGCGGCGGTGAAGTTCTGCCAGGTGTTCCAGGTGCCGCTCAGTCCCCGCCGCACCTGCACGTCGTACCGCCAGATGCCCGCTGCGTCGTCCGCGCCGCTCCAGGAGACGGCGATGGTGGGGGGCGGAGTGTAATCCGGCAGCGGGTGGACGGTGGCGGTTGGCGGGACGGTGTCCGCCTCGATCACCAGGTACGGGTCGCCGCCGATGATGTAGTCGGTGACGGTGATGCCCTGGTTGGCTGTCGCCGCCGCCAGGCTCAGCGTGTAGACCCCGTTGGCGGCGGTCAGGGTCTGCGTGTTCCCCATGCGATCCACCCGCGTGGCCGTGGGCAGCGTGGCCGGATAGCCGAAGGACACCGTGGTCGGTGTGGTGTTCCACAGCACGCTCACTTTGCCCCACGGCGTGCCCCACAGCGTCACCCGGCGCACGCTGGAGTAGTTCACGCTGGTCACCATCGCCGGGCTGACCAGATAGGTCGTCGCCACCTGATAGGCGGTGTAGGCCGGGCGCAGCGTCCCGTTGTTGCGGATCAGGCCGAAGTACTCGCCCATGTCGGCGTCGTTGGTGCGGAAGAAGAAATAGCGCTGCACTCCCACGGCGCGGGCGTTGGCGTAGGACTGGATGACGAAGGCCGCCGCCTCGCTCTGCCGGGCAGACCACTGATAGGGAGTGGGGTCGGGGTCCACTGTCGCATCATCCCACACCGGCACGCCGGTTTCGGTGAGCCATACGGGATGATCGGAGGTAAGCGTTCGCATCCGGCTGCGGATCTGGCTGATCACGTCGTAGATGCTGGAGGAGCGGCTGTAGAGGTGGACCGACATCACGTCGAAATAGTAGTTGTTGGCCGGGGCCTCGGGGTTATCGTTGAGGATGTCCAACACCCGCTCGTAGAAGGTCGGATCGGCCCAGTAGTGCAGGCCGGCAAAGAGGACGGTGCAATCGGGGCAGGCAGCCTTGGTCGCCTGGTAGCCCACGGTGAGCAGGCGGGCGTACTGGACATCGGTGCCGGTCCAGAAGTAGTCCCACTCCGGCTCGTTCCACATCTCCCATGCGCGCACGCCGCGCTGGCTGTAGCGGGAGACGACGGTATAGACGTAGTTTCCCCAGTGGTTGTTGGGGTTGTCCCACGGCAGGTCGAGGCCGGCGGGCGGGGAGGAGGCGGCGGTGATGGCGCGGGGAGCCAGAGCCGCGCCGGGGACGGGCGCGTACCAGCCGAAGGGCCGCCCATCCAGTCCGGGGGGTTGCGCCAGGTACATCCCCCGGGTCGCTGCCCAGTCGGGGGTCCACAGCAGGATGCCGACGATGTCCATCCCCGCCGCGCGCAGGTCGTCTACCAGGCGGTCGTAGGCGCCGAACTGCCACTGGTTGTTGCTCGGCTCGATGTTCGGCCAGTGGAAGTCGAAGCGGTCCCAGCGCGCGCCGGCGTTGTAGATGGGCAGCAGGTAGGGGTGGCCGGGGTCGTTGGGGTAGAAGGTGTAACAGGCGCCGGCGTAGCCGTCGGGGTGGGCCACAGGGGGCAAGGCAGCGAGGGGGGCGGGGAGCGCTCCGACCAGCAGGAGCGGCAGGGAGAGAAGAGCAGCGCGCAACCTGCGGTCCATCTTTGACCTCCCGGTCACCGCCCGTCGGCGGCTATGTCGAGGGGGGCGGGGATGTGGCGGCCTGCTCGCGCAGGGCCGCCTCTGCCCGACCGCGCCTGGCGATCTCCCGCTGTGCTTCCTCGTAGAGGCGGGCGTTCTCGATGGCGTTGGCCGCCGTCGCCGCCAGGGGTTCCATGATCGTCAGGTCTGCCGCTGAGAAGCGGCCCGCCGTTGCGTCCACCGCCTGCACAACGCCGATCACCCCGCGCCGGGCGCGCAGCGGCACGCTGAGGATGGAGCGAAGGCGCATGCCCGTGGCGCGGTCCACGTCGGCGCAGTAACGCGGGTCTTGCTGTGTGTCGGGGATGATGAGGCTCTCGCCGTGGTTCATCACCCAGCCGGCGATGCCCTCGCCGGGCTTCAGCCGCCAGCCGCGGACGATCTCGGCCGCAGGACCGGAACTCTGGCGGCAGACCAGGCCGCCGGTCTCGTCCGCCAGCCAGATGGAGACGGCGGAGATGTTGAGAATGTCGCGCACTTCATCGAGCACGATCGTCAGCACCCGGTCCAGGTCGAGGGTCGAGGTGAAGGCCTGGCTGGCGCGGTTGAGCAGTTCCAGGGCGCGGTTGTGCTGGCGTAGCGCCTCCTCGCTGCGCTTGCGCTCGATGGCGTAGCGCAGCGCGCGCACCAACAGCGGCCGGGTCACCTGTCCCTTGATCAGGTAGTCCTGCGCGCCGGAGCGCACCGCCGCGATGCCCAAAGCCTCGTCATCCAGATCCGTCAGCACCACGATCGGCAGGTCTGGGGCGTGGGATTGCAACTGGAGCAACGTGTCGGCGCCCAGGAGGCTGTCGGGCAGGGAGAGGTTCGTCAGCACCACATCTACTTCGTCTGCTGCCAGGCGCTCCAGGCCGGCGGAAAGGCGGTCCGCCTGCTCCAGCAGGAAACGGGGCGAAGGGGCAAGGCCCATGTCCGCCAGTAACAGCTCGCGAATCAGGCGGGTGCCGGATGGATCATCCTCGATCAACAACACGCGGATGGGTTGTTCGCTCATAGCCGTTCACAGCATGAACATTTTACCACATCCTCGGGTTGTTGCAAGAGGTGATACGGCCGCTCCGTGGTTGGTGAGCGGGGTCGAGCCACAGGGCGGTTCGCCATGGCCGGCAGGCGCGGCTTCAGCCGCCGGTCTGAGCGGCTACCTGGCGGCGGCTATCGCCGCCTCGCCATGATGGCTGAGCGGCGGCGCAGGCTTCTCATAGCCGCTAGGGTTGGGGTGGCGGCCCATACCCGGGCGGGATGGTCTCCCCGTCGGGGATGCTGCGCAGGTACTCGCAGGAGACGAAGCGCACATCCTCCCAGACGTGCCCCTCGGCCTCGAAGGTGGCGATATCCACGATCCACCGTTTCACGCCATTCTCCAGCCGGTAGATATGTGGGCTGTCGGCGCATTTCAGCAGGACGTGGATCGGGGTGCCGATCTCGAAGTCGTCCAGGAAGCCGTCAGGGACGACCCGCACGTCTCCCCAGGTGTAGCCGTAGTGCTCGAAGGCGTCCAGGCTGCTGATCCAGCGGAAGCGGCCGTTCTGGTAGACGTAGATTTCGGGGTCGTCCTCCTCCTTGACCACCAGTCCGTCGCGGATGATGATAGACTGGGCGTCGGGCATGGCCGTGGCCAGGGTGGTGCCGTGCCGGTTGAGGGGGATGTTGATGGCGATGAGCAGCACGAGCAGCCCCAGCGCCAGACGGGCCATCAACCGGGCAGCGTGAGGCGGTCCGGAGGGAGGCGGAGGCAGTTCCGGCTCTGTTTCGGCCTCAGGCTCGGGCGGGGGAGGGGGTGGCGCGAGAGGGGGAGGAGGCGGAGGGGGCGACGGGCGGGTTGCCGCCGCGCGCGCCTTCAGCCGCTCGGCGATCTCCTCGGTCAACAGGTCGAACAGCATATCCACGCGGGAGCGTTCCGGTTTGCTCATCGCTCTACCTCACTGTGAAGAAGCCCAGAATCTCGCCGATGCTGGCGAAGATGTTGGCGTAGAAGTTGCCACCCAGTTGGCGGAAGAGTTCGAAGGGCATGCTGGGCGCGCCGATGAACGGGCGCAGGGTCCAGGCCATCTGGCTGCCGACGAAGGCATAGACCAGGATCCACAACCGCACGATGTTGCGCCGCGCCCGCTCCCCCTCCTTGCCGGCTGCCGAGACGACGCGCATGCCCTGGCCCAGGAAGCGCACGCCGACGAAGCCCGAGATGGTGAAGACGGCGACGTTGAGCAGTTTGAAGAACTGATAGCCGCTGGTGGTGAGCAGGAAGAACAGGACGATGGGGGAGAAACTCAGCAGCAGCACCGCGGTGACGGTGATGGCCGTGAGGATGAGAACCACGTTCTGACTCAGGCTCTGGTTGGAGCCGAAGATGAGGTTGAAGAAGTAGAGGGTGGGAGCGCAGACGATGAGGGTGGCCAGGAAGAGCAGCGGGAGTTTGGCCGCGCTGCTGAGCGCCTGCCACAGGCTGTGGCTGGAGCCCATCACCGCACCGTAGAGGGCGAAGAAGAGGATGCTGGAGACCAGCAGGGCGCGCATCTTCTCTGCCAGTCCCTTGCCCTCGCGGATTTCGAGGAAGAACCGCAGCCGGTCGCGCAGGACTGTCTCGATGATCACCAGGTTTCGCATGGCTCTGACCTCCTGTCCATACCTTACAATTCTATATATAACTTACTTATGCTATATTGTACCAAAAGACGGGCCATTTGTCAAGTAGGGGCGGCGTGGTCGCTCTTGACCAGCGGTTTGATTATGGTATAATGACCTTGCGCCGACGTAGCTCAACCGGCAGAGCATCCGCCTTGTAAGCGGAAGTGTGTGGGTTCAATTCCCGCCGTCGGCTCCATGACAGGCCGGGGGAGCCTCCTGGCTGCGGTCATGAACAAGGGTCGGTGTCCCGAGCGGCAAAGGGGGCGGACTGTAAATCCGCTGGCACAGCCTTCGCAGGTTCGAGTCCTGCCCGGCCCACCTTCAGGTGACGGTCATCTGCCGATATGGACCTTGTCAGACCTCCGATGTCTTTGAGGCATCGGAGGTCTGACCGTCATCTGATGACTGTGTGGAGAGCATGGTGACGGCACCGGAAGCCCCGGCCAACGAGCAGGTGCAGATGGCCCAGGCGGCGGGCATCATCGCCCTGGGCAACGTCGCCAGCCGCGTGCTGGGCCTGCTGCGGGTGGTCGTCAAGTCGGGTCTCTTCGGTGCAGGGCCGGCCGTGAGCGCGCTGGACGCGGCGCTGCGCGTCCCCACCACGCTGTATGACCTCCTGGTGGGCGGGATGATCAGTTCCGCCCTGGTGCCGGTCCTCTCCGATTATGCCGCACCCCAACGTCGGGCAGAACTATGGCGGCTGCTCAGCCTGCTGATCAACACGACCGCGCTGGCCGTATGTGGCTTCCTGCTGCTGGGGGAGGTCTTTGCGGCGCAACTGATCTGGCTCATGGCCGGGGGGCTCTCGGCCCCCGTCCAGACACTGGCCACGGAACTCCTGCGGCTGGTGTTGCCAGCCGTGCTCTTCCTCAACCTGGCCGGGGTCCTCAGCGGTGCTCTTTACGCCCTCAAACGGTTCACCTTTCCCGCCTTCACCGCAGCGGTGTTCAACGCCGCCGTGGTGGTTGTGGCGCTGCTGTTGGGCCGTCGCTGGGGGGTGCACAGCATGGCGGCGGGGTTGGTGGTGGGCGCGCTGCTTCAGGTCGTCCTGCAACTGCCCGGCCTGCGCGACGCCCGCCTGCGCCTGGCGCTGGACTTCCGTCACCCGGCCCTGCGGCGCATCGGGCGGCTCTACCTGCCGATCCTGGTGGGGTTGGTGGTGGACAACCTGCTGGCGGTGGTGCTCTCGTACAACCTGGCCTCCCGCCTGGGAGATTCCGCCATCGCCTGGATGGAGTACGCAGCGCAGATCATCCAGTTCCCGCTGGGCCTGGTGGCTACCGCCGTCTCCATCGCCATCCTGCCCACCCTCTCCCGACAGGCCAGCGGGGCGGAGCGCGGCCCGTTTCAGGTCACGCTGGCGCAGGGGTTGCGGCTGGTGCTGGCGCTGGTCATCCCGGCGACGGTGGGCCTGTTCGTCCTGGCCCATCCGCTGATCGCCCTGGTCTTCGAGCACGGCGGCTTCACCCCGGCGGACACAGTGGCGGTGGCCGAGGCGTTGCGCTATCATCTGGTGGGGTTGGTCTTCGCGGCCGTGGACCAGCTGCTTATCTTCGCCTTCTACGCGCGCAAGGACACGCTGACCCCGGCGTTGGTGGGGGTGGGGACGACGGTGCTCTACGCCGCCGCCGCGTTGACGCTCTCCGGGCTGGGAGTGTTGACCCTGCCGCTGCTGATCCTGGTCAACTCGCTCAAGTGGGCCGCCCATGCGCTGAGCATGCTGATCCTCACCTGGCGTCGGCTGGGCGGACTGGGGCAGCACGGGTTGGGAGGCCTGACCGGTCGGGCGGCGCTGGCCTCGGCGGTGATGGCTGTGGTCACCTGGGGAGTGATGCGCGGCCTGACGGCGTTGGCGCTGCCGGGACTGGCCGGCGAGGTGCTGGTCGTTCTCGGAGCCGGCGGTGTTGGCGCAGCGGTCTATGTGCTGTTGAGCCTGGCTATGAAGATGGGAGAGATGGCTGTGCTACGTGCTGCCTTCGGCGACGGCCTGCGACGGGTGACCCACTGGCGGGGGGGCGGGACCCCGCCTGAGACGCCAGGGTAGGAGCGGTCGTGAACAGGAAAAGACAACCTCAACCGGTCCCTTCCCGTCTTTACGACGACTCCTATTTCCTCACCACCTGTGAGGGGTACGAGGAGTTCCTGAGCAGCGAGGGGCGGGAACTCTCCCGCCGCCTGCGGCAGGCTTTCGCTGTTGCCGGCATCGAGCCGGGGATGCGGGTGCTGGACGTGGGCTGTGGGCGGGGGGAGATCCTGCGCCACTGTACCCGCCTGGGAGCGGTGGCCTACGGGGTGGACTACTCCGCCGCTGCGGTGGCGATGTCCCGCCAGGCGCAGGCGGAAGGGGAGGCCGCGGGCGTCTGCCGCGCCGACGCCAAGAGTCTTCCCTTCACCGATGGCTCTTTCGACCGCGTGCTGCTGTTCGACCTGGTGGAACACCTCCACCCATGGGAACTGGACCGCGCGCTCCGTGAGGTGCGCCGTGTGTTGCGTGCCGAGGGACGGGTGGTGATTCACACCGCGCCCAACGCCTGGTATGACCGGTACGCCTACCCGCTGGTGCGCTTCGTCCGCATCCTGATGGGGCAGGGGGCGGCCTACCCGCGCGACCCACGGGCGATCATTCCGGCCAACGTGGAGGTGCACGTCAACGAGCAGAGCCTGGTGAGCCTGCGGCGCGGGCTGGCCCGCGCGGGCTTCGCCGGGCGGGTGTGGCTCGATACGCCGCCGCAGCACCGTCAGGAGGGCTGGCTGCTGCGCCTGGCGCGCCACGTGCTGTTCAACTGGCCCCCCTTCCGCTGGTTTTTCGAGCGGGAAGTGTTTGCGGTGGCGTGGAAAAGGCCAATGGCCAATGGCCAATGACCAATGACCAACCTCCAACCCCCTTGCCAACCACTCCCGATGTGGTATAATCCTGCCCGCGCCACCCTAGCTCAATCGGCAGAGCAACCGCTTCGTAAGCGGTCGGTTGTCGGTTCAATTCCGACGGGTGGCTTGATCACAGGCCCCGTCAGCGGGGCCTTTTTTCTGGGGAGCGATGGCTGCGCTGCCTGCCCGCCGAGGTGACCTCTGGTCCGTCCTGTGGCATCTGGTCACGGGAGAGCGTCTGCTGGCGGCTCTGTTGTTCGCTCTGGCCCTGTTGCTGGTCACGCTGTTGGTGATCCCCCAGGCCCCCGACGAGCCTGCCAGCCTGTGGCAGGCCCGGTCGCAGGCCCGCTTCGGCTCCGCCACCGCCCTGTTGGCCACGCTGGGACTCTTCGCCCTGGGACGCTCTCCTTTACTCCGGCTTCTGCTGATGGTGCTGACGTTTGTCTTGATCACCCGCACGGCTGAGCGGACATTGCGGTTGCGGCAGACTGGCTGGCGCGCCGTGCCAACCCTCGCTGCGCACGTGGGAGTGCTCTTGTTGCTGCTGGGGTTGCTGGTGGGAGCGAAGGGCGGCTGGCGGGCGGAACGGCTGTCGTTTGTACCCGGCGAGGTGCTGACGGTACCGGGCCACGGCGAAGTGGTGGTGGAGGCGGGTGACCGCCTGCGCGGCAACCGACCCGGGGTGCGGCTGTACCGTCAGGGGAGCGGGCCGCTGCTGACCGCTTCGGCCAGCGACGCTGCTGGCGACCCGCTGGGCCTGCAGAGGAGCCCTGATGTGCCCCCGACCCCGCAACTCCGCCTGCGGGTGACAGATGAGGCTGCCGATACCTACTTCGCCATACCCCAGGCCGGGCTGTTTGTGCGCGTCGAGCCGGACCTGCGGGCGGGGATAGCGGCCGACATGCCGCTGCGTGTGCAGGCGTTGCGTGTCCCCTCCGGAGAACTGGCAGGGGAAACGACCACCACCGGCGACGCCGATCTGCTCGCTGGGGAGACGCATGTCCATCTGGCCCGTGGCCAATATCTGCTGCTGGCTGCGGCGTACGATCCTGGCTATGGGCTGAAGATCGCCGGGCTGGTTCTGGCGGCGCTGGCCCTGCTGGTCCAGGCGGCGTGGCCGGCAGGAGCGCCGTCGGGCCGCCTGCAGACGGTTCTTCGTTGGGCGGCAGGGGTGTTGTCTTTGCCGACCGCTGTGGCGGCGCTGTGGAGCCTGTTGCGCAGCGGGTTGTTTTGGGATGGCAGCGGGCTGCAGGTGGCGCTCACGATGCTCTGGCTGATAGTGGCTGCGGCCTGGCTATTCTGGTATCGGGAGGTATGGCAGGAATGAGCGAAGAGGGAATCCAGCAGCCGCCGATCATCATCGGCGTGGCCGGCGGCACGGGGTCGGGCAAGACCACCGTGGCGCTGAAGATCCTGGAACAGGTGGGGGCTGAGCACGTAGCCTACATCCCTCATGATGCCTACTACCGCGACCTGAGCCACTTGCCTGTGTCGCTGCGGACGCAGGTCAACTTCGACCATCCCGACTCTCTGGAAACCCCACTGCTGGTGGAGCATCTCAAGCGGCTGAAGGCCGGGCAGGCGGTGGAGGTGCCGGTGTACGACTTCACCATCCACGCCCGCACCACCCAGACCCGCCGGGTGGGCCCGGCTCCGGTCATCCTGGTGGAGGGCATTCTGGTCTTCGCCGAGCCGGAGTTGCGGGCGCTGTTCGACGTCAAACTGTACGTGGACACTGACGCCGACATCCGCATCATCCGCCGCCTGCAGCGGGACGTGCAGGAGCGTGGTCGCACCCTCGAATCGGTGATCCAGCAGTATATGACGACCGTGCGGCCCATGCACCTGGAGTTCGTCGAGCCCAGCAAGCGGTATGCCGACGTGATCATCCCCGAGGGTGGCTTCAACGAGGTGGCGGTGGAGATGGTCGCGGCGCGGATTCGGGGGCTGCTGGGGCTGGGCAGTGGGCGGCCTTGACCAATCCCTCGTGGAACTGCTCAGCCTGAACAGTTACCTCTGGTTGTCACTGCTCACCCTGCGTCATGGCGAGCGAGGCGAAGCAACTCCAGCCCGGGGGAGGTTGCTTCGGGCGTTTCGCGCCCTCGCAACGAGAGATGAGAGGGCAGGCTGAGCGGACACCTCCAGTTTGTGAGTTTTGACGGGGCCGATTCTTCATGGTAAGATAGCAGAGCGGTTCGAGCAGGAACGGGGACAAGCATGAAATCGGCGGACTTACAGACGTTATTGGAGATCTTCCGGAAATACCCAGACGTTCAGGCGGTATACCTGTTCGGCTCGCAGGCCGCAGGCCGGGCCAATCCGGAGAGCGACCTGGACCTGGCCATCGTCCCGCGCCATTCAAGGCTCCAGGCCCGGCGGATGGACATCCTGGCTGATTTGGCCCGGCACGGTTTCGACAATGTGGACCTGGTCTTTCTGGATACTGACGACATTGTGCTCAAGTACGAGGCGGTTCGGGGGAACCGGCTGGTGTATCAGGCGGAAGACTTCGACCGTGGGGCGATGTACTCTCGCGTTGTGCGCCAGTATCTGGATTTTCTGCCTTACCTCCAGAAGCAGCGGGAGGCTTACAAGAGGAGGCTGCTCCTTGGTTAGGGCCGAGGTAATCCGCAAGCGGCTGAACAGCCTGGATGACTACCTGAACATCCTGCGCCGGCTGCAGCAGTACAGCGCGGAGGAATTCTTGAGCGACCCTGAACGTTATGGGAGCGCGGAGCGTTTCCTGCAACTGGCCATCGAGTCCATCACCGACATGGGCAGCCACGTTATCGCCGAGGAGGACCTGGGGATGGTCAACTGGTACAGCGACATCCCGACCATCCTGGCCGAGAGAGGGTACATCAGCCCAGGTCTGAAGGAAAAGTGGATACGGATGCTCGGTTTCCGGAACATTCTGGTGCACGAGTATCTGGAGATTGACCGTCGGATTGTGTACGAGGTTCTCCAACACGGCCTGGAGGATCTGGAGACACTGGGCCGCTTCTTTGCCTGCTTCCTCTAGGGGCGCCTCTCCCACGTCTCCTCCAGAAGACACAGATGTCCTCTGAGGTCGCTTCTGGAGGAAGACCCGCTCGACGCCGATGAGCATCCTGCTGGTTGGCTGCCGTGGAAGGCCGAGCCGAGGCGGCCTTGACAATCTTCCCGTCCGGCTGTAAAATTCAGTTACTGAATATACGGGGTGTGGCGGGTGAGTAACGACATGGTGGAGGGAGAGCGGGAGTTACACATCCTGGAGGCGCTGGAGGGTAATCCTGATGCCACCCAGGCTGGCCTGGCCGCGCAGTTGGGCGTGGCCGTGGGCAGTGTCAACTGGTACCTGAAGCGACTGATTCGCAAGGGATACGTCAAGGTCACTCGCCTGCAGCGACGACGGCTAAAGTATTTCGTCACCCCCGAGGGGTTGGCACTCAAGGCTCACCTGACCTCGCAGTACATGGAAGCCTCATTGCGCGTCTATCGCGACCTGCGCCGTGCCGCACGCGAGACGTTGGCCCAGGTGCGGGCTGCTGGCTACAGTGCGCTGCAGGCAGACGGGCGGGATGAGGCGTTGGAGATCCTGCGCCTGACCTGCCTGGAGGAGGGGATGCGCGTCGAGAGAGACCCCACCATTCCACTTCCACGGGTGCGGGCGGAGGGGACCCGCTTCGTGGTCGAATGGCCTGAGGGGGATGGGCTGGGGTGCGGGCGATGAGGGTGGTCACGGTCGTCGGGGCGCGGCCGCAGTTCATCAAGGCAGCGCCGGTAGGGCGGGCCTTGCGCGCCGCCGGTCATGCCGAGTTCCTGCTGCACACGGGCCAGCATTACGATGCAGCACTCTCTCAGGTCTTCTTCGCCGAACTGGACCTGCCGGAGCCCGACGTGAACCTGGGCGTGGGGTCGGGGTCACACGGCTGGCAGACTGGGCAGATGCTGATCGGGATCGAGGGCGTATTGCAGGAGCAGCGGCCCGACTGGGTGCTGGTCTACGGCGACACCAACTCCACCCTGGCCGGGGCGCTGGCGGCGGCCAAACTGCACTTGCCCCTGGCCCATGTCGAGGCCGGGCTGCGTTCCTTCAACCGGCGTATGCCGGAGGAGATCAACCGCGTGCTCACCGACCACGTCGCCGACCGGCTGCTGTGTCCCAGCCAGACTGCGGTAGACAACCTGGCCGCTGAGGGAATCACCCGTGGGGTATATCTGGTGGGGGATGTGATGGCCGACGCGCTGGCGCTGGCGGCGGAGCGGGCGGAGCGTTCGGACGTGTTGACGCGGCTGGGGCTGGCGGAGCGTGGCTACCTGCTCGTCACCGTCCATCGCGCCGAGAACACCGACGACGTGGAGCGGCTGCGCGCCATCCTGGGGGCGCTCTGTGCGCTGGATGAGCCGGTCGTCTTCCCGGTGCACCCACGCACCCGGCAGCGGCTTGAGGGCGCCGAGGAGTTGCGGTCGCTTCTGGCCTGTGCGCGCCATATGCGGTGGGTCGAACCGGTGGGCTATCTGGACATGGTGCGCCTGGAGCGCTCGGCACGGATGATCCTGACCGATTCGGGCGGGGTACAGAAGGAAGCCTGCTGGCTGGGCGTGCCGTGTCTCACATTGCGGGAGGAGACGGAGTGGGTGGAGACCGTGCAGGCGGGGTGGAACGTGTTGGTAGGCACCGACCCCGAGCGTATCCTGTGGGCGGTGCGCCACTTCACGCCGCCGGCGAGCCGT
>DAOTYX010000050.1:0-3914 GCA_034434635.1 Anaerolineae bacterium | reverse complement strand
GTGCTGGCCGACGGCGGGGCGCGCGTGGACGGCATCCGCGTGCGCATCCCGGAGTACATGGTGAGCCGCGCCCTGGCCATAACGCCCCGACGGATCGTGTTGTACGACCGCCACGGACGGGTGGCGATGCGCGCGGGGGGGTACAACACCTACTACGGCGGCGGTTCGGATTGCCTCAACATCCTCGACCATCGCACCGGCCAGCGTCGCCGTCCGACCCTGAAGGACGTGACCGAGGCAGCCACACTGATGGATGCGCTGCCGGAGATCAGTTTCGTGATGTCGGCCTTCCTGCCGGAGGATGTAGACCCGCGGATCTACGACCGGTACCAGATGGAAGCGATGCTCAACGCCACGACCAAGCCCATCGTCTTTGTCACGCCCGATTTCGAGGGGTGCGTGGCGGCGGTGGAGATGTGCGAGATCGTCGCCGGCGGCGCTGAGGCCTTCCGCCAGCGTCCCTTCGCCACCTGCTACATCAACGTCACCTCCGGCCTGATCGCCAACGCCGAGGCGCTGCAGAAGTGCATGTACCTGGCAGAGAAGGGGTTGCCGCAACTCTACATCCCGCTCAACGCTGGCGGCGTCAACTCCCCCACCACCACTGCTGGCTGCATGGCGGCGATGAACGCCGGCACGCTCCTGGGCATCGTCCTGGCGCAACTGGTGCGCCCCGGCTCTCCGGTGGCCGTGCCCGGCTGGAATGGCGGCCCGTACAACCTCAAGACCATGGTCGGCAACTATGTCCTGGCCGATGAGCAGGGGGTGCCCACCTCGATGGGCAAGTACTATGACCTGCCCGTCTTCGGCCTGGGCGGCTGCACCGACTCCAAAGTGCTGGACCACCAGTGCGGCGTCGAGGCGGCGCTGAGCCTTTTCACCGCCCTCCTCCACGGCGCGAACATCGTCCACGACGTGGGCTTCATGGACTCTGGCCTGCAGGGATCGCTGCAATTGATCGTGATGTGCAACGACACCATCGGCTGGCTGCGCGCCGCCACCGCCGGTGTCGTGGTCAACGACGAGACCCTGGCGCTGGACGTGATTGACGAGTTGGGACCGACCGGCAACTATCTGGACCACCCCCACACCCTGCGCCACTTCAAGGAGCCGTTCTACTCCCGGCTGGCGGACAAAGGAACCTACTCGCAGTGGCTGGAAGCAGGGGGAACGACGATGGAGCAGCGGGCTGCACGCCTGGTTGACCAGATCCTTTCCAGGCACACCCCTGAGCCTCTCCCCGCCGACGTGCAGGCCAGCATTCACGAGGTGGTGGAACGGGAGAAGCGGAGAATCAATGGCCAATGACCGGGGATCCCCGTGCCCGCCGGATCACAATCCGGCGGCTGGGGACGGCAGAGTTTCAGGTAGATAGATCGCTGACCAGGAGGAGGATGCGATGTCGAACGAGAAGCCCTTCTTCATGCGTGACCCGTGGGTATATGACCCTCAAGCCAGGCCCGCCGCCCCTCGTGATGCACACCTGGGCTTCGACACCCGCGCGCTCCATGCCGGATTCCACCCGCTGCGCGATGTGGAGAAGTTCCGCGCCTTCGTGCCGCCCATCGTCCCCTCAATGACCTATCCCTATGAAGCCTTCGACCGCATCCCCTACCCGGTCTACGGGCGCACCCGCACGCCCACGGCCAGTCTGCTGGAGGAACGACTTGCGGCGCTGGAGGGAGGGGAAGCAGCGGTCAGTGCTGGCTCCGGCTCGCAGGCGCTGTTCAACCTGATCTTCACCCTGGCCCGCCCCGGCGATAACGTCGTGACCACGCTGAACATCTTCGGCGAGGGGTACAAGCAAGCCGCTGACATCTTCCCCAGACGGTGCGGTGTGGAGTTCCGCTTCGTCAAGGATCCCGCTGACCCTGATTCCTGGGATCGCGAGATTGACCGGCGTACCCGACTGGTGTGGGTCGAGACACCCAGCAACCCCTGCCTGTTCGTCACCGACATCGCCGCGGTGGCTGAGGTAGCCCACGCCCGCGGCGTGCCGTTGCTGGTGGACAACACCACCGCTACCGCCGCGCTGCAAC
The DNA here is from genome assembly GCA_034434635.1 of Anaerolineae bacterium. GTDB lineage: Bacteria > Chloroflexota > Anaerolineae > B4-G1 > DUEL01 > DAOTYX01. The sequence continues at coordinate 1,875 of DAOTYX010000050.1, read as the reverse complement.
AGCCGCTGGCTCTGGGCGCGGACATCGTCCTCCTGTCCATCACCAAGTTCCTCTCTGGCAACGCCACGGTGCTGGGGGGAGCGATCGTCGGGCCGGAGGCGCTCACGGAGGACATCCGCTGGAACACGACCGAGTTCGTCGGCTCGATCATGTCCCCCTTCGACTCCTGGTTGACGCTGCAGTACCTGGAGACCCTGTCACTGCGCATGGAGCGGCACAGCGCCAACGCGCAGCGGGTGGCCGAGTTTCTGTCTGACCACCCGCGCGTCCTGCGAGTCAATTACCCTGGCTTGCGCGATCACCCGCAGCATGCCCTGGCGCAGCGACAGATGAAGGCTGGCGGAGGGATGTTGTCCTTCGTCGTGCCGGGGGGCATCCCAGGAGCGGCCACGGTGATTGACGGTTTCCGCCTGATCATCCACGCCGTCACCTTCGGCACCAGCCGTACCATCTGCATGCACCCACGCACCATCACCCACGAGCACATGACCGACGAGGAGCGGGCGGCGGCGGGCATTGACGACGGGCTGATCCGCCTGTCGGTGGGACTGGAGGACGTGGCGGACATCATCGCCGACCTGGATCAGGCGCTGGCGCGGTTGGGGTGACCGCCATTGCTGGCCGACCGACCGCGGTAAAAGTGAGCACTGTCTCCAGGTAGATTTTCTGTCCCCAGCCGCCGGCCACCGGCGCGTGACGGTCGTCGCGGGCCAGTCGAACCTCCACCTGCTCCGCCCCGGCCTGCCGCGCCATCTCCTCTAATTGCGCGGGGATGACCTGTCGGGCGTGGGCTACCCCCTCCTCCAGCGTGGCGAAGTCGCGGACGCCGTCGGGCAGGTACAGGCGCACGGCCGGGTCGTCGGCGGCGAGGGGGCGCAGCAGGACGCGCCGCTGCAGCAGCACCCCGCCAACGACCGCGCCCACGGCGTTGGCCACCTCGGCGTGAGGTGGGACGATGAGTTCGGTGTCGAGCCACTCTGCCACACGCGGCATGTAGGCCGTGACCGGCGCACCGATGGCTACCAGCGGTCGGCGGAGGCGCAACTGACAGCCCAGGTCCGAGTCCGGCCGCCCGCCCAGAGCGCGCAGGAGAAACGCCCGCGCTGCCGGCTCGCGCTCCCAGTCCGGTGGAGTGGCCTCGTCATTCAGCACCTTGCTGACCAGTTCCTGGACGATGCGGTCGGACACGGCAGCGATCACCCGTTTGCAGAAGTCCTCCACGGTCAGCCCGGCCAGCCCGGCCAGGATCGCTGCCCCGTAGCGGGAGGCGTCCCTCTCCCACAGCGTGAAGCGGCCCAGTGCATGCAGCGCATCGGTGGGGGTGAAGCCGGCGCGCAGGAGCAGGCCGCGCGTCTCCATCTCCTCAACACGCCGTACCAGCAGCGCGCTGTACCGCTGACCGTCGAGCAGGGCAGCCATCGGCTGTGGCCCTGCTTCTAACGCCTCCATCCACCCGTTCTCCTCGTCCCCCCATCTCCGCGTCTCCATGTCTCCTGGTCTCGTCTCGTGCTTCAACACGAACTGCGCTGCCAGGTCGTGCCGTCCCCGCTCGCGAGATGAGCGGTCCTCCGCTGTCTGGCGCAGCCTCTCCACGATCTGTGGGTACTGGCTGGCCAGCAGGCACAAGGGGATCACCCGCCGTGGCCCGATGCGCAGTTCGCCCTCCATGTCCCAGCGCACCAGGCTGTCGCCGCCCAACCCCACCGTGTGCACGTCCGCGGCTTCCACCATCGTCTGCCAGCCGCCGACGCGGGCGCCGTCGGGGTTGACGCGCGGGCGGCCGTCGCGCAGGGCGGCGATGTCGGTGGTCGTCCCGCCCACATCCACCACCCAGGCGTCCCGCCGGCCGGAGAGATGCCAGGCCCCCAGCAGGCT
>DAOTYX010000049.1:0-1730 GCA_034434635.1 Anaerolineae bacterium | reverse complement strand
CGCAGTATCCGGAGGCGGGAGCGGAAGCCATCCGGGATTTCCTGGGCACGGACTGGGACCCTGGCCTGATGCCTGCCCACAACTGGCCGCTGGTCTCAGCGGAACTGTCCAAGGCGCTGAACCATCGGGGAGTGGACGGCATCTGGGTCGTGGTGGACGGCCTGGAACCGTGGATGCAGGCCCAATTCGATCTGGTCGTCTCGGCGTTGGGGGCCTTCTTCTCTACATTGCCACTGTTCGAAAAAGCCTCCATCGCCTACAAGACCTTTCTGCCTGCCGCAGCGGAGCCGGCACTGGCCGCATCCACGGGAGTGGGACGACACCGTGTCCAGCGCTATCGGCTGGAATGGCGTGGGGATCAGTTGATTGAGATCGTCGAGCGCCGGCTCGCCTGCGCTGCTGGCGGGCGGGCGCTGCGGATGACCGACCTGTGCGCGGCGCCGGGGTTCCTGGAGTGGGTGAAACGAAACGGCGGGAGCAATCCGCGTGCATGGCTGGAACTTGTGCGTCCGGTTGCGCTTCAATATCTCTCCCATCAGCCGGCCCAACCGGTTGGGGAAGAGATGTGGAAGGAACTACGGCGAAAATCTCCCCCTCGTCTCTTTTTGGATGAGGAGAACAGAATGGCGGTGATTGGCGGTCGGGAGGTTTCGGTGAGGGAGATGACCGTCGGCGGCTACCGGCTGTTGCGCTATCTCTACCAAAATGCCGGGCGGATCGTCCCCTGGCAAGAGCTCTACTATCGCGGCTATCGGGAGTTGGCGACGGTGCCCCGCTCGGAGGATGACGAGGGGTATGAGATGAGCTGGAAATCGTGCGAGTCCACTCTACAGTCCCGCCTGTCGGACCTGCGCAAGGCGATTGAACCAGACCCGGATGACCCCGTGTACCTGGAGACGGTAAAGGGGAAGGGGATGATGCTGAGGGTGCCCTGGTAGAGCCAGCTTGTGAAGTTCTTGTAATGTTTCTGATAGAATGTTGACAAAGTGTTGGGGAGATCACTGGCCTAATGCAGTGTATGCTAGGCAAACACTTCCCCTATGTAGGGAAGTCGGCCGCTGCATCGCAACAAGCGGTCTAGTGTATTCATAGGGACAAAGTAATTGCTCAGCTCACCCTCCCGCAGGTTCGGAAGTGACCGAGCAGCGAATCAGAGTGGCCTTTGAAGTGCGATTTGGGCTGCACATTGCGCCCAAACCTGCGGGAGGGTGAGCAGTTACGGGACAAAGACGCATGGAGTGTAATGTCTGTTGATTGCGATGTAACGACGGCTGCGGAGGCTGGTCATGTGTGTACTACCACCGCGCTGAGACAGCAGTCCTGGCTGAAGGACGAACTCGGCCTCCGCTTCGATCCGTTCGAATGTCTGGATGCCGCCGAGGAACCGTACCTCCCTGCTTGCCTGGTGGGGCACGAGGACTTCGCCGCGCTGTGGGGAGACTGGCCGTCTTTTTTGTTTGCTCCGCCCGGCGGCGGCAAGACCGCTTTCCGCGTGCGCCTGGCCCGCGCCTGCCGTGTGGCTCAGGATGGGCGACGCGTGTTCCCCTTGCTCTTCTTTCCCCCCCGCCCTGTGGACCCGCAACAGCCCCCTGAGGAAAGCGCTTTCTTCGCCGAGCTGTTGAGCCAGGCAGCGCAGGCTCTCTTGCTGGAACTGGCTTACCGGCCTGAATGCTTTCTCAACCTGGAAGTGACCCCCCGGCAGCAGGTGCGCCTCTTCCTGGAGCAAAACC
>DAOTYX010000048.1:0-15185 GCA_034434635.1 Anaerolineae bacterium | reverse complement strand
AGTTCCGCCTGGAGACTGGCAACCTCGGCTTCCAGAGCAGCCAATCGCTTGAGCAGGACTTCTGTTTCCGGCAGGTGATTGACCACGGCGATAGTTTAGCACATTACCCGTAAAATGGGGAGTCAGTTCCTTGGCGGGGGTAGGCAGTTACACAATTCCGAGAAATTATGCACGTTTCTGGACTCGCTCGATATCCGGCTCAACCAGCCACAGCGTCGTCATAGCGAACTCCGCACCCAGGTCCAAGCCAGGGGGATCGCCCGTCTGCGATAGGCGATGGCCACCATCAGCAACTGATGTCCAAAGCTGATCTTGGTTCCATCGGCCAACAGGCGGACCTCCAAGCCGTGGTTCACGACAGCCGCGATCAGTGCCCGCGCAATGGGCTCATACCACTCACGGACGCGGATCGCTCCGTTGTTCAGGAAGCGGCTCAACTTCCTGGCCTTGCTGACCGAAGTCGCCGCGCCCGGCATCTTGCTCGCCACGCGACTCAAGTGGACACTCCGACTGCTCAAAATCCCTACGGCCAGCCACGCGAACGTGCGCAGACGTGTGATCCGTTCTTGCGGTCTGATTTGCTGAATTCGCTTCAACCAGGTATGATAGACTCGGTTGGCTGACATGCTTCTCTCCTCGTAGGTTGTTTTTGGTACAACCAACTCTACTCGGATTGAAGCGGTCGGTCAACCACCCTTTCTTGTCAAACTGTCAGGTAGCTAGCAACGTCATCCTGTGGGGCAATAGCGCTCCCAACGGGCCGGAAATCTACAATGACAGCAGCACCCCCGTTGTCACTTACAGCGACATCCAGGGCGGCTACGCTGGCACAGGCAATATCAACGCCGACCCGCTCTTCGTGAATGCCGCAGGCGGCAATTTGCGCCTGCAACTGACCTCGCCCGCCATTGACGCCGGGAACAACGCCGCCGTCCCCTCAGGGGTCACCACCGACCTGGACGGCAATCCACGCATCGTTGACGGTAACGGCGATGGCAATGCTGTTGTGGATATAGGCGCATATGAGACGCAGATCAAGAAGGTCTTCCTACCGCTGGTGCTCAGAAACACGCCTTAAATGGACAACGCCGCCCAACAACGGCTTCCACCCGACCGCGCCTTCGCGCTGCGCTTCGCTTGCGCTCCGGCGCGGCGGGTGAAGCCTATCCGTGGGGCTGGTGGCGCATCGCGAGGGAGAGCCACAATATCCACCTGACGCTCGCCTGGTGGTCGTCTTCCTGACGGACGTGGTCGGCCTCAAGCCCTACCTGGCAGCGGCGGTGTTTGTCGGCCGGTCGTGGGACTACATCAACGATGGTCTACTTCCCAAGTACCGCATGAACCTTGGGGAGCAGTCGGACCTGGTCTTCGCGCTGTTGTTCGTCGTGGCGCTGCTCTCGTTCCCTTTCTGGAACTGGGTCTCGTGCCGCTGGGACAAGCATCGCGCCTACATCCTGGACAATGGTGTACATGGCCATCATCATGGAGGAAACCGATGCGTAAACTTTTCTTCATCACACCCTTGATCCTTGCACTGATTGCTTGCAGATCGTCCACCGTCGCATCCCCTCCTTTGCCCACCCAAACCCCGCTCCTCCCTACGGCGACCGAACTGGCTGTTAGTCCTACTGCGACAATATCATCTCGTACGCCCGACACCACCGTCACCATCGGCGGGGTCATTGATGAGGCGATCCGGCCCTTGCTCGGTGTGAACGTCGGGCCGGCACCTGCTGGGGAGGATGCCGACAACGCCGACCTGACCCAAGCCTATCACCAAATCGGCGTCACGCTGGTTCGCACCCATGATTTTTATGGCCCCCTGGATATGGCCGTGATGTATCCGGACCGGATGCATGAACCGACCAGTCCGCAGTCGTATGATTTTCGGGCGAGTGATGCCATGTGGCGAGTGATTGTGGAGGGGGGATTTGAACCCTACTTCCGCCTGGGTGATTCGTGGAACAATGCCCGCCCCCCGGCAAACGCGCAGGAACGGGCAAACTGGGTACGCGCCGCTGTGGAAGTCATCCGTCACTACCGTGAGGGACAGTGGGACGGCTTCACGACTCCTTTTCGGTATGTAGAGATTTGGAACGAACCGGACAACCAGCAATTCTGGCCCAGGCCACATAATCCCCAAGAGTACTTCCAGTTATATGTCGAAACGGCCCAGGCGCTCAAGCAGGCCTTTCCTGATTTACAGGTTGGAGGGCCTGGAATCACTCCAATGGGCTTTCTCACTCCGCAGGGCCAGGCGTGGGTCCACGGCTTTTTGGAGTACGTGAAACAGCATAACGCCCCGCTCGATTTCTTTTCCTGGCACCTCTACTCCAACGATCCTGCTGAGTGGGTCAACGCCGCATGCTTTTATCGCGGGGAACTGGATGCGGTCGGCCTTCAGACCACGACCATGCACGTCACGGAATGGAACACTGATATCCGACAAACTGGAGACGCAAGCGCTGAAGCGATGGCCCTGCGCACGGGCGGCAAAGGCGCGGCCATCCTGACGGCGGCATGGATTGCCATGCAGGACAATGGAATCGCTGAGGCGACTTTCTATCGCGGCACCGATCCGGCAATGGATGCGCCGACCTTCTACGGTATGTTCTATGCCAACGGCACACCCAAACGGATCGCCCTCGCGTTTTCGCTCTGGGCGCAACTGGCGGCGCACCCGCAACGGTTGCAACTCTCTGCCGAGCCGGCCACAGCACTATGGATAATCGCCAGCCAAAACGACGCTGGCGAAATCGCGCTTCTCGTCGCTAACCCGACCCATTCACCTGTCCAATTCGTTGTGAACGGTGTGGAAGGCCGCCGCATCACGCTTCTGCAGGTCAGTGACGGGAGCGACCAGGTTCAGAGTCTGAATGTGAATGGGAACAGGCTGGAGATTGGTGGTGAAACGGTGCAGTTGATCATTGCGGCTAGATAGCAGCGGTCACAACTGACAGCCGGGGACACTGTCCCCGACGTGCCGGTGTTGGCGCCGCTGGCATGGGTGGCAATGGTCAACCTCGCCGTACAGAGACGACGCCCGGCAGATTGACAGAAACGGAATAGGGATTATAAATAGGGCGAATGATCGGGGGGCAGTGCTATGCCCTTGAGGAGCACAACGGGTGAATTGGAGTGTCTTCCTGTCTACTCTGGGCCTGATCCTCGTCGCCGAGTTGGGGGACAAGACCCAGTTAGCGGTGATTGCCCAGACCTGCAAGTACCGGCGCCCAGGGGCGGTCTTTCTGGGGGCTACTGTGGCCCTGTCGGCTGTGACCGGGTTGGGCGTGGCGGGCGGGCATCTGTTAGGACAGTGGCTCCCGGCGGGCTGGTTACAGGCCGCAGCGGCGCTGGCTTTCGTGGTGATGGGGCTGCTGGTCGCCCGCGAGGCGTTCAGGGCGGGAAACGCTGCCGCCGAGTGTGCTGCCAGCGAAGATGTAGCGTGTGCCCCCCCGCCTGCTCAGAACTGGAAGGCGTTCGCCTCTACCCTGGTGCTGTTGTTTGTCGCCGAGTTGGGGGATAAGACCCAACTGGCTGTCCTCAGCCTGGCTGGCCGCTACAGGGCTCCGTGGTCGGTGTTCGTAGGCGGCGCCCTGGCGCTGACCCTCGTGACGGCCTTGGGGGTTGTTGGAGGGCAGGCGCTGACCCGTGTTATTCCCCCACACCTGCTGCTGTGGGCCTCGGCGGTCGCCTTCGTGGTGATGGGCGTGCTGATGGGGGTGGGAGTATTGTGAACCCGCCCTTCAGTTTCGAACTGCAGGCCCAGGATGGGCGCGCCCGCGCCGGCCTGCTTCACACGCCCCACGGGGCAGTGCCGACCCCCGTCTTTATGCCGGTGGGGACACAGGCCACCGTCAAGGCGATGTCTCCCCGCGACTTGCACGATCTTGGGGTTATGGCTCTCCTTGCCAACACCTATCATCTCTACCTGCGCCCCGGCGACGAGCGTATCGCCCGCCTGGGGGGCCTCCACCGCTTCATGGGTTGGGACGGCCCCATCCTCACTGACTCTGGCGGCTTTCAGGTCTTCAGCCTGGCCGCCCGGCGACGGGTGGACGATGACGGGGTGACCTTCCGCAGCCACATTGATGGCTCGGAGCATCGCTTCACCCCGGAGAAGGTCATCGCCATCGAGGAGAACCTGGGGGCTGACATGATCACCTGCCTCGATGAGTGCCCCCCGCCTCTCGACTACGACTACAACCGTCAGGCGCTGGAGCGCACGCACGCCTGGGCGGTACGTTGCCGTGAGGCTCACACCCGTCCCGACCAGGCCCTTTTCGGCATCTGCCAGGGAGGGGTCTTCCTGGACCTGCGCGAGCAGTCGGCCTGTTTTCTGACCTCGCTGGACTTTCCTGGGTATGCCATCGGGGGCCTGAGTGTGGGGGAAGAGAAGGCGGACACCTTCGTCGTGCTGGAGTTGCTGGATGGCCTTCTCCCGTCCGACCGGCCCCGCTACCTGATGGGGGTCGGCACGCCGGGCGACCTGGTGGAGGGGGTGGCGCGCGGGGTGGACATGTTCGACTGTGTCCTCCCCACCCGCACGGCGCGCACAGGCGCAGCCCTCACCCGCGACGGACGCATCAACCTGCGCAACGCCCACTTCGCCGACGATCCCGCTCCGCTGGAAGAGGGGTGCACCTGCTATACCTGCACCCACTTCAGCCGCGCTTACCTGCGTCATCTGGTCATTGCGGGCGAGATCCTGGCTCACCACTTGCTGACCCTGCACAACCTCCATCTGATGCTCACCGTCGCCCGGGAACTTCGCCAGGCGATACTGGAAGGCCGCTTCGCCGAGACCCGTGCGGCCTTCTGGGAACGACAGAATATCAGCGGGATGTGATCGCTGCAACCCGACATCACCATCGAGGTAAGAAGGAGCATGAACAACTCTCAACGCTACATCGGGGCTATTGACCAGGGCACTACCGGCACTCGCTTCATAGTCTTCGATCGCAGTGGCCGGATGGTCACCTCCTGCTACGAGGAGCACACCCAGATCTACCCCCAACCTGGATGGGTGGAGCACGACGCTGCCGAGATCTGGGACAAGACCTGCCGGGTGATCGCCGGAGCGCTGGCTCAGGGTAGCCTGTCTGGTGGAGACCTGGCGGCCATCGGCGTCACCAATCAGCGGGAGACCACTGTGGTCTGGGACCCAACCACCGGCAAGCCGTTGTGCCACGCCGTCGTCTGGCAGGATACCCGCACGCGGGAGATCTGTCAGCAACTGATCGCCGATGGCCTGGAGCCGACCTTCCGCCAGAAGGCTGGCCTGCCAGTGGCCACCTACTTCTCCGGCCCTAAACTGAAGTGGCTGCTCGACAACGTGCCCGGGCTGCGCCGAAAGGCGGAGGCGGGCAAGGCGCTGTTCGGCAATGTGGATACCTGGCTCATCTGGAACCTTACCGGCGGGCCGCGGGGTGGGGCGCACATCACCGATGTGACCAACGCCAGCCGCACCATGCTCATGGACCTGCACACGCTCGACTGGGACGACGAACTGCTGGCGATCCTCTCTATTCCCCGTCACATGCTGCCGGCCATCCGCCCCTCCTCTGACCCCGCGCTCTACGGTGCCACTCGCGACGGCGGCCCGTTGGGCGTGTCGGTGCCGGTCTGCGGCGACCTGGGGGATCAGCAGGCGGCGCTCTTCGGCCAGACCTGCTACGACCCCGGGCAGGCGAAGAACACCTACGGCACGGGCTGCTTCATGCTGCTCAACACCGGCAGCGAAGCCGTGCCGTCCCAGAGTGGCCTGTTGACCACGGTGGCGTATGGCCTGCCGCAGGGCACCACGTACGCTCTGGAAGGCTCTATCGCCATCACCGGAGCGGCCGTGCAGTGGCTGCGTGACAACCTCGGCCTTATCCGCCACGCCTCTGAGACCGAGGAGATCGCCCGCAGCGTCGAGGATACCGGCGGCGTCTACTTTGTGCCGGCCTTCTCTGGCCTTTTCGCCCCCTACTGGGACATGGACGCGCGCGGGGTGATCGTCGGGCTTACCCGCTACGTCACCCGCGCCCACCTGGTCCGCGCCACGCTGGAGGCCATCTGCTACCAGACGCGCGACGTGTTGGAGGCCATGCGCGCTGACTCCGGCATCGGCCTGACGACGCTCAAGGTGGACGGCGGGGCGACGGTCAATGACTTCCTGATGCAACTCCAGGCCGACATCCTCGGCGTGCCGGTCGTCCGCCCGACGATCCGCGAGACCACGGCGCTGGGGGCCGCCTACGCCGCCGGTCTGGCGGTCGGGATGTGGTCTGGTCTTGGGGAATTGCGAGCCAACTGGGGCATGGAGCGCTTCTTCGAGCCACGTTGGGACGAGGAGCGGCGCGAGTCGGCCTATGCTGGCTGGAAGCGGGCCGTGGAACGGAGCCGCGGGTGGGTGCAGACCGGCTGAGACGCATCCTGGGGGAGATGGGCAGCCTGCTGGTGGCCTACTCCGGCGGGGTGGACAGCACCTTCCTCCTGTGGGCCGCGCTGGAGGCATTGGGGCCGGGGCGCGTGTTGGCAGCCACCGCCGCGGCTCCGATCTTCCCTCAGTCCGAACTGGACGCGGCGCAGGAGATGGCTCGCCAGTTGGGTGCGCGTCACCGCTTTGTCCCCACCGCGCAACTGGAGTCTGCCGATTTCGTCCACAATTCCCCCCAACGCTGCTACGTCTGCAAGCGCGAGATACTGACCCGCCTGCTGGCGCTGGCGCGGGAGGAAGGGCTGGCCTGGGTGGCGGAGGGCTCTAACCTGGACGACCGCCAGGATGACCGGCCCGGGGTGCGGGCGGTGCGCGAACTGGGCGTGCGCAGCCCCTTGGAGGAGGCCGGGCTGACCAAAGCGGACATTCGCGTCCTCTCCCGTCAGGCTGGCCTGCCCACCTGGGACCGGCCCGCGCAACCCTGCCTGGTCACGCGCTTCCCCTATGGGACGCTCATCACTCTGGATGGGTTGGCCCGGGTGGCGGCGGCGGAGGCGGTGCTGGCCAGCCTGGGGTATCGCACCGTGCGCGTGCGGGACCACGGCACGCTGGCCCGCATTGAGGTCCCCGCCGCTGATGTGCCCCGCCTGGCGCAGCCGGAGGTCGCCGCTGAGGTCGTTGAGGCCCTGCGGGGGTTGGGATACGCCTACGTCGCCCTGGACCTGCAGGGGTATCGGCAGGGGAGCATGAACCGATGACCGCTGGGGATGAACGGATGCAAGAGCGGCTGCGTGACCTGCTGGAGCAGGTGCAGCGGGGCGAGGCGAGCGTTGAGGAGGCACTGAAGCGGCTGCGCGGCTTTCCCTACGAAGACCTGGACTTTGCGCGGCTTGACAGCCACCGTAGCCTGCGCACGGGCTTCCCGGAAGTGGTCTTCTGCCCCGGCAAGACGGTGGAGCAGATCGTGCAGATCGTCGCCCGCCTTCAAGCGCATGAGGGGCGGGTGATGGCTGCCCGCGCCGCACCGGAGGTGGCCGAGGCGTTGCAGCAGCGCTTCCCCGATGCTGTCTATCACGCCGCCGCGCGGATGGTCGTGCTGGGCGAGCCTGCACAGCCCCATACACGCGGCGCAGTGCTGGTCGTCAGCGCTGGCACTGCGGACATCCCGGTAGCGGAGGAGGCGGCCGTCACCGCGGAGACGATGGGCAGCCGGGTGGAGCGTCTCTTCGACGTCGGCGTGGCCGGCATCCACCGCCTGCTCGACAGCCGCGAGCGTCTTTTCACCGCCAACGTGCTGGTGGTGGTCGCCGGGATGGAGGGGGCGCTGGCCAGTGTCGTCGCTGGCCTGGTCTCCCGACCGGTGATCGCGGTCCCCACCAGCATCGGCTACGGGGCAAGTTTCGGCGGCCTGGCTCCCCTGCTGACGATGCTCAACTCCTGCGCGCCCGGCGTGGCTGTGGTCAATATTGACAACGGCTTCGGCGCGGGCTACCTGGCTCACCTGATCAACGACGAGAAACGAGGAGCGAATGGAGCGTAGCAGCGAGTCGGGGGGCGCGGGACTGCGCCTGGCTTACTTCGACGGCCCCTCTGGGGTCAGCGGGGACATGCTGCTGGGCGCGCTGGTGGACGCAGGGCTGGAAATAGAACGGCTGCGTACGGAATTGAGCCGAGTCCCGCTTTCGGGTTACACGCTGACCGCTCAGGAGGTGCGACGAGGCGGCCTGCGGGGCACGCAGGTGCGCGTCGAGGTGACGGGGCCGGCGGAGGCGCGTCATCTGCCGCAGATCGAGGCGATCATCGCCAGCAGCGACCTGCCGTCAGAGGTGCGCGAGCATAGCCTGACCGTCTTCCGTCGTCTGGCGCAGGCCGAGGCTCACGTCCATGGCGTCCCGGTTGACGAGGTGCATTTCCACGAGGTGGGGGCGGTGGATGCCATCGTGGACGTGGTGGGCACGGTGGCCGGGCTGCACCTGTTGGGGGTGGAACGGGTCTTCGCCGCCCCGCTGCGCGTGGGGTATGGCACGGTAGCGTGCGCCCACGGCCTGCTGCCGGTGCCTGCCCCGGCAACGCTCGAACTGCTGCGCGGCGTGCCTGTCTGTGGCGGGGAGGTCGAAGCGGAACTGGTCACTCCCACCGGCGCGGCGTTGATCAGCACATTGGCTGCCGGTTTCGGCGGCGCGCCGCCGATGCGCGTGGAGCGGATCGGTTACGGGGCCGGCAGCCGCGATCTCCCCATCCCCAACCTGCTGCGCGTGACCATCGGTATGGCGACAGCAATGGAGCCGGACGAGGAAGACGCTGTCGTCGTCATCGAGACCAACATAGACGACATGAACCCGCAGTGGTATGAGCACGTCACCGAGCGGCTGTTCGCGGCAGGGGCGCTGGATGTCTTTCTGACATCCGTGCAGATGAAGCGCGGACGTCCCGGGGTGCTACTGACCGCTGTCCTGCCGGACGAGCAGGTGGATGAGGCGCTGACGGTGCTCTTCACCGAGACGACGACATTGGGGGCGCGACTGCACGCCGCGCGACGACGAAAACTCTCGCGGGAGCGGCTGGTGGTCGAGACTCCCTACGGCTCGTTGGGGGTGAAGGTGGCCCGGCGGGGTGGGGTGGTGGTCAACCTGGCTCCGGAGTACCGCGAGGTCCGCCAGGCCGCGCAGGCTCATGGTGTGCCGCTCAAAGAGGTGCATCAGGCGGCTTTGGAGGCCGCCCGCGCCCAACTGGGGTTGTAGCGGGATGACAGATCTGGCGGTCGTCATCGTCAGCTGGAACGTGCGCGACCTGCTGGCCGCCTGCCTGCGCTCGCTCTGGGCCGACCTGGAGCGGTCGACGCTGGCGGCCCAGGTGTGGGTGGTGGACAACGGCTCTGCGGACGGCACGCCGGAGATGGTGGCCCGCGAGTTCCCTGCTGTCCGCCTTCTGGTCAGCGATGAGAACGTGGGCTTCGCTGCCGGCAACAACCGGGCACTGCGCCTTCTTCTCGCCGACGAGGGCCTGCGCTATGTCTGGCTGTTGAATCCCGACACCCAGGTGCGGCCGGGCGCGACGGCAGCGCTCGTCGCTGCGTTGGAAGCACAACCGCGCGCGGCGGTGGCCGGGGCAGCACTGTTCAACGCCGACGGCTCGCTCCAGCACGGCGCGTTCCGCTTCCCCGGATTGACCCAACTGGCCTTTGACCTCTTTCCCCTGCCGGCCCGCCTCTACGAGAGCCCGCTCAACGGCCGTTACCTGGTTCGACGGTACACGGGGTCGCAACCCTTCTGGGTTGACCACCCGCTGGGCGCGGCGATGATGGTGCGCGTCGAGGCGGTGCGCCAGGTGGGCCTGCTGGACGAAGGGTATCGGATGTACTGCGAAGAGGTGGACTGGTGCTGGCGCATGCGCCGCGCTGGTTGGCGCGCCCTTTGCGTGCCTGCAGCGGAGGTGGTCCATTACGCCGGCCAGTCTACCGGGCAGGTGCGTATCCCCTCGTTCGTGAACCTGTGGACCAGCCGGGCGCGGCTGTACCGGCGCCTGTGTGGCCCCCTGCGCTGGGGGGTGGCGCGGGCGATGGTTCGCGCCGGCATGCAGCGACGTATGCGCGGCGCGTCACCGGAGATGGTCGTTGCCTGTGAGCGGGTGTTGCGCGCCTGGGGCGGTGACGGGGAGCCTGACGGATGAGTGATATCCCTCCTCTGGCTGCGGTCGTGCTTACCCTGAACGAGGAGCGCAACATCGGCCCTTGCCTGGAGAGCCTTGACTGGGCCCCCCGGCGGGTGGTGTTCGACTCCTTCAGCAGCGACCGGACGGTGGAAATTGCCCGTCAGGCCGGAGCGGAGGTGTTCCAGCACCCCTTCGAGAACTACGCCCGGCAGCGGAACGCGGCCCTGGAGAGGGTCGCAGCGGATTGGGTCTTCTTTGTGGATGCCGACGAGCGGGCGACGCCGGAACTGGCGGAGGAGGTGTTGCGGGTGGTCTCGTCTTCACGGCCAGAGGTGGCCTGGTGGGTGCCGCGCCACAACTACATCTTTGGGCGTCTCACTTTGGGCGCAGGTTGGTACCCCGACTATCAGATGCGCCTGGTGCGGCCTGACCGCGTGCGCTGGGAGCGGCCGGTCCACGAGGTCACCGTTGTGGACGGGGTGGCAGGGTATCTCTCCCACCCTCTCGTGCACTACAATTACGACAGCGTGGCCGATTTCATCGCCCGGCAGGAGAAGTACACGGCCTATGATGTGGAGATTCTGCGCCAGGAGGGGGTGCGCGCGCGTCTGTACACCCCTTACCTGCAGGCGCTGCGCCACTTCTGGTGGCGGTTCGTTACCCTGCGTGGGGTACGGGATGGACTTCACGGCTTGCGGCTTAGCCTGTTGATGGCCTGGTACGAGGGGGTGAAATACCATCGCCTGCGGCAGGCTTGACCGCGCGCCGACGGCGGGTGTCGCTGGGATGCCACCCTACGGTTGTTGGGATACTCCTTTCACGCTATTGCGCCCAATGGCGCGAAACGTCACCGCACCTGTCGCGCCACCTCGATGACGTTCGGCACGTTGCTGATGCGAGCCAGCACCCGTCCCAACTGGCCGATGTCCGTAATCTCCAGCGTCAGGTAGAGCGTTGTCAGGTTCCGCTCGCGGACGACGTTCAGGCCGGAGATATTGATCTTCTCCCGGCTCACCACGCCGCTGATGTCGTGGAGTAGGCCCGCGCGATCGTAGGCCTGCACGACGACCATGACCGGTGTGGTCGCGGCTTTGGTGCCCCACGTCACCTGGATCAGCCGTTCGGGGTCGCGCACGTTGATCACGTTGGGGCAGTCCCGCTTGTGGATGGTGATACCTCGCCCTCGCGTCACGTAGCCGATGATAGGTTCGCCGGGGAGGGGGTTGCAGCACAGCGCCAGGCGGGTGAGCAGGCCGCCGGTTCCCAGCACCTGCACCTGATGGGAAGGTGGCGGGGGGAGCGGAGCCGGGGGGGGCAGGGTGGCCTGCGCCTGGGCCTCACGTCGCTGCATCTCAGTGACCCGCGCGGTGATCTGCTGGCTGTTGAGGTCCCCGAAACCCACCGCTGCCAGGAAGTCCTCGGTCTTGTCGTAGTCAAACAGGCGAGCGATGGTATCGTAGGGGATTTCCGGCAGGCCAAGGCGTTTCAGTTCGCGCTCTAAGATGGCCCGCCCGGCGGAGATGTTTTGCTCCCGGTCCTGCTTGCGGAACCACTGACGGATCTTGGCGCGTGCGCGCGCGGTCTTGACGTAGCCCAGCGCCGGGTTGAGCCAGTCCCGGCGGGGAGCATCCCGCTTGGCGGTGATGATCTCCACCTGGTCGCCGGTCCGTAACGTATAGTCCAGGGAGACCCAGCGGCCGTTCACCTTCGCCCCGCGCGCGCGGTGACCAATCTCGGTGTGGATGGCATAGGCGAAGTCAATCGGCGTGGCCCCCGCCGGCAGTTCGACCACCCGGCCTTTGGGGGTAAAGACGTAGACCTGATCCTCGAACAGGTCGGTGGTGACTGACTCGACGAATTCGCCAGCATCCTCCGTCTCGCCTCGCGCCTCAATCTGCGCACGCAGGGCAGCGATTTTCTCCTCAAACTCGCGGTCACGGCGGGTGCCCTCTTTGTACCGCCAGTGTGCAGCGATACCGTACTCGGCGATGCGGTGCATGTAGTGGGTACGAATCTGCACCTCCAGCGGTTTACCGCCGATGCCAACCACCGCCGTGTGCAGCGACTGGTACATGTTCTCCTTGGGGGAGGCGATGTAGTCGTCGAACTCGCCGGGGATGGGGGTCCACAGGTTGTGGATGGTGCCCAGCGCCTGATAGCAGTCGGAGATCGTGTCCACGATGACGCGAATAGCGCGGATGTCGTAGACGCGCTCCAGGGGGATGCCCTTGCGTACCATCTTGCGGTAGATGCTGTAGATGTGTTTGGGGCGGCCGCTGATCTCGGCGGTCAACCCTTCCAACCGCAGGTGGTGTTGGAGCAAAGCGATGTGTCGCTCGATCGCGGCCTCTCGTTCCGGCTCACGCGTGATCACCTGTTCGGCGATGGTGGCGTACGTCTCCGGGTCCAGCCAGCGGAAGGCCAGGTCCTCCAGTTCCCCCTTCCAGCGCCAGATGCCCAGACGGTTAGCCAGTGGGGCGTAGATCTGCATCGTCTCCCGTGACAGCCGTTGTTGCGACTCTGGCGGCAGGTGTTCCAGTGTGCGCATATTGTGCAGACGATCGGCCAGTTTGATCAGCATCACCCGCGCGTCCCGCGCCATCGCCATGAAGGACTTGCGCAGGCTTTCCAGTTCCTGTTCGTCTCGTTCTGCCTCCCCCATACGGCCCAGACGGTTGATTTCCTGGAGTTTCGTGACCCCATCCACCATCCGCGCCACCGTAGGCCCAAAGGCTTGCGCCAGTTCTGGCACTGCGACCCCACAATCCTCCACCACATCGTGGAGGAGACCAGCAGCGATGGTCTCCCCGTCCATGTGCAGTTCGGCCAGCAACAGGGCCACTGCCAGGCTATGTTGGATGTAGGGCTCGCCCGAGCGGCGGAACTGGCCCTCATGTGCGGCGGCGGCGAAGTCGTAGGCGCGGCGAATGAGCGCCTGTTCCTCATCGGGCGCTTCTGTCTGCGCCAGGATGTCCTCTACGCGGAGTGCTACCGGCTGGCTCATCCCTGTTACCTGACCTGGCTGGCTTAAACCGTACAGTATAGACCCAACAGGCCGTTTGTCAATGGGCGATCTTGGGGGTATAGTAAGGGCCCGTGAGCGGAGTCGAGGGGCGCCGCTGGGTGTGGACCCGGCCGCGCAGGCGGCCTTCGCTGGTGTTGCTCGCGGCTTCAACCGCCGGCCGCATCAAGGGAGTGTCAGGGAAGATGAGGGTTATCACAGGGAAGGCGAAGGGCAGAAGGCTGCGTTCGGTCCCAGGCGGTGGCACACGGCCGATGACCGACCGGGCCAAGTCAGCGCTGTTCAGCATCCTGGGGGATAGGGTCGTCGGATGCCGCTTCCTCGACCTGTTCGCTGGCACAGGACAGGTAGGTATTGAGGCGCTCAGCCGGGGGGCAACGGAAGCGGTCTTTGTGGAACGAGGCGTCCCGGCGCTGCGTACGCTGCGGGAGAATCTGGCCCTCACGGGCCTGACGGACACTGCGCGGGTGGTGCGCGCGGATGTCTTCGCCTTCCTGTCCGGCGAGGCGGAGCCCTTCAACTACATCTATATCGCCCCTCCGCAATACCGCGGCCTGTGGGCGGAGACGCTGCGGGCGCTGGATGACCGTCCGGATTGGCTGGTTGAGGATGGCTGGGCTATTGCCCAGATTCACCCCCGCGAGTTTGAGGATCTCCCGCTGGTGAACCTGCGCCTTTTCGACCAGCGGCGGTATGGTGGAGTGATGCTCTGCTTCTACAGCAGACCTCCGAGGCCTTGAGGGCCTCGGAGGTTCTGTCTCTCTGGTCGGGGCGGGCGGATTTGGACCGCCGACCTCACGGTCCCGAACCGTGCGCGCTAACCGGACTGCGCTACGCCCCGTCGGAGGCGTATTATAGCCGATTCGGGCGATTTGACAAGGAAGCGGTCGGCTCGCTCCGCCCGGCCACCATGATGCCGATCAGGATCAGTCCTCCCCCGAGCACGGCGCTCCACCCCGGCGCTTCCCGCAGGATCAGCCAGGCCAGCAGCGTCGAGCCGATGGGCTCGCCCAGTGTGGCCAGTGTGACGAAGGTCGCTGAGACGTGGCGTAGGGCCCAGTTGAGCGACGAGTGGCCCAGAATCTGCGGCCCGATTGCCAGGAGCAGCAGCCACAGCCAGGTGATAGGGGCGTATCCGGCCATCGGCACGCCTCGCAACCCGGCGGTCAGCAGCAGTGCGACCGCTGCCGTTCCGTAGACTGGGAAGACGTAGCCGACGAGGGAGAGCCGTGTCCGCAGCCGCCGCCCGATCAGGAAATAGCCGGCTGCCGACAGCGCTCCTGCCAGGGCCAGGCCGTCCCCCACCAGCCGGTGCGTCCCCTGCCCGGCATCGCCGAACCCGATCACCGCCGACCCCGCCAGGGCTACGGCCAACCCCAGTGCCTGAGACCGGCTCAGTCGTTCGCCGAGGAAGAGATGGGAGATCAGTCCCACCCACAGCGGGCTGGTCGCCACCAGAACGACGGAGACGGCCACTGAGGTCAGGGCAAGGGAACTGATCCAGGTGGCGAAGTGCAGGGCCAGGAAAAGCCCCGAGATCAGCGCCAGCACCCACTCCCTTCGCGTCATGCTGCGCAGTTCCGCGCGGCGCGCGGTCAGCGCGTAGGGGGCAAGCAGCAACGCTGCCAGCAGCATCCGCCAGGCAGCCACCGCCAGCGAGACCGCCTCCTGCTGGGCCAGCCGGATCAGCGGCGAAGCCGTCGAGGCGGCCAGTACCCCCAGCAGTAGCCCCAGCGGCGGCGGGAGGGGCGGACGGCTTGACAAATGGCCTGCTTCACCTACAATCGGTTCATCGGGATGGCTGCTCATGAAAGTCCTCTGGTTTTGGACTGCGGTGACGGAGTCGCCGCTTTGACAGCGCCGACTTTGGACTGCGGCGACAGAGTCGCCGCTTTGAAAGCGCCGTCGTGCCGGCGCAATCCAAAGCCGCTTTTGGATTGCGGCGACGGAGTCGCCGCTTTGAAAGCGCCGACTTTGGACTGCGGCGACGGAGTCGCCGCTTTGAAAGCGCCGTCGTGCCGGCGCAATCCAAAGCCGCTTTGACAGCGCCGACTTTGGACTGCGGCGACGGAGTCGCCGCTTTGACAG
>DAOTYX010000047.1:0-21252 GCA_034434635.1 Anaerolineae bacterium | reverse complement strand
GCATTGCAGGCCCGCCTGGGGGCGGAAGGCGACGACATCAGCACACCGGCAGGCTTATAACCGATCTCGCAGAGGCCCTTTACTGATGACGCATTGAGTGGTACAATGCCACCTGCTTCCCTGAACCCTAGAGTTCACCTATGCGCCATCTTGCCCAATACGTGCTGACAGGCATTGCCCTGGCCTTCATCCTGGCCGGCCTCACACTGATTAGCCGCGCCCTCACCCTACCCGCCCCTACCGTCCCGCCTCCCTCTCCGCCTGCAACGACTCCGCCTTCCCCTCTCCTGGCGTCCACCCCTACTCCGACGCCCTCCCCCACACCCACGGTCGAGTTCGGCCTGCCGGAACCGATCCCCACCGCCACCCCCACGCCGCCCCCACCCAACCCCCTCCACGCCACTCCTGCCTTCACCATCCCGATGGGCGACGTCGCCCCCACGCCCATGCCGCTGGTCGAACTGCCGGAGGGGACCGTCAATATCCTGTTGGTGGGCGCCGATCAGGAGAACAGCCGGGCGCGCGGGCGTACTGACGTGATGATCGTGGTCAGCATCAACCCGGACATCCCCTCGGTCAGCATGCTCTCCATCCCCCGTGACTTCTACGCCTGGATCCCCACCCACGGCTACGGCAAGATCAACACCGCCGACAGCCGAGGGCAGAACTACCCCGGCGGCGGGCCGGCACTGCTCAAGGCCACCATCGAGTACAACCTGGGCATCCCGATAGACTACTACGCCCGCGTTGACTTCCGCGGCTTCGTGCAGGTGGTAGACACGCTGGGAGGGGTGGACGTGCCGGTGGAGTGCGAACTCCACGACACCTTCCCCGATCCGGCCAATCCGCCCAGCGGCACCGTCGACCTCGACCTCTACCCCGGCATCCAGCACCTCGACGGGCAGCAGGCCCTCTGGTACGTCCGCTCCCGCTGGTCTACCCACGACTTCGACCGCAATCGCCGCCAGCAGCAGGTGCTGCGCGCGCTGTACCACCAGATACAGGACCTCAACGTGATCCCGCGCATACCGGAACTCTGGGGGGCAATCCAGGGGACAGTGGAGACCGACCTGGGGCTACAGGAACTGGTCTGGCTGGGTTGGGTGGCCAGCCGCCTCGACATGTCCAACGTGAAGAGCCGCTTCATCGCCCCGCCCTACGTGCAACACCAGACCACGCCAGAGACGGGTTACATACTCCTGCCGGTCGAGGGAGCGCTGGAGCCGCTGATCGCCGAAGCGTTGCAGCCGCCAGCGGTGGGACGAGCCAACCAACCACCTTTCCGGGTGGAGGTGCTGGACGGGATGGGGGGAAACCCTGGGCTGGTGCAGGTCGCGGTCGAGCGGCTACGCTGGGAGGGGTTCGACGTGGTCAGCGTGGGCACCGCCGGGCAGGTCTACCCGCGCACACAGATCGTGGACCTGACCACCACCGACAAGGGGTCGCCACTGTGGCTGTTACAGCGGCTCTACAGCCGGCAGGCAGGGGACATCCTCGACCAGCCCACCGCCGACAGCCCGGCGGACCTGCGCATCATCCTGGGGAGCGACTACAACCCCTGCGTCTCGCAGAGCGCCATCCAGTACGTCCCCGCGCCCACCCCCACACCTGCCCCGTAGCGCGTCCCCCGTGCTCAGCGCATCCCTGTGGTCAGCGCATCCCTGTGGTCAGCGCATCCCTATGCGCGATGGATGCCGCCCCGCGGTCATCCGGGCAGGCATCCGACGTTTCGCCCCTACCCCGGCGCCAGATAGGAGAGCGCCTGGCGCACCCGCTCCTCCAGGGGCATCTCCACATCGCGGGGCAGGCTCTGCAGCGCCGTCTGCGCCTCAACGATGCTGAAGCCCAGCGCCGTCAGCGCGCCGATGACCTCCGCATCCTGGTCGCTCAACAACGGCGCCGCTTCCACGCCGAGGGCAGCCAGCCGGTCGCGCAGGTGGAAGATGACCGCCCGCGCCGTCTTGGGGCCGACGCCCGGGACACGGGTCAGGATGTCCGGTTCATCCCGCGCCACCGCCTGACGGAGCGCCTCTGGTGAGACGGCGCCCAGAATGGAGAGCGCCGCCTTCGGCCCCACCCCGCTGACGCCCAGCAGCAGCTCGAACAGCGCCAGTTCCTCCTCTGTCAGGAAGCCGTAGAGCGTCAGTTCGTTCTCCCGGACGTGCAGATGCGTGACCAGTTCGACGGGCCGCCCCACCCCATCCACCCGGCTCAACACCGAAGCCGGCACGTGGACACGAAAGCCCACGCCTCCCACCTGCACCACCAGGTGGTCGGAACCCACCGCCGCGATCTGGCCACTTAGCCGGGAGATCATCCTTGCGTCACCTCTCCTCCATCAGCGCGCGCAGCCGGGCCGAATGGAGGTGACACACGGCCACCGCCAGGGCGTCAGCAGCGTCGTCAGGTTGAGGGAGGCTGGGGAGGTTCAGCAGCAGACGCACCATCTCCTGCATCTGCTGCTTATCCGCGCCGCCATAGCCGGTCAGCGCCTGCTTCACCGCCGACGGGGTATACTCTGCCACAGCCAATCCGGCGTCGGCCAGGGCCAGCAGGGCCACGCCCCGGGCCTGGCCCACCGCCATCGCCGTGCGCACGTTCAGGCCGAAATACAGTTCCTCGACTGCCGCCGCGTCCGGCTGCCACTCGCGCGCCAGAGCCAGCAGCCGCTGGTGGATGGTCTGCAGCCGCGCGGGGAGTGGCTGACCGGCCGGCGTGGTGATGACACCATAGGACAGCGCGATCAGGCCGTCCTCCGCCTCTTCAACCACACCGTAGCCCGTCGTCGCCGTGCCGGGGTCTACCCCCAGGACGCGCATCACTGCATGGCCTCGAACTTCGCCACCAGTTCGTCGGAGATGTCGAGATTGGAGTAGACCTGCTGGACGTCGTCCAGTTCCTCCAGCGCGTTGATGACCCCCATCACCTTGAGGGCTTGCTCATCCTCAAGGTGAAGAGTGGTCTTGGGGATGAAGGAGAGTTCAGCGGCGTCGAACGTCACCCCCAGGTTGGCCAGCGCCTGACGCACTTCCTGGAAGGCTTCCAACGGGGCGAAGACCTCGACCATATCATCGGAGATGATGACGTCATCCGCGCCAGCCTCCACCGCCGCCTCGAAGATCGCCTCCGGGTCCACACCGTTGGCGGAGATGGCAATATACCCCTTGCGCTCGAACTGCCAGGCCACCGCACCCGCGTCCGCCATCGAGCCGCCCTGACGGGTGAGCACCCGCCGCACATCGGCGACCGTGCGGTTCTTGTTGTCGGTGAGCACCGTCACCAGCAGCGCCACGCCGTGCGGAGCGTACCCTTCGTAGGTGACTTCAGAGAGTTCCTCGCCCTTCAGTTCTCCCGTGCCGCGCTGGATGGCGCGCTCGATGTTCTCCTTGGGCATGTTGACCGACTTGGCCTTGTCCACCGCCAGGCGCAGGCGGAAGTTGAACTCCGGGTTCCCACCCCCCTCCCGCGCTGCAATCGTCAACTCTCGCGCCACCTGGGTGAAAATCTTTCCCCGCTTGGCGTCGGTCGCTGCCTTCTTGTGCTTGATCGTCGCCCATTTACTGTGACCAGACATACTTTTTCCCCCTCAACGGACTTCTGTGGCTGATTATACCACCGACCCCGCCGGGAACGCAACCCGGCCTTACCCCAACACGGCGCCGACAAGACCCGGCTGACCGCGCAGGAAGTCAGCGCAGGGGAGCGCTCGTCTCCCGGCCAACTGCAGTTCCAGCAGCCGCAACGCTCCCTGTGCGGTGGACACGGCTACCCCACCGGGCACGGCGACCACCGTCCCCGGTGGCGCATCCCCCTCCCAGTCCTCCTGCGCAACCGCGCGCAGGACGTTCAGCCGCTGCCCGCGCCAGAAGGTGAACGCCCCCGGCCAGGGGGTGACAGCGCGCACCCGTCGCGCCAGTTCGACCGCCGGTCGGCTCCAATCCAACCGACCGTCCTCTTTCCTCAACGGCTGGCAGAAGGTCACCCCTTCCTCCGGCTGCGGCCACGGTTGCAGCACCCCGTCCAGGTAGGAGGGCAGCACTTCCAGCAGTAGCGTTGCCCCCATCCGGGCGAGCCGTTCGCCCAGTGACGCGGCAGTGTCGTCCGGGCGGATCGGCTCTCGCTGTTGAGCGAGCAAGGGCCCGGAATCCACCCCCTCGTCCATGCGCATCACCGTCACGCCGGTGACAGTATCCCCGGCGAGGATGGCTGCGCTGATCGGCGACGCACCGCGCCAGCGCGGCAGCAGCGAGGGGTGAAGGTTCAGGCAGCCGTGTGGGGGCAAATCCAGCACATCGCGGCCGAGAATCTGCCCGAACGCCGCCACCACGATCACCTCCGGCCGCCACTCCTCCAGCGGGGAGAGCGCGCCGGCGTCGCGCAGCGACTCGGGCTGGTAGACGGGCAACCCCAACCGCTCCGCCGCCGATTTCACTTCCGGCGGACGAAGGCGCGACCCACGCCCGGCAGGCCGGTCGGGTTGGGTGACCACACCGACCACCTCATGCGCCCCGGCCAGGGCTTCCAGAGCAGGGACAGCGAAGGCCGGACTGCCCATAAAAACCACCCGTGCCACAAGGGCAGATTCTAACACACGAGGGCGGAGAGGGCAACCCAGGTGAGCATTGCGCTCCTCTGCCACTGTGCTATAATCGCTGACGTGAAGATGCGATACCCTTGAGCGATATACGCGGCAGGCGACAGACAGGGATGAGCAGGAAAAAGCCACGCAACCGTTGGACGCAGCGGGTCTTCTGGGCGATCAGCCTGGTGGTGGTGCTGAGCATCGCCGTTGGACTGGCCACCACCCTGACAGGCCCCCCGCCACGGGTCACAGAGACGCCCACCCCCACCATGGCCCCTTTCCCGGCCCAGACCCCATAGGGGAGAAGCGAACATGAGCGAGAAGATGAACGTCCTCTTTATCGCCGCAGAGGCGGTGCCCTTCGCCAAAGTGGGCGGACTGGCAGACGTGGCGGGGGCGCTGCCGAAGGCGCTGCGCGAGTTGGGCCACGACGTGCGGCTGATGTTGCCACGCTACGGCTCCATCCGCTCCGATCAGTTCCGCTTCGAGAAAGTGGGCCGGCCGTTCCCTGTGCCGGTGGGGCCCGGCGAGGAACGGGTGCACCTGGTGCAGACAACCACCAACGAGGGAGTGCCGGCCTACCTGATCTGGGACGAGAAGTTCTTCTCTCAGCGCGAGCGGGTCTACGGCTTCGACGACGACCCGCAGCGCTTCGCCTTCTTCAGCCGCGCTGTCATCGCCGCCCTGCACCTCCTGGACTGGGCGCCTGACGTCATCCATGCCAACGACTGGCATACCGCACCGGTGATCACCTGGCTGAATTACGAAGGGCGCTACCTGCCAGAGTATCGCCACCTGGCCTCGCTGTTCACCATCCACAACCTGGCCTACCAGGGCATCGCCGGCCGCCTCATCCTCACCTTCGCCCGCATGGACTACGTCAAGCACCTGGAGGTAGAGCCACCGGGACAGGTCAACTGGATGGCCCAGGGGATCGCCAACGCCGACCTGGTCACCACCGTCAGCCCGCAGTATGCACGGGACATCTTGGGGCCAGAGGCCGGCATGGGGCTCGAACCGCTGCTCCGTACGCGACAGGAACACCTCCATGGTGTGCTGAACGGCATTGACTACGATTTCTGGAACCCCGGCAGTGACCCACACCTGCGCCAGCGGTTCGACCTGGAGAGCCTGAAACTGCGCGCGGTCAACAAGGCCGCCCTCCAGCAGGAAGCCCACCTGCCCACCCGGCCCGACGTGCCGCTGATAGGGCTGGTCTCGCGGTTGGACTACGTCAAGGGCGCCGACCTCCTGGGACCGGCGCTCGAACTGGCGATGACCGAGGACATACAGGTCGTCCTCCTGGGCGCAGGCCAACCCGAGTACCACCAGGCGTTGGAGACGCTTCAATCTCACTACCCGGACAAGGTGCGCGCCTTCCTGAAATACGACGACCCCCTGGCCCGCCGTATCTACGCCGGATGCGACATCTTCATGATGCCCTCGCGGTTCGAGCCGTGCGGCCTGGGGCAGATGATCGCCATGCACTACGGCGCCGTCCCGCTGGTCCACCGCACCGGCGGCCTGGCCGACACGGTGGTAGACTACCACCAGCGGCCCGACAACGCCACGGGTTTTGTCTTCGACACCTTCAGCGCAGAAGCCCTCGTGGGCGCGCTGCGGCGGGCTTTGGAAGTCTTCCGCGACCGCGCCGCATGGACCGCCCTTCAGGCCCGCGGGATGAGAGCCGACTTCTCGTGGAAGGGTTCGGCCAGGAAGTACGCCGAACTGTACCAGAAGGCCCGCGCTCTGCGCGCCTAGAGGCCATCCATGCCCTCCTGCTTCCTTGGCATCCACGGCCACTTCTACCAACCCCCCCGCAACGATCCGCTGACCGGCCGCATCCCCCGCGAGCCAGACGCGGCCCCCTACGCCAACTGGAACGAGCGCATCACGGCTGAGTGCTACACCCCGCTGGCCGAGCGGGGATGCTTCGGTCGGCTGAGCTTCAACCTGGGCGGCACCCTGGCTCGCTGGCTGAGGGAGAATGCAGGCCCGACCTATCAGCGTATCGTCGCCGACGAGCAGGCGTACTATCGGACACATGCCGTCAGCAACGGGCTGGCTCAGCCAGTGCACCACACCATCCTGCCCCTGGCCCGCCGCCGGGACAAGATCTGCCAGGTGCGCTGGGGCATCGCCAGCTTCATCCACCATTTCGGCCACCCAACAGAGGGAATGTGGCTGCCGGAGATGGCGGTAGACCACGAGACGCTGGAGATCATGGCCGCGGAGGGCATCCGCTTCACCATCCTCTCCGACGAGCAGGTGCGCGGCGACCTGGAGGCTGGCGCCGGCCCCTACCGCCTGCGGCTGGCCGGCGGCGCGGAGATCGCCGTCTTCGTGCGCGACCGTCACCTCTCCAACATGCTCTCGTTCAGCATGCCTGACCCATCTGGCGTGGATGACTGGCTGCGCGACCAGATGGAGTGGCGATGCCAGCGCGCCTCCGACACAGCCGCCGCACGGCTGTACCTGATCGCCACGGACGGGGAGACCTTCGGCCACCACCACCAGCAGGGAGTAGAAGTCCTGCAACGCATCCTGGAAGGCGGCAAGTCCCATGGCTACACCATGACCACCCTGGGGTTGTACCTGCGCCAGAACCCGCCGCGGTCGGAGATCGAGGTCATCGAGAACACCGCCTGGAGTTGCGCCCACCGGCTGGAGCGCTGGGCGCTGGGCTGCCCCTGCACCCCCGGCGACGGTCGCTGGAAGGGGGCGCTGCGTCGCGCGCTCGACAACCTGGCCGCCGATCTGGACTCCGTCTACATCTGTGAGGCGCAACGGTTGGGATTAGACCCCTGGCCCTTGCGCGACCGCTTCATCGCCGTGGTTCTGAACCAGATGGACGGTCCGGCCTTCCTCTCCGGGAACGGCCTGGGCCACCTGACCAGTGAGGAGCGACAGCGGCTGCTGTGGCTGCTGGAGGCGCAGTTCTACCGTCAACGGATGTACACCAGCTGCACTTTCTTCTTTGAGGACCTCGACCGTCACGAGCCGCGTTACGCCATCGCCAGCGCCCTGCGGGCTGTAGCCCTTACGCTGTACGCCACCGGCGACGATCTGACCCCCGGCTTCCGCCGCGACCTGCGCGTGGCGGTCAGCAGCCGCACCGGTTGCACCGGCGCCGACATCCTGGACGAGATTCTGGCCAGTAGACCGAAATGAAACGCGGCCTCCCCTACTCCGACCTCGACCCCGCCCGCTGGCGGGAGTACGAGGACGTCTGGACAGACTCCCTCTGGCTGATCGAGAGCCGGGACCGCAGCGGCGGCCACCGGCTGGACTATCATGGCAACTTCGTCCCACAGATCGCCACCCAGACCCTTCTGCGTTACACGCGCCGGGATGACATCGTCCTCGACCTCTTCCTCGGCTCCGGCACCTCGGCCATCGAAGCGCTGCGCCTCAACCGCCGCCTGATCGGCGTGGAACTGCAGCCCGAACTGGTCGCCGCCGTGCGGGAGAAACTCCAGTCCGCACCAGCCGACCGCGTCCGCATCCTCCAGGGCGATAGCGTCGCCCCGGAGACGGTCGCTCAAGTTCGCGCCGCACTGGACGGGATGGGCGCCACCCACGCCCAACTGCTGATCCTCCACCCACCCTACCACGACATCATCCGCTTCTCGACGCACCCGTCCGATCTCTCCAACGCCCCCGACCTGCAGACCTTCCTCGATCGCTTCGAGACCGTCGCCCGCCATGGCTATGACCTGCTGGAGCCGGGCCGCTTCGCCGTGCTGGTCATCGGAGACAAATACGTCCGCGGCGAACTGGTCCCGCTGGGCTTCTACTGCCTGGACCGCTGCATGCGGGTGGGTTTTTCTCCCAAGGCCATTATCGTCAAGAACATCACCGGCAACGAGATCGGCAAGGGACGGACCAGCAACCTCTGGCGCTACCGTGCCCTCGCCGGCGGCTACTACATCTTCAAGCACGAGTACGTTCTCATTCTTCGCAAGCCTGGTTGACACGCTCGCCTACAGGCGTACAATGCCCTCAAACACAAGGAGGAGCAATGCGTAGAGAAGACCTCAACCTGCGAGGCGTCTTTCCCGCCCTGGTCACCCCGTTCGACCCCAAGACCGAGGAGCTGGACGAAGCCGCGTTTCGCCGACTGATCCGCCACTGTACGCCCCACGTGGACGGGGTGGTCACCAGCGGCACGACAGGTGAGTTCCCCTACCTGACCCGCGCCGAACAGCGCCGCATGGTCGAGATCGCCCGCGAGGAACTCGGCGGCAGCCTCCGCGGCCACCGACCGCTCGTCATCGCTGGCTGCGGCGCCTCCGGGACTGCCCAGGCGCTCGCCCTGGCCGCCGACGCACGCGAGGCTGGCGCCGATGCCATCCTCGTCGTCACCCCCTACTTCCTCCACCCGTCCGACAAGGAGGTCTACCAGCACTTCTACGACATCGCCACCCGTGTGGACATCCCGCTCATCCTCTACAACATCCCCCAGGTGATGGACGCCCCCCTGCCGCGCACGGTAGTGGAGGACCTGGCCGACCTGCCCAACGTGGTGGCGATGAAGGACTCCTCCGGCGACCTGACCTACACGATGGAGATTCTGGAGTATGCCGGCGACCGCATTGACCTGCTCATCGGCCACGACGAGGTGGTGGTGCCGGCGCTGGCCGGCGGGGTCACCGGCATGATCCTGGCCAGCGCGCAGGTCTACCCGGAGGTCTGGCAGGAGGTGCTGCGGCTGGTAGCCGAGGGGCGAGTGGCCGAGGCCCGCGCCCTCCAGCGGCAGGTACAGAAACTGTCCCGCATCTTCTGCCGCTACGGCGGCGGGGTCGCGGTCAAGGCAGCGCTGAACATGATGGGGCTCACCGTCGGCGGCCCCCGCCGGCCGCTCAAGGAGACCGGTGGCGCGCTGATCCACGAGACCCGCGCCGAGATCCGCCTGGAACTGGAGAAACTGGGCAAGATCGCCGTCGAGGAAGAGCCGTTCGAGTACCCCGGTGGGCCGCTGGAGGGCCGCTTCGCCGACCTGGAACTGACGGCTGAGGAGATCCGGGCCCACCGCCTGCGTGTCGGCAGCGGCTCAGCAGGGGAAGGGCTGAACCGCGTACAACTCGACCTGATCGCCGGGAAGAAGGAAAGCCCGCTGGGGGACGCCTACGCCCTGCAGCTGACCTACCCGCTGCACGGCCGCGAGGCGCTGACCACGATCCTGGAACCCGGCCTGACCGTCCGCCCGTCCACCCTCCTTCTGCCCACCCTGCCGCAGAAGAACCTGCGCCAGGCGAACATGATCTACGGTCCCACCCAGGCCGCGCTGGCGCGGGCGATTGTGGACGCGCTGGAGGCGGGAACCATCCCCGCCCAGGCAGTCGAGGACGAGGTGATGGTCGTCCTGGCGACGGTGCACCCGAAAGCGCTGGACCGGCACGCGCTCTACCGCAGCGTCACCGAAGCCGCCCGCGCCGCCATCAACCAGGCCTTCGCAGAGGGATGACAGGCCGTCATCCGGCCTGCCAGTCCCCGATCCACCGCACCCAGGTCAAATGATCACGAACCGCGTGGTACAGCCGAAGGTCACCCGTGACCAGGGCGTCGCCCCGCATCTGGGCCAACGCCAGGTAGGCCGCGTCGTAGGCCGAGCGGTCGAAGCGGTGCGCCAGGGGCACGATCTGCACCCAGGGCACGGCCTGCAACTCGATGGCCAGGCCGTCGAAGGCGGTCAGTATCGCCGTTCCCTCGTCGTCCGAGATGCGCCCGCGGCGGATCGCCTGTACGACCGCGTTGGTGAACTCGTAGAACAGCAAGGTGGGGGCCGCCAGTCGCAACCGCCCGGCCACGTGGTCACGGATCAGCGCCTGCGCCTGGGCCTGCTGCTCATCGGGGAAGAACGCCGCCAGGAGCACGCTGGCGTCGGCGATCATGACCGCTCCTCCAGATCGCTACGCGAGGCGCGGTACAGCTCGTCGGCGGTTACGCCGCGATCGCGCAACGCGTGCGACAGGCGCAGCACCTGCAGATACGCCTGCACCTGGCTCAGACGGTCGTACTCCTCAGGCGAGACGATGATACCGACGGGCTTGCCTCGTCGGGTGATGGTGATGGGACCGTCCTGGATGTGCGCCAGCAATTTCGAGAGACGACTGTGTGCTTCGGCAATCGAGATGACCATTTTGCCTGCTCCGAATTGACTATCGGATATGGGTAATTCTAGCATACAGAACTTGCAATGTCAAATGGAATGACGAACGGAGGAAGAGGATGGGCTACAAAACCGACTGGTTCCGCGGTATCTACCCCGCGCTGGTGACCCCCTTCACGAAGGATGACCGGCTGGACGAACCGGCCTACCGGCAGTTGATCCGCCACGTCCTGCCCCACGTGAACGGCGTCGTCCCCTGCGGCACGACCGGTGAGTTTTCCTACATGACCATCGAGGAGCGGAAACAGGCCATCGAGGTCTGTCTGGACGAGGTCGGCGGGCGTGTGCCGGTGGTCGCTGGCACGGGCGCGCCTTCGACCCGCGAGACGCTCGCGCTGACCGAGTGGGCGCGGGATGCGGGGGTCGCCGGCGCGCTGGTCGTCGCTCCCTACTACCTCAAGCCCTCCTTCAACGAGGTCTATGACCACTACCGCGCCCTGGACCGCCTGGGACTGCCGCTCATCCTCTACAACATCCCTCAGTGCGCCGGAACCCACTTCCGCTGGTGGACCGCCGAGGGCATGCTGCTCGACTTCGAGAACACGATCGGCATCAAGGATTCCTCCGGGGACCTCCCGTTCATGGAGGCGTTGTTCGAGAAGGTCAAGGGGAAAGTCAGCATCTTCGTCGGCCACGACGAGGTGGTGCAGGCCGCGCTGGCCGCGGGGGCCGACGGTGCCATCCTGGCCTCGGCCAACCTGATCCCCGACATCTGGCAGGACGTCTATCGGGCCACGCTGGAGGGCGATCTGGCCCGCGCGCAGGACTGGCAGCAGAGGGTGCAGAAACTGGTGCGCATCGTCGTGCAGTGCAGTTCCACCCAGGCGGTCAAAGAGGGATTGCGCATGATGGGGGTGGAGGTCGGCGACTCGCGCCACCCGATCATGCCCGGCGGCGGCTTCCGCCGGGAGGACTACGAGGAACTGCGCATGCAGTTAGAGATGCTGGGGAAGATCCCCCAGGACAGGGTCGTGTACGACCTTGGCGCGCGGCAGGTGGAGACACGCCTGGCGGCCACACCGCAGACCCCGCGCACGGTGAGCGGCTGGACATTGCGGGTGGGCGAGGGGTTCGCCGGCCCGCCGTTCCAGGAAATCGCCCACGTGGACCTGCTGATCGGCCTGAAGGATGGGCCGGTGGGCCGGGCCATCGCCCGTTCGACCGCCGCTTGGGGCCAGGAGCGCGGCCTGACGGTCATCTACGAGCGGCCGCTGACCCTGCTGGTGCCCACCGTGACCGCGCGCACCGCCAAACAGCGGCGCCTGCTCTACGAGAGCGCCGTCGAGGGGATCACCCTGGCCATTCGCCAGAACATCGAGAACGGCTTCCTTCCGGAGGGGGTGCTGGACGACCTGGCGCTGATCGTCAACGTCTTCGTCCACCCGGCGGCTTCCATCGCCAAACGGGTGGCCCTCAACAACTACAAGGCCACCGTGCAGGCGCTGCGCAAGGCGATCGAGGGCCGGCCGGCGCTGCACGACCTGTTCAACGAGAAAGCCGCCGCCCGCCACCCGTTCCGCTACGCGCCGTGACCCGTCGGGGCGCAGCGCGGCTGCGCCCCTTACATCTCAGCGTCCGCGGATCAACTGGGCGATCCCGCGGATGAGCATATAGATGCCCAGCAGGATCAGTCCCGTGCAGACGTAGTAACGCCCGCCGGGACTGGCGCTGTTGTAACTGAGATAGGTCAATACGCAGCCGATGATGGCGATAGCGATGCCGCCAGCGATGAGCCCGATCGCCGACCGGCGCGCCGAACCGGCATGCTGCCGTCCCACGCTGCGCACCAGATCCGCCGCTATGGCCGGATCGTAGCCGCGTTGCACCAACTCCTGCTCCACTGCCTGTTGGGTGGCGCCAGCCTTCAGCCGGTTGACCACGTACTCGCGCGCGGCGGTCTCGGGGTCAGTCACCCCGAACGAGGTGGGTGATTCCTCCATCGGACTCCTCCCTATCCCCGCCTGATCTGCTTCAGCCACTGTCGGGCCTGCGCCATCCTGCCCCTGTCACTCGCCGCTTTGAGGTAGTTCTCCAGGTCCATCTGCGCCTGCACCGTGTTGCCGAGCCGCATATGCGCCTGACCACGGAAGAACTGCGCGTCGAGGAAATAGGGGTTTTCGAGACCGGTCACCTCGATCACACGATCCAGGTCGGAGACTGCCTGACCGTATGCCCCCTGCTGGAGGTAGAGTTGTGCGCGTTCGAAGTATCCCTTCAGGCTGGCGGGCGAGCGGGGATCCTCCGGGTCGATGCGCTGGCTCACGAGGGCAATGGCCTCCTCCAGCGGGACATCCTTCATCTTGCCGGTGCGCACTCCCAGGGAGACAAGCCGTTCCAGGTTCTCCTGGCGGAAATGGTCGAGATAGGAAGGGTTGAGAAAACCCAGGCGGACCGTCTGCAGTTTCTCGTTCACCCGCTGGATGATGACAGGACGGCGGGAGGAAACGACAGCGGTCAGCACGATGATGGCAGCCCCGCCGACCACAAAGACGAAAAGGAGAAGAAGGGGCACGGCAGTGCTGACCTGGGATGATCTCTCGGAAAGCGAGGAGGCCAGGGCTATCCCTCCGCAGGACAGAAGGATGACCAACCCCAACACCAGCCACATCAGCATCTGAAGCCGCCGCGTCTGCTGGTAGCAGTTGTCGCAGTGCGGAATATCGTAGCGGATGAAGTTCTCCTTGCTGGCCCCACCGGCGATCATCCAGCCGATGACGCCGAAGAAGAACCACGCCCAGGCCCTGGACGCGGAGGGCTTCTGCGCCTGAATCGGCATGCTCCTGGTCGCGGGAGCCATACAGCGCGCACACAGCGGGGGAAAAGTGACATCGTAAGGGGCCTCGATCGTCGAACGTGCCATCTTTCGACCTCCTGGACACAGGGACCGGCAGCCTGTCTTCTGGTGCAGGCCCACCGGCAGCGATGCTACGGCACGCGGGGCACCCCTCAGGGGCATGAGCAGTATAACACAACTCAACGGCAGTGCAATCGGCCAGCCTTGACCACTCCCCGTCCCCGTGGTACAATGCCCCGGCTAACCCTCATCCCAGGAGCGAGACTTGAGCGAACCGTACTATGACGTCATTCGCCCCCACGGGGGTGTGCTGGTGGACCGCGTGCTGCGCGGCGAGGTGCGCGCCGCGGTGCGCGAACGGGCCGAGCGCATGCTCAAGGTCCCCCTGCGGCCGATGGCCCTCTCCGATCTGGAGCTCATCGCCTGCGGCGCGCTTAGCCCGCTCACCGGCTTCATGTGCCGCGCTGACTACGAGCGCTGCGTGGCCGAGATGCGCCTGTCCAGCGGGCTGGTCTGGGGGCTCCCTGTCGTCCTGGCCGTGGAGAGAGAGCTGGCCGACCGCATCACCGAAGGCCAGGAGGTGGCCCTGTGCGAAGGGGAACGCGTATTGGCGGTGATGGAGGTAGCCGAGAAGCACCCCTATGATCGCCAGGTCAAAGAGCGGGAGGCCCGCGAGGTCTACCGCACCACTGAAGAGGCGCATCCCGGTGTGGCCCGCCTCTACCGCCGCGGCGAGGTGCTGCTGGGCGGCGACATCTGGCTGGTAGACTGGCCCAGCGCGGCCCAGACTGAGTTCCCCGAACTGCGCCACACCCCCGCCGAGACGCGGCGCATGTTCGCCCGCCGTGGCTGGCGGAGCGTGGTCGGCTTTCAGACCCGCAACCCGATCCACCGCGCCCACGAGTACATCCAGAAGACCGCGCTGGAGATCGTGGACGGCCTCTTCCTCCACCCGCTGGTCGGCGAGACCAAGAGTGACGACATCCCCGCCGACGTGCGCATCGCCTCCTATCAGGCCATCCTGCGCGACTACTACCCGCCCGACCGGGTGGTGCTGGGGGTCTTCCCGGCCGCCATGCGCTATGCCGGCCCGCGCGAGGCGATCTTCCACGCCATCGCCCGCAAGAACTACGGCTGCACCCACTTCATCGTCGGCCGCGACCACGCCGGCGTGGGCAAATACTACGGCACCTACGACGCCCAGAACATCTTTGACCAGTTCCCCCAGGAGCAGATCGGCATCATCCCGCTCAAGTTCGAACACACCTTCTACTGCAAGAAGTGCGGGGCCGTCGTCTCCGCCAAGACCTGTCCACACGGCCCGGAGGATCACGTCATCCTGAGCGGCACGCAGGTGCGGCAGATGCTGGAGCGGGGCGAGATGCTGCCTGCCGAGTTCACCCGTCCCGAAGTCGCCCGTGTGCTGATGGAGGGGATGAAGAGGCAGGACACGTAAAGGAGACTATGCTCAAACTACTTCGACGCCACAAGCCTCGCAAAGTTTTCGTCGCCGGTTTGGACTGCGCGCCGCCGGCGGTGTTGTTCGCCGATAGCAGCCAGGGCGGTCTGGGGCTGAAGGACCAGTTGCCCACGCTGCGCCGGCTGATTGACGAAGGGGTCCATGGCCCCCTTTCCAGCACCATCCCCTGCATCACCGTCCCCGCCTGGACCTCGATGGTCACCAGCAAGGACCCCGGCACGCTGGGTTTCTACGGCTTCCACAACCGCGCCGACTACTCCTACGAGCGCATGAGCATCGCCACTGGCAACGCCGTCCAGGAACCCCGGGTCTGGGACCTGCTGGGGGAGGCCGGGAAGCAGTCCATCGTCGTCGGTGTGCCGCAGACCTACCCGGTGCGCCCGCTCAAGGGCCATATGATCAGCTGCTTCCTCACCCCCAGCGTCGAGCGGCAGTACACCTACCCCGACGAGTTGCGCCACGAGATTGACCGCCTGCTCGACGGCCGCACCTACGATCTGGACGTGCCCCGCTTCCGCACCGAGGACAAGGACGACCTCCTGCGGCAGATCCAGGAGATGACCGAGAAGCGCTTCGCGGTGATCAAATACCTCCTGAAGGAAAAGCCGTGGGACTTCTTCATGTTCGTGGAGATCGGGCTGGACCGCATCCATCACGGCATGTGGAAGTTCTGGGACCCCACCCACCCCAAGCACGATCCCGGCAACCCTTATCGGCAGGCCATCCCCGATTACTACCGCTACCTGGACCGCCAGTTGGGGGAGATTCTGGGCATGCTGGACGACGACACCGTCGTGCTGGTGGTCTCCGATCACGGGGCGAAGGCGATGGAGGGAGGGATCGCGGTCAACGAGTGGCTGCGCCGCGAGGGGTTGCTGGTGCTCAAGGAGGAGCCGCGCTACGAGGGGCTGGTACCCTTCGAGAAGGTGGAGGTGGACTGGGAGAAGACCACCGCCTGGGGCGCCGGCGGCTACTACGCGCGCATCTTCCTCAACGTCCAGGGCCGGGAGCCGCAGGGCCGCATTCCCCCCGGCGACTATGAGAAGGTGCGGGACGAGGTCAAGGCCCGCATCGAGGCCATGCCGGACCCGCAGGGTCGGCCGCTCGGCTCGGTGGCCTTCAAGCCGGAGACGCTCTACCGTCAGACGCGCAACTTCCCGCCCGACCTGATGGTCTACTTCGGCGACCTGCGCTGGCGGGCGGTGGGCTCCTTCGGCCTGCCCGATATCTACACCTTCGAGAACGACACCGGCCCCGACGACGCCAACCACGACCAGTACGGCGTCTTCGTCCTTTGGGACCCCCGCCGTGACCATGGGGGGCAGCGTCTCGAGGGGCTACAGTTGATGGACGTGGCCCCCACGGTGCTCGATCTGATCGGCGTGCCGGTGCCGGCGGATATGCAGGGCCGGATCATCCGGCCTTAGAAGAGCCTGTTGGCCTTCAAGGCAAGAAGCCCCGCGCCACCAGCGGCAGGCGAACCCGATACCCCACCACCCGTGTGGTCAGCGCGACTTCGGCCATGCGCGCCGGGTCGCCCTGCGAGACGGCGCGGATGACCGCCACATCGGGGGGCGTCTCCGCCGTCGCCTCTGCTGGCACCGTCACGCGCACCAGCGCCGTCCGCCACCCGCCGCGGGCGATCGTCTGCTGCGCTGGCGAGATGACCGTGGGCCACCCCGCCGTCGTGCGCGTGAAGACAAACGTGTCCACCACGTTGCCGGTGTTGGTCACCCGCAGCGTGTACGTCACCACCCCGCCAGCTTCGGCCATCTGCTCCACTGCCGCCGCCCCCAGCGCCACCCCGTGGACGTTATTGGCCTTCGTCGTCAGCGCCACTGACGCCGAGGCCGGTGGCACACGCGGGTCCTTTTGCGACCGCGCCGTCACCTGCACCGTCGCCTGCGATCCCCCCGCGGCATTGGCCGGAATGGTCACATACACTCCCACAGCCGCCCCCTCCCCCGCCTCCAGCGCCACCGTGTTCGTGGAGAGCGTTGTCGCCCAGGACGTGCTCCCACGGCTCAGCAGGAAAGTATCGCTCAGCGTTCCCGTGTTCGTCAGGCGCAGGGTGTAGGTCACTGTCCGTCCGGGGTTGCCGCTCTGCGTCCCCGTGTCCGGCACCAGAGCCAGCGCATAGTTCTCTACCCGGAGCGCCTGGCTCACCACCGCGCTGTCGCAGAGGTTGGTTGCCGTCAGCACGACGGTGTACGAGCCGGTGATGTTATAGGTGTGAGATGGATCGGGAGCAGTGGATGCGGCGCTATCGCCAAAGGCCCACTCATAAGCGGTGGCGTTCCGGCTGAGGTTGGTGAAATTCACCGCCCGGTTGACCAGCACCGGCAGCGGCCCATAGGTGAAATCCGCACTCACCCCTTCGGCGGTCGTGGTGACCGTCACCGGCAACCCGGTCGTGGGAGTGGGCCATTCGGCGGCGGTCACCTCATAGCCATCGTTGACGATGGTGGTGCCAGAGGGGACGCAGGTGACGGTGACGCCGTAGGAGACGCTGAGAGTGCCTCCGCTCGGAACTGTCAGGCCCCGCCACACGACAGCGTCTCCCTCTCGCCCACCACCACCATCTGCCCAGGCGAAGAGTACGTTCGCCGGAAGGGTGTCCGTGAGGGTTGCCATTCCGGCCGGGCCGCCGGTGTTGGTGATGGTCAGCGTGTAGGACAGGGGCATCCCTGCCTCGACCCGGCCGACAGAGGCGGATTTCCCTACACTCAGTTGCGGCGGGAGGGCAACCGTCACGGTGAAGAAGGCCGCCGAAAAGGCCCCCCAGTTGCCCGCAGCATCCTGACCCCGCACGAAAACGAGGTGGCGGCCGGCGCTCAGGGAGGAGGTGTCAACCGTTGCCCTCACGCCCTCCACTTTCTGATTGAACGCCCCGTCCAGCGGCGCCATCGGATGGGCTACCGGCACGGGGTCGGTGATCCAGGGAGGCACATCAATGTAGTACTCAGCCGCAGCGATGTTCTGGGTCGGTTCGGTTCCCCCAGAGTTGTTGTAGCGCGTGTCGTTGATCGTGGCCGTCAGGTAGATCGGTTCACCGGCAGCCACACTCGCCGGTGAAGGGGTGACGTTCAGGGCATCCGGGCCGCTGGGGGTCAGGTATGGAGTGCGTACCACCTTCGCGGCGTAGAGAAGCGCAGGCAGATTCTCCGGCACGATCGTGTTTTCGAAGTACGAACAACTCTGGAAGAAAGAGGTGCCGATCTCGAAAGTGTAGGCGGCGAGACCCAGTTCACCGTAGGCAAAATCGTCGGTCGTCCCGTCCGTCGGGTAGAGCCCATAGGACTGTTCGGGCGAGTAGCCGTTGAAATAAGCAAACTTGCGTCCCAGCGTCTGCAGGGCAGTCCCGTTGGGGGCAGGGGAAGAGGTGAACCCCCAGGGCCACAGCACCAGTTCGCTGTAACTGTGGATGTCCAGAAAGATACCGGTCGCTGTGATGGGCGCTGCGGCATCCAGCGGATCGGCGCGCTGATCGGGAAATTGCGCCCGCACATAGTTGAGGACCGCCTGCGTCTCCGGTTCCGACGCCGCCGCCGGACCGCGGTAGGTCTCATCACAAGGGTCAGGACTGGAACCGCCACAGCATCCCCACCGGAAAGGGTAATTGCGATTCAAATCGGTGCCCCAGTAACTGGAATAGATACACCCGTCGTCGTTATCGGTGTTCTTGCGCCAAGATGAGCCGCCCTCGGCGATCTTTCGCCCATCCGGGTTGGCGTGGAGCAGGAAGTGAATCTCGTGATGATCCAGGAGCCAGGTCACATCCGGATCGGTTCCATAATGGCTGACCAGGTACTCGGCGAAGCGGGTGACCAGTTCGGCTGTGGCGTACTCGCGGGCATGGATGGCCGCCATGATGAACAGTTTGGGCTTGGGTCCGGCAATGGCGGAGTTGGTGAGTCGAAGCACCATCAGGTCGTAGCCAGGGTTGCCGCCAGGGGTGACCTTCTCCCAGGAATCCCCGATGTCGGTCCAGGTCGCCAGATTGGGGTGCGCGGCAGCGATGGCTGCGGCAGCGGCATAGGTCTCTTCCACGGTGCGATAGCAGGGGTAGCCGGGAATCCCGCTGACCTGTCCCGGCAGAGGGAGGTTGGGGAGGTTCAGCCGCGTTGTCTGCTCCTCATCCACCTCTACGCGGAAACCCTGAGCCAGCAGCCACTCATACCCCTCGCGGTCCACCGCCACAACCAGATAGCCCTGGTCAGGGTGGACCTCCCACGGCTCCATCCGGGCAGCCAGGGTATTCAGCATTTGCCGATCCGCGTAGTAGGCCCTCACGACCCAGGGGCCTTCACCGGAGGGAACCGCCCCGGTCGGAGTCTCGGGAGGCGGGGGAGAAGCCAGAGCGAGTGGTGAAGCGAACGAAAACAGCAGGGCAATGACGAGCAGTGAAGGCAAGATGTTCGGCAAAGGTTTCACAGGAAAGCCTCCTATCATCAGATAACCCGCTCCTGGCGGGCCTGTGACCCGCCAGGAGCAGAAGGTCAGGCGGCTAACAGAAGGGTTACTCTACGACCCACCCCGCAGCAACAGCGGCAGGTAGACCCGGTACCCCACCGCCCGCGTGGTCAGCGCGACTTCGGCCATGCGCGCCGGGTCGCCCTGCGAGACGGCGCGGATGACTGCCACATCCGGGGGCATCTCCGCCGTCGCCCCTGACGGCACCGTCACGCGCACCAGCACCGTCCGCCACCCGCCGCGGGCGATCTTCTGCTGCGCCGGCGAGATGACCGTCGGCCACCCCGCCGCCGTGCGCGTGAAGACAAACGTGTCCACCACGTTACCGGTGTTGGTCACCCGCAACGTGTAGGTGACCACCGTTCCGGCCTCCGCGGCCTGCTGGGTGATGCCCGCCCCCAGGCCCACGCCGTACAGCGCGTTCGCCCTCGTCGTCAGGGTTGCGGTAGCCTGCGCTGGCGGCGTCCGCGGATCAGAAAGAGAGCGCGCCGTCACCTGCACCGTCGCCTGCGATCCCCCCGCGGCATTGGCCGGAACGGTCACGGATACCTCCACGGCTGCGCTCTCTCCCACCTCCAGCGCCACTGTGTCGGTGGAGAGAGCCGTTGCCCACGAGGTGCTCCCCCGGGTCAGCCGGAAGACGTCGCTCAGGGTGCCCGTGTTGGTCAGGCGCAGGGTGTAGGTCACCGTCTGTCCGGGATCGCCGCTGCGGCTCTCGGTGGTCGGCGTCAGGGCGAGCGCAAAATCCTCAACGCTGAGTACCCGGCTCACCACCGCGCTGTCACAGAGATTGGTCGCCGTCAGGGTCACCGTATGGACGCCCAGGTCCGAGTAGGCGTGGGTGGGATGGGCCACAGAGGAGAAGGCTCCATCACCGAAAGCCCAGCGATAGCCCGTGGCGTTCCGGCTGAGGTTGGTGAAGGGCACCGGCCAGTTCACGGCCACAGGGTTCGGGGCGGAGAAGTCGGCAACCACTCCTTCCGACACCACCGTAACCGTGACAGGCAGGCCAGAGGTCGGTGTGGGCCACTCGGCAGCCGCCACCCGGTAGCCGTCGTTGACGATGTGAGTACCAGAGGCCACACAGGTGACGGTCACGCCGTAGGAGACAGAGAGGGCGCCCCCTGCCGGCACCGTCAGGCCCTGCCAGACCACCGTACTCCCCTGCAACAGGCCGCCCTGGCCGGCCTCCGCGAAGATGGTGTTCGCGGGCAGGGTGTCACTGATGACCACGCCTGTGGCCGCGCCACCGCTGTTGTTCACCGTGAGGGTGTATTGGAGACGCGTGCCGGCCTCCACCCGCTCCGGAGCACCTGACTTGGCAATGCTCAGTTGTGGGGGTTGAGGATGCTCCTGCGGGAAGAGGCGCAGGGCGGGATCGCCCAGGATGTTGTAGGTCTCCCAGTAATAACGGGCGCTGGAGGGGTAGGTGGTTTCCACCGCCCCCAGGCCGGCGTTGGTCATGGTGGAGATGGAGACATCGGGGTAGCCGGAACCGAAGAGGGAGTCAAA
The DNA here is from genome assembly GCA_034434635.1 of Anaerolineae bacterium. Lineage (GTDB taxonomy): Bacteria > Chloroflexota > Anaerolineae > B4-G1 > DUEL01 > DAOTYX01. The sequence continues at coordinate 239 of DAOTYX010000047.1, read as the reverse complement.
CGCCCGGCGCTCCAGGATATCGTCTTCATCCCAGTAGCTGTATGTGGAAGAGCCCCAGTAAGCCAACGCGCCTTTGTTCTCCTGCAACACCCACGTCTCGCCAAAGACCTCGGTCTGCCCAAAGTTCCCCGTGAGGCAGGCATGACTGGCAACAAAGGAAAACATCCCGTAGTTGGTGAGGTTCCGCACCGCGTTGCTGTCAAAACTCATTTCCCAGCCGGTGTAATCGCCGTGGCCAG
>DAOTYX010000046.1:0-2036 GCA_034434635.1 Anaerolineae bacterium | reverse complement strand
CTGGCGGACCAGGTGATGGTGAAGGTGTCGCCGCCGCGCAGCAACTCCCCGCCGTTGGGAGCGGTGAGGGAAGCCGTCGGCGGAGTGTTGTCTATGATGAAAACCGCATCCGAGAGATCGCTGCTCGTGACCGCATCGTCCGCAGCCGTGACCCGGATCCGGCACTGGTCGCTGTCCGAGAAAACGGCTGTGTTGAAACCGGTCCAGGAGTGAGCAGCCGGAGTTCCGGTCTCGGCGTAGGCCACCTGATACAGGCTGGACGACCAGTGCGCGCCGTTATCGAGGCTCAGGTAGACATTGTAGGTGACTACATCCCCGTTGACGTCCAGGCCGTTCCAGGAGACCGTCCGCACGCCGCTGAAGTACTCCCCGCCGTTGGGCAACGTCACGGTCACGACCGGGGCACGGTTGTAGAGGATGCCGTCCACCGCAATCAGGTCCAGGCCCAGCCGGTCGGGGTAGGAGTTGGTCAGCGTATCCTGGAAGCGCACGACGATCTGACCGTCGTTGGCCAGCGAGACCGGGAGCGGCGAGACCAGAAGGGTATCCTCCGAAGCCGTCCCCACCACGCGCACGTCGTCGATCCACCAGCCGTTAGGAGTGGTGGAGGCCTCCCCACCGACAGGGTCGCACTCGAAGACCCAACGCCACTGGACGAGGCGTCCGGTGGCCGATATGGGCATCTGCACCCGCACCGTCCCAATGAGGCTGCTGTATTCACCGCTCCAGCCCCAGTGATAACCGGAACTCAGGTGCGTCAGGTAGGCGTTGTAGTGCCCCTGGATGATGTCAGTGGGCGAGATTTCCAACCAGGAGGACCAGTTCCCGTTGCCGTCCTGAATCCGGTACTCCAGCCAGCCGCCGTCCCACCCCAGTTCCGAGACCATGCGCATCCAGAAGCGGAGTTCCATATCGCGGGTGCTGAAGGGGATGGTGATGGGGGCGGAGGTGAGCGTAGCCGTATGGCCATATGGCACGTCGTCGGTCCACCATGTGTGAGTGGGGCTGTTGTAGTGAGCGGAGTCGGTGACGATGAGGGAGAAGTCGTGCGCCGTCCATCCGCCGGAGCCGCTCTCCATGTCGTCGGAGAAGGCGGTGTGGGCGGTGGGGCTGTAGACAATGCTTCCCACAGCCGTCCCGTCAGCGGTGACGCTGAAGGGCTCGCCCGAAGTGCCGCCGCGCACGGTCAGCGTGTAGGCATCCAGGGACGGGGTAACCGGGACGGTGTAGGCGGCGTCCAGCGCGTACTGGGTCGCCGTGTAAGCGATCTGAGAACAGGAACGGCGATTGGTGCCGCTCGCCCACGTCACCCCGGCCAGGCTGGGGAATGCCCCCCAGCTCCAGGAGCGCTGGCGGTAATCCTGCGCGGCGGAGGTCAACCTCCAGCCGAGCAGCGCCTGGCTGTTGTTGGCCTGGTAGGCCAGCCAGTAGCGGGTGTTGCCTGGGATCCGCTGAGGGGGGATGTCGAACCACAGCCAGCCAGGTTGGGTGAGGACCTGGCTGACGGTCAGCACCTGGCTCTGGGCCAGGAGGAGCCGGGGGACGCCGTCGGTTTCGGCGTAGAGGGCAGCGCGCAACTGGGTCGTGCCGGTCTGGAAGATGTAAGGCGCGATCCGATAGATGTATCCCCCTTCAGCCGGCATGGTGTAGGGGATGAAAACGATGACATCCGTGGGCGTACCCCGATAGGGGAAATCGTTCGGGTTGTCCGCCAGTGTGCGCGCCGTGCCGGTCACGTACGTCTCCTCCAGCACGCGATAGATCCCGTCGGCGGCACGGGTGTCGGTGTAGGTGCCGCTGTACCCCTGCCCCAAGTCGATCTGCTCCGCGGTAACGGGGAATGAAGGGGTGTTGTTGGCCGCCAGCACCAGGCCGACCATCAGCAGGCCCAGGCCAAGGGTACCCAGCGCCAGCAAGACGGCGCGAGACAGGCGCCGGCCGGGCCGGCGATCGCTGACTCCCGACGCACTTCGATAGTTGTTCACAGGGAATCTCCTTCAAACAAGCGTAAATGGCTCAGGGCGCAGCATGCCCTT
>DAOTYX010000045.1:0-5392 GCA_034434635.1 Anaerolineae bacterium | reverse complement strand
GCGCGGTAGAGGGCGAAGAGCAGGAAGCCGCGGAAGAAGAACTCCCAGCCCAGGAGTTCGACGCCGTCGGCCAGCCAGAAAGGCAGCCCACTGCGGGAAGTGGTGTGGTAATAGTCGCGGAAGGCGGACGTGCGGGCAATGACGAGCATGATCACCGCAAGACTGGTGCAGCCGGCGAGGGTCAGCAGCAGCCCGGCCTTCCAATCGCCCAGACGGAAGCCGTAGCGGGCTGGCGACTCGCGAAAGAGGAGCAGGATGAGCAGCAGGGGGATGATCAGGTAGAGGATAGTGCGCGTCAGCAGCACGTTGCCCCAGAGGACGTGGTACTCGTCAACGGTCAACAGCAGCGTGCTGACGACCACCGCCACCGCTGCCCGCCAGTCCATGCGCAGTTCTCTCAGATGCACGGGGGCCTCCTGTTGTTGGACCACGGACGACGGACGACAGACGACGGACGACGGACCGTAGTTTGTGTTCAGTAGCCTGGATGCAGGACGTTTCCTCCAGGGCCGAGCAGGGCGGCGAGGAGGCCGCTGTCGCGCGCCAGTTCGCACCCCCAGTTCAGGGCCAGGAGCAGGACGAGCAGAAGCGCCACGCCCTTCTGCCAGGGCCGCGCCTGCCGCCAGGGTCGCTCGACCAGGGCCCCGGCGGCCAGGAGCGCCAGAAGGGGCAGCAGCGGCACGTGGAAGCGGTCCTCCGCCAGGATGAGCATATGGATGCCGGTGTAGTAGGCCAGCAACAACCCCGCCAGCGCCGTCTCGCGGCGAGGCGCGGCCAGCACCAGGCCGGCCAACCCCGCCGGAGCGACGAGCATGAACGGCAGGCACAGCGCCGCCAGCGCTGCTGCCACCCCTGCCGCCGGCCAGTGGCCGAGGAAGTTGTTGCCGTAGAAGTAGATGAAAGCCCGCTTATCCAATCCCCACAGGTAGCCGGCCTTGCGCACCATCAGGTAGGGCACACGGCCGGGGTCGGCACGGACAAACGACCAGAAGGCCTCCATCCCCCGCCGGTTGCGCTCGCCGTCGTCGAGGATCGGCACCAGGTCGAGCGAGATGTGCCAGTTGAAGGTGCCGGTGCTCTGCGGATGGTACCCCTGGTAGAGGTCGTACCCCAGTGCCGACTCGATGAAGTGGAACTTGCCGTGGAGGAGCGTGTTGCGCAGCGACCACGGCAGGGTGATGGCGAGGAAGCAGCCCACCAGCGCCGCCGCCGGCCATAGCCCGGCGCGGCGGGGATGGGCCGCCAGCCACGCCCACAGCGCCGCCAGCGGGACGAAGAGAGCGACCACCGAGCGGGTCAGCGCGGCCAGGCCGCAGAGCAGGCCAGCCAGGGCGAAGTCCCGCCGGCGCCCCTGCTGGACCGCCCGCAGCAGCGCCCAGAGCGAGGCCAAAAGCAGCGGGGTGTAGAGGTTCTCCGTCACCAGCGCCAGCGGATAGATGACCAGCAGCGGCGTGATGGCGACGATTCCCGCTCCCCACAGCGTGGCTCGTCGGTCCAGCCCGAGACGCCGCCCCACCCCCGCTGTCAGCGGCACCAGCCCTGCCCCCAGCAACGCCTGCGCGATTCGGGCCGCCAGGAAGCGGTGCGGCCCCGTCCCGGCGACGGCGTACACCAGCGCCAGGAAGGCCGGGTAGAGCGGCGGGCGGAAACTGGTCAGAATGCCGCGGGGGTCGTATTCCGGCGGCACTTCCATCTGGATGTAGCGCTGGATGAGGGCCAGGTCCTCCTGGGCGTACCAGCGGTAGCCGTTGCCGGCGACGAGGGAACGGGCCAGCATGTCGTACTGGAACATGTCGTCCAGACCGATCGGCATCTGTGCCGCAGCCAGGACGACCGCCAGGCGTAGCAGCAGGGCCAGCAGGAAGAGCCACAGCAGCGCATCCCTCTGACGTGACATATGAGGCATTATAGCCGGGTGGCTGGCTTTGCCAAGACGGGAAGACAGGCACCGACCACAGCGGCGCGTCAGCAGAAATGCCGAGGGGTTGCAAACGGCGAGTCAGTCGGGGGCGGAGAGCCGCTACCCTTTCAGCGCTCCTGCCATCAACCCGCGCAGGAAGTAGCGACTGAGGAAAATGTAGACCAACAGTGTGGGCAGGGCGGCCAGCAGGGCGCCGGCCATCTGGACGTTCCATTCCACGATCTGGCTGCCGGCCAGGTTCTGCAGAGCGACAGTGACCGGCCAGAATCTTGGCTCGGTGAGGGTCACCGCGAAGAGGAACTCGTTCCAGATGGACGTGAACTGCCAGATGAGCACGACGATGAAACCAGGAATCGCCAGCGGCAACATCACGTGCCGGTAGATGCCCAGAAGTCCAGCGCCGTCCATGCGCGCTGCTTCGACGATCTCGGTTGGAACGCTGGCGTAGTAGTTACGGAAGATCAGGGTGGTGATGGGGATGCCATAGATGACGTGGACCAGGACAAGCCCCCAGAGGTTCCCATAGAGGTGGATCGTCTGCATGAACCGCACCAGGGGAATGAGGATGCTCTGGTAGGGGATGAACATGCCGAACAGCACGGCCGTAAACAACCCGTCAGCGCCGCGGAACTTCCACTTGGAGAGAACGTAGCCGTTCAGTGAGCCCAGAAGCGCTGAGAGAATGGAGGCTGTTACAGTCAGGGATAGGCTGTTTCGCAGGTTGGGGAGCAGCTTCTCGAAGGCGGCAGCGAAGTTATCGAGGTAGATCCCGGAGGGCAGGTTCCACATCGTGGCCAGGTTGACTTCCTGAAAACTCTTGAACCCGGTCACGAGCAGCACATACACAGGCATCAGATAGAAAGCTGCCGCTATCGCCATGAGGAAGTAGAGGAGGAAACGGGTCAGCCGGCGAGTCACTGTTCAACCTCCGTGCGCAGGTTATGGATCAGGTAGGGGACAACCAGCACGGCGACAGTCAGAAGGATGATGACAGCGATGGCTGCTCCGCGGCCGAATCGTAGGGCCCGAAAGGCGGTATACCACATGTTCAGCGCGGGCACGTCGGCTGAGAATCCCTCCCCGCCCTCCTGCGTGATCGCCATCACCAGATCGAACACCTTCAGAGAGATGTGACCGAGGATGATCACCGCGCTCAGGGTCACGCCCTTGAGCATCGGCAGAACGATGTGACGATAGATCTGCCATTCGCTGGCCCCGTCCACGCGGGCCGCCTCCCGCAGTTCGTCGGGGATGCTGCGCAGGCCGGCCAGGTACAGCGCCATAGTGAAGCCAGACATCTGCCAGGCAGCCGGAATGACGATTGCAGCGATTCCGAAGGGACGCGAGGTATACCACTTCGAGACCAGAAAGTCCAGCCCCGCCTGATGGAACAGCAGGTTGATCCCACTCAGGCGCTCGATGGAGGTCGCGGGGTTGAGGAGCCAGCGCCAGACGACTCCGGTCACGATGAAGGAGATGGCCATTGGGAAGAGGTAGATGTTGCGGAAGACCCCTTCACCACGGGGATGCTGGTCCAGCAGGATCGCCAGGACGAGTCCGATGGTCAAGCAGGCGCCGAGGAACAGCACCGTGAAGATGCCCGTGTTGCGCAGGTCGATTTGGAAGCGCGGGTTGTTGAACAGGGTGATGAAGTTGGAGAGTCCCACAAACGTGTAGTCCGGGTTCAGGCCCTCCCACGCAGATAGAGAGGCCCGAGCGGTCCAGCCGATGAACCCATAGACGAAAATGGCCACCGCCGCCACCGAGGGTGAGATCAAGGCAATGGCCAGCAGGTACTCCTTCCGGACACGCATATCGAATGATCCCCACCGGCGGTGGGGCAGCCCTGATCGATCAGGGCTGCCCCGTTCACACGTTGACGTTACTGGCAGACCCCGGCATCAGCACAGGCCGACACCAGCGCCTCCTGGAAAGCCGCGACATCACGGCTGGTGGTGAAGAGGGTCACCGCATCTATGATGTCCTGCTGCCAGCTCGGGGCTGCTGCGGCGCCGTGCATCAGGCTGGGCACGATCTGATCCTGGGCGAAGTCGTCCATCGCGGACTGCAGGTAGACGTCATACAGACTGCGGTCGCCGTCAGTGCGGGCCGGGATGGACCCCTTGATCGGGTTGAAGGCATCCTGGCCCTCCCGCGATCCACAGACCCTCAGCCAGGCAAGCACGGCTTCGCGGTTCGGCGCGTTCGCCGGCAGGCCGAAGCTATCTGAGAGGGCATCGAAGGAGCCAGCGCTGCCCGGTGAGGGTGCCCAACCGAACTCCTCCCCTGGCGTCCAACCCTGAGCCTTGAAGTAGCCCTCCGCCCAGTCGCCCATGATATTCATGGCCGCTGTGCCGTCAATGACCAGTTGTGTGGCCTGGTCCCATGAGAGCGCGGCGTAGTCCTCGTTGACGTAGTCCAGGATCCGGTCGAAGTTGTTCAGCGCCTCCGTGACCTCAGGGCTGCCCCAGTCCGTTTCGCCGGTCCACAGGCCAGCATAGCCATCCGGTCCCAACGTCCCCAGGAGCACGGTTTCGAACAGGTGAACCTGGGTCCAGGTCTCACCCAGGGCCAGGGGGATGATGCCGGCAGCCTGGAGCGTCTCCGCCGCGGCGAAGAACTCCTCCCAGGTCGTCGGTGGTTGCAGGTTGTACTCCTCGAAGATTGCGGTGTTGTACCACAGGACGTTGGCGCGGTGGATGTTGACGGGCACAGACCAGATTTCGCCCTCGTAGGAGAGGATGTCGATCAGATCCGGAGGGTAGACGTCCAGCCATCCCTCTTCTTCGTAGAGGAAGGTAACCGGTTCCATCTGGCCCGCCCGTACATAGGTGTCAATCAGCTCATGTCCGGCGTGGACCTGGAAGGAGCCTGGCGGTGATCCGCCCTGCATGCGGGTGGCCAGCACAGCCCTGGCGTCCACTCCTGCCCCGCCCGCGACAGTGGCGTTGATGACCTCGACATTGGGGTACTGTTGCTGAAAGACCTCAAGCATCGCCGCGAGGCCCTCGGCCTCCCCGCCTGCCGTCCACCAGCTGAAGATCTCCAGTTGTCCGCTTGGCCCTGTCGGCGGCGCCTCGGTGGGGGCCTCCGTCGGGGCCTGAGTGGGGGCCTCCGTCGGGGCCTGGGTGGGGGCCGGAGTGGCGGTCGGCGCCTGACAGGCGGTAAGGAACAGTACGGCGATGAGCAGCAACACAAACGGCGAGTACAGCTTCCTTAGCATCTTTCCCCTCCTTCAGTTTTCAGTCAAGACCCTTCGCTGCTTCTGTACCTGGATCTGGCTTTTGTATCGCTCTCCCATCCTCACCTCCTTCCCAATTGACGGTACCCGTGTGCTTAGCTGAGCAGTTACAACACCGATCGCCAGCAGTGTCTGTAACTCCAAGAGGTTAGCGCTGTCCTTGACAAAGCCACCCAGATAGTGTACTCTGGTCACCAGGGCGTGTTTCTGGGCTTGGGTGACGGCCTGTC
>DAOTYX010000044.1:0-44107 GCA_034434635.1 Anaerolineae bacterium | reverse complement strand
CCGGGGCTGGCGTCAGTGTGGGCACCCGGCCAGCATAGGTGGGGGTCGGCGTGGCGGCTCCGGAGTTGCAGCCAGCACCCACCAGGAGCAGCCCGCCCAGAACAACGGCAAGCACAGGTTTTCGCATGTTCACCTCCCTGACAATTGGGTTGATTATACCACGAAGCCACAAAGTCCACCACGTGGGGGGGGTACGATGGGTGTTCGAAGCAGAAGCGATTTAGGCTACGTCGACGCTGCTTTTCCCGCCCGGAGTCGCGGCTTCAGCCGGTTTGAGCCACGTTTGCGCTGGCTAAAGCCTCGACCCCGTCCCCAGACCGGGATTTGCTTCGAAATCACGAAGGCCGCAACGGGTGGCAGGAACCGGCAGCAGTGGTATAATGCCCCTGCCATCCCGGCGAACCCTGCCGGACAACCTGAAACCTGTAACCGGCAACCTGAAACGGTTCGTTTGCTGGCAAATGCTGCGAGGGGAGGTTCCTGAGCCTATGGTCACAGAAGCCACAGAAGCCGCGGTCGAAGAGAAGACCGGAAAGAGACGACGTCGGGGACAGGTGACCGTCTTCCCCAACTGGTGCAAGGGATGTGGCCTGTGCGTCGAGTTCTGCCCAACGCATGTGCTGGAGCAGGCGGAGAGCGGCACCGTCGTCATTGCCCACCCGGAGGCCTGCATCGCCTGCCGCTGGTGCGAGCAGCATTGCCCTGACTTCGCCATCTTCGTCACCGAGGTCGGGCCGAAGGAGGAAGAGAGATGAGCGCGCGGCTGATGCAGGGGGACGAAGCCTGCGCGGAGGGGGCCATCGCCGCTGGCTGCACCTTCTTCGCCGGTTACCCCATCACCCCCGCTACCGAAATCGCCGAGAGGATGGCCCTGCGCCTGCCGCAGATCGGCGGCATCTTCATCCAGATGGAAGACGAGATCGCCTCGATGTCCGCCGTCATCGGCGCGGCGGTGGGCGGGGCCAAGGCCATGACCGCCACGTCCGGCCCCGGCTTCAGCCTGATGCAGGAGAACATCGGCTACGCGGCGATGGCGGAGATTCCCTGTGTCATCGTGGACGTGCAGCGGCTGGGACCCTCCACCGGCCGGCCCACCAGCCCGGCCCAGGGGGATGTCATGCAGGCTCGCTGGGGCACCCACGGCGACCACCCGATCATCGCTCTCGCTCCGTCCTCGGTGCGCGAGTGCTTCGACCTGACGGTGACCGCCTTCAACTTCGCCGAGCAGTACCGCACGCCGGTCATCATGCTGATGGACGAGGTGGTGGGCCACATGCGCGAGAGGGTGGAACTGCCGGACTACGCCACCGTCCCCCGCGTGGAGCGGGCGCAGACGCCCGTGCCACCGGAGTGGTACAAGCCCTACGAGAACTTCCCCGCCGACGTGCCGCAACTGATCCCCTTTGGCGAGGGGTACCGTTACCATGTCACCGGTCTGCACCACGACGAGCGCGGCTATCCCACCGAGCGTCCCGACGAGGTGAACGCCTGGCTCGACCGCGTCTTCCGCAAGATCCGCCGCAGCCTGAGCGACATTCTCCTCTACGATGAGGACGGCGTCGAGACGGCGGAGACGCTGGTCATCTCCTACGGCGGGGCGGCCCGCTCTGCCCAACACGCCGTGGAACAGGCCCGCCAGCGGGGTCGCCGCGTGGGCTTCCTGAAGTTGAAGACGATTTGGCCCTTCCCAGAGAAAGCGGTCGAACGGGCCGCCGAGCGGCTGCACCGGGTGGTGGTGCCAGAGATGAACCTGGGACAGCTCGCGCTGGAGGTGGAGCGCGTCGTCGGCTGGCGCAAGGTGCGTCGGGTCAACCGCGCCGACGGCGAGATCATCCGCCCGGAAGAGATCCTGGCGGCCATCGAGAGGTGAGAGGAATGACCACCCTACAACACGAGTCGCGGCTCCACGAACGTTACCTGCGCCACAGCAAGAAGTTCCCCAACGTCTGGTGCGCCGGATGCGGCATCGGCATCGTTCTCGGGGCAATCATCCGCACGGTGGACGGGCTGGGGCTGGACAAGAACGACGTGGCGATGATCTCCGGCATCGGCTGCACCGGGCGGATGCCGGTGTATGTGGACTTCAACACCCTGCACACAACGCACGGGCGGGCATTGGCGTTTGCCACAGGCCTGAAACTGGTGCGACCGGGGATGAAGGTGCTCGTGGTGATGGGAGACGGCGACGCGCTGGCCATCGGCGGCAACCATTTCATCCACGCCGCGCGGCGCAACATCGCCCTCACCGCCATCGTGGTCAACAACTCCACCTACGGCATGACTGGCGGGCAGTACTCACCGACGACGCCGCTGGGCGTCCGCGCTGCCACCGCCCCCTACGGCCACGTCGAACCGCCGTTCCGCGTCGCCGAACTGGCCGTCGCCGCAGGCGCGGCCTTCGTCGCCCGCTCCACCGTCTACCACGTGGAAGAGATGCAGCGCTACCTGGCCCAGGCGATCCAGAAGAACGGCTTCTCGCTGGTGGAGGTGGTCAGTTACTGCCATACCACCCTGGGGCGTTTGAACCGCTGGGGGCGCGCACCCGATATGATGCGGCGGCTGAAGGAGAACAGCATCACCCTCAAGCAGGCCGAGGGGAAAAGCGAAGAGGAACTGAGCGGCAAGATCGTGCGCGGCGTCTTTGCCGACCGCGAGATGCCAGAGTACACACAACTGTACCGGCAGATCGTCGAGCGGGCACAGCAGGAGGGACGGCTATGAGCAGGCGGATCGAGATCCGGCTGGCCGGCACCGGTGGGCAGGGGATGATCCTGGCCGGTATCCTGCTGGCCGAGGCGGCGGTGGCGGATGGGAAACAGGTGCTGCAGACCCAGTCCTACGGGCCGGAAGCGCGCGGCGGGGCCAGCCGCGCGGACGTGATCATCTCCGACCAGGAGGTCCATTTCCCCGAGGTGCTCGAGGCCGACGTGCTGCTGTGCATGAGCCAGGAGGCGTGCGACCGGTACGCCGACGAGGTGAAGGAGCGCGGGCTGGTCATCCTCGACGCCGATAACGTCGCCCGCGCGCCGACGACCGAAGCCGTCCGCGCGCCGATCACCACGCTTTCCAGGGAGACGACTGGACGGGAGATCAGCGCGAACGTCGTCGCGCTGGGGCTGCTGGTGGGGCTCACCGGTGTGGTCTCCCGCAGCGCGCTGGAGGCGGCGGTGCGGGCGCGGGTGCCCAAGGGGACAGAAGAGGTCAACCTGCGGGCGTTGGCGGCGGGGTTCGAGATGGCAGAGCGGCTGCGGGGCCGATGAGGAGGATCCGTCAGATCACCCGCCGCCCGGCGGCGCGACGACATCCACAGCGCCGGTCGGCGCCCAGGCGCGCGCGCACACCTGTCCGCGCTCGCCGAGCGGCCCCTGCGACTGGCCGTTGACCACGGCGACGAGCCCGGCGCCGTTGCCCGTCTCCACGACCACCAGCTCCTGGGCCGTCCAGGAAGGGGCCTCCCCGGGGGCCAACAGCCCCTCGAAGACGACCGCCCCGTCGGCAGTCACCCGCACCCAGACGTGCTCCGTCGGCTCCAGGGTAAGGGTCACACCGCTGGAGGAGACAGGGAAAGCGGGCGTGGCCTGCCCGGCCGTTGCCCCGACCGCCGCGCGGGACAGGGTCATCAGCGGCGCGGTGGTCGCCTCGGGCGGGGAGGCCGGGGGCGGCGCCCACCCGGCGTAGGAGAGCAGCCACCAGGCCCCCAGGAGCAGCAGGATCACCAGGCCGATGACCGCCACGACCTGCAGCCAGTTGCTGTGTGGGCGGTTGATGGGCATCGCAGGCGTGGCCGGGGTGGGCGCAGCGGGAGGCGCAGGTGGCTCCGGGCGGCGGCCATGCACCTCTTCGTCATAACGGATGATGGCCTCATCGGGCGAGAGACCCAACAGCGCGGCATACCGGCGCAGGAAGCCCCGCGTCTGGGCCTCCCCGCCGGGCAGCGCTTCGTAGTTCCCCTCCTCCAGCGCCTTCAGGTAACGGCGCCGGATGCGGGTAACCTGTTCCGCCTGCTCCAGTGAGAGGCCTCTAGCCTCGCGGGCGATCTGCAGCCACTTACCCAGGGTTTCCATGGCCACTCAACAGGGACGGCGCTACTCCGCGGTGAGCACCACCTGCACCTGAGCGACGACGTTATGAGAGATGCGGATGGGTACGGTGTGGGGGCCCACCTGGCGCAGCGGCTCACTCATGATGTCGCGGCGGTCAATCGTCACCCCCAGTTGCTCGGATAGCGCCCTGGCGATGTCGGCAGTGGTGATCGAGCCGTAGAGCCGGCCGGTGGGACCGGCCTTGGCCTGGAAGGTGAGGGTGATCTCAGACAACCGCGCGGCCAGTTCCGTGGCCTTCTCCGTCTGACGGGCCATCCGCTCCCCGCGTGCCATTCGCTCCGCCTCCAGGGCCTTCAACGCGCCGGGTGTGGCCGGCGCCACCCAGCCCCTGGGCAGGAGGTAGTTGCGGGCATAGCCTGCTGGCACCTCTTTGACGTCGCCCTCGCGCCCCAGATTGGGGACATCCCGCAGCAAGATGACTTTCATGGACACGCCACTCCTTGTGCGCGGTGTGTGATGGTAATCATACACCGAAAGCGGAGAAAACTCAAATCCGGCCTGCCCGATTCACTCGCCTCAAAAAACCACAGGGAGGCCACCCGACGCAGGCTCACGGAGGAAAAGAGAAACCGCCGGTGTTGCGCCACCGGCGGCCTTGGGACGAACGGGGGCCTGTGAGCCTCTTCAGGAGCGGGTGAGGGGATTCGAACCCCTGACATTCAGCTTGGGAAGCTGACGTTCTACCGCTGAACTACACCCGCCAGATGGGCCATATTATAGCCGGGCGCGGCCAAAAGTCAAATCTACGGCCGTGGACGCCACAGCAGTTGCTCGCGGACCATCAGATCCGTGCTGCGGATCTTGAAGGCCAGGTCGGCGGCGATGTTCCGCATCAGCCGATACCCCAGTTCGGGGTAGTTGTTGCACAGGTTGAGCAGGCGATCCCGCTTCAAGACCAACAGCCGCGTCTGGCGCGAGGCAGCGCGCGCTGAGGCGGTGCGCAGTCCCTCATCCACCAGCACGATCTCGCCAAAGGTCTGCCCAGACCGCAACGTGGCGATGGTCACCTGCCCGCCGGTCGGACGGCCGTCCAGGCGGATCGTGCCAGGGTCGAGCTGAATCTCCACCTCCCCCGCTGCGATGACGTACAGCTCATCCCCGGCGCTGTTCTCCTCGAAGATGACCTGCCCCACTTTGTAGGTCGCCTCGTCACAGATCGAAGCGACCATCTCCAGTTGCGCGTCGCTGAGGTCGTAGAACATATCCGTGCGACGGAGGATACTCTTGTACTCGTGGGTCTGCTTCTCGTTCATCCCACCCCCCTCTGGACCATTCAGGCTGTCGCGCGGGCTGATACAATCGTCAGTTCACCGCTTCTATTTTAGCACAAATCATCATCGGGGCAAAGGGTCACCACAACCCCCTCCCCCTCGCCCACGTCGCCCACGACCCAGAAGGGTTGTCCCTGTGCTTCCATCTGCGCGGCGAACTCCGCCAGCCGCCCGGCGGGGACGGCCAACAGCAGCCCGCCAGAGGTCTGCGGGTCGAACAGCAGCATGCGCTGCTCCTCGCCCAGTTCGGGGGCGAAAGCAACCCGCGATTCGTAGAACATGGCGTTGTCGCTCGCCCCGCCGGGGAAGATCCACTCCGCGGCGGCCTCCAGCGCGCCGGGCAGGAACGGCATCGCCTCCCAGGCGAAGCGCAGCCGCACGCCGCCCTGTTCAGCCATCTCCAGAGCGTGGCCCAGCAGGCTGAAGCCGGTGATGTCGGTCGCGCCACGCACGCCCACCGCCACGGCACAGCGGGCGGCAGCGCGGTTGAGCCGTTTCATGCTCTCCACCGCCGCTGCCACGTGTTCGGCCTTTGCTTTGCCAGCCTTGAGCGCGGTGGTGATCACCCCCAGGCCGAGTGGCTTGGTCAGCACCAGCCGGTCGCCCGGCCGCGCTCCTCCCTTCACCATCAACCGGTCGGGGTGGGCCAGCCCCACCGCCACCAGCCCGTACATCGGCTCGGTGGCGCGCATGGTGTGCCCCCCGGCGATAACCGCGCCGGCCTCGGCCACCTTGTCCGCCCCGCCGCGCAGGATTTCCGCGGCAACGTGGGTGGGCAGTTTGTCGGGGAAGCCGGCCACGTTTAGCGCCAATACCACCTCCCCGCCCATCGCGTAGACGTCGGACATGGAGTTGGCTGCGGCGATGGCGCCATAGTCGTAGGCGTCGTCCACCACAGGGGTGAAGAAGTCGGTGGTGACGATCAGCGCGCGGTCGTCGCTCAGCCGATAGACGGCGGCGTCATCCGCCCGTCCCAGACCCACGAGCAGATCGGGGAAATCCGCGGGCAGGAATCGTTCTTGGAGTGGACGCAGCACCTGCGCCAGGGCCTCGGGGCCCATCTTGGCCGCTCAACCGGCGCAGGAGGCCCACTGGGTCAACCGAATCTCGTCCATCATGTCACCTCACCCCCTACCAGGAGACCAACCGACCCGCCCGTAGCATCGTCTCGGCGATGGTCATCATGTTGGAGACCTCACCGACCGCGATTTTATCCTTGAGATTGTAGTACTGCAAGCAGGTGCCACAGGCCAGGATTTCCACCCCTTGTTCGGACAGGCTGCGCAGGTCTTCCAGCACGGGGGAATCCTCCACCACCAACCTGACCCCGCTGTTGAAGAAGATGATGGTGTCGGGCAGCGGCTCGACCTCATTCAGGGTGTGGAAAAAGGCGCGGATCAGGATGTGGCCCAGTTCGGCCTCTCCGTGCCCCATGTGCTCGTTGGAGATGACCAACACCAGCGGGCCGCCGGAAGGGGAAACCGGCGGGGTCGGCGCCGGCTCGCCAGCCGGCTGCGCGGAGCGGAGGATGTGCAGGTAGACGCCGTCCTCGCGCTCCTCGACGCGCACCGTGCAGCCGGACTTCTCCGCCATGCGCGTGACGTTGTGTTGCGCCGTGCGGTTGTCCACGATGGTCACCACCGCATCGCACTCCTGCAGTGCGGTGCGGGTCATGATGACCGGTTGGGGGCAGGCCAGCCCCCGCGCATCCACGATCTTCTCCTTCATCAGCCACTCATCTCCCTTCAGAGTTTTTCATTGACCCGGCGCACGGGGCGTCGGGCAACAGAAAGCCGCCACTGACACACATCAGCGGCGGCTCAGGAGGAGGCGCTAACAGGAAACTCAGGGCGCGGCTCGCTCACCGCCCCCTGACGTGTGCAGGTTGACCCGCGGGCGTCGCCCGACGCCCAGGGTCCGACTTCAGGTCCGGCGGTGATGCATACCGATCACGGCTTGACTCCTTTACGCTATCATACCATCAGAGACGTCATCGCACAAGTTGGCCCGGCAGGAACCGGCTACTCCGGCTCGACATGCACCAGGAAGTGAGCGACCTGCGGCAGAGCCTCATGCAGGCGCCCCTCGATCTGCGTCGAGCAGAGATGTGCCTGCTCCATCGAGACGGTGGCCGGGCAGAGACAGTGGAGCGAGGCGTAGAGCAGCCCGTCTACCCGGCGCAGGCGGATATCGTGACAACCGGTCACCCCTTCCTGGGCTGCGACTACCCTCTCCACCTCCTGGACGATCTCCTGGTAATCAGCAGTGACCTCCTCGCCAGGCCCGTTGGGCAGGGCCGGGGCGACTTCGATGTGCGTCTCAATCGCCGCCAGTTCCGGCAGGCGAGCACGCAGCCGTTCCTCAAACGCCGTCGTCAGGCCGTGGGCCTCCTCGAGAGAGAGGGAGGGAGACAGTTCCAGGTCCAGGTTGACGTGGTAGCCGTCTGCCAGCCGATGGACGCGCAGGTCATGCACCGCCAAACCGGCCTCGGCGGCGATGGCCTTCACCTGCCCGACCAGGCCGTCCTCTGCCGGCAACGGCTCGACGTGCACGATCACGTCACACGGCCGGCACAGCGGTGCCACGGCCTCCTCGACCTGCGTGGTCACCTGATGCGCCAGGCCGGCCGGTATGTCAGGGGCAACACGCACGGTGATTTCGATGAAGGTGGTCGGGCCGGACATGCGCAGGCGCAGCGGGCCGCACTCGCGTACGTGTTCCACGCCGCCCACCGCGGCGCGGATGCGCTCCTCCAGCCCTTCCGGCGCGCGGTCGAGCAGCGCGTCCACCGTGCGCCGTCCCAACTGGATGCTGATCCAGATGACGATGCCGGCGACGACCAGCGCGGCCAGCGCGTCGGCGCGCAGCAGCCAGGTGCGGTAGCGGGGCAACAGGTCAGCCAGGCGCACCAGCCCCAGGCCCACGATGACCACGGAACTGCTCCAGATGTCGGTGGAGAAGTGGAGGGCGTCGGCCTCCAGAGCCTGGCTGTTGTGCTTCCGGGCGACGCGACCTAACGCCCGCGAGCGGCCGATGTCCACCAGGATCGAGAAGCCCATCACCAGGAAAGCCCACAGGCTGGCTTCGACCTCCACGTGACGGAAGAAGAGACGGCTGACCGCTTCATAGATGATCCAGACGCAGGTGGCCAGCAGGAGCAACGTCTCCAGCAGAGCGGAGAGGTTCTCCACCTTGCCGTGGCCGAAGTGGTGTTGGGGGTCCGGCGGGCGGCCAGAGACCCTTACAGCCAGGAAGGTGACGAGGGCCGCCACCAGGTCCAGGCCAGAGTGCGCCGCCTCAGAAAGGATGCCCAGGCTGTTGGTCAGCAACCCGACCACCAGTTTGAAGGTGGTCAGGAAGACGGCGGCCAGCACCGAACTGAGGGCAACGGTGCGCTTCTCTCGATCTGCTACGTGAAGGTCTGGTTCCATAGAGCAGTTGAGGAGTAGGACAGACTTCCGAGGTCTTATAGGCCTCGGAAGTCTGATGGCTCCGTCCTGCAAGGGATTCTAACACAGGGGGGACGAAGTGTCAAACGGCATACGACCGCTTCTTTTCCCTCTGCATCGGGTTCTTAGAGCGGGCGGCTTTCTCCCGCCAACCTTCACCATCCGCGCCGGGATTTCGGGTGCCGGCCCGCCGGACTATGGTCCGGCGGGCAAGATCCCGCGCCGGGGCCGCCTACCGAAGCATGGGGATGCGTCGGCTACGGGGGTTGTTCGGATGGACTCTTACTCGCCTGGCAACACCCGCGCCCCTGGCGGCGGGGCGTGTTGCTTCAGCCACTCTTTGAACCAATCGCGGTCCAGATATTGGATCAACAGGATCAGGCGGTCATGCCGTTGACTGAGGATGTTGCGGGCCTCGCAGACCTTCTGGTGACACTCCTCCAGGGCGCGGTCCATCTCAGCGTGGGTCAGCCGACCGGCCTTCCAGGCCTGCATCTTCTCACACATCGGCTCCATCAACTGACGCCAGCGATAGTCGTAGTAGTCGGCGATGAGCCTTTCTTCCCATGACTGGACATGATCCTGTGGCGATGGATCACCGCTCATGTTCGCACCTCCCTCCGCGATAGCGGATCACAGCACCAGCGCCTCGGCGACCAGGTCCCACACTCCTCTGACTTCTACGCCCAGATTGTAGTGCTCGTTCAGGTCCGCAAGTTGCGTCTTGCAGTTCTCGCAGGCGGTGACGACCCATTGGGCGCCGCTGCGCTGAATCTGCTCCACCTTCTTGCGGCCTCCCTTCATGCGGGCCTCTTTCATCTCCGGTTCGGCGATCAACCCGCCGCCTCCGCCACAGCACCAGTTCAGTTCCCGGTTGGGCGAGAGTTCCCGGAAATCCGTGGCGACGGCACGGATGAGCATGCGCGGCTCTTCGAAGATGCCGACGTTGCGGCCCAGGTTACAGGGGTCGTGATAGGTCAGGGGAGCGTCGAACATCCCCGGCCGGACCCGGATGCGCCCTTCCTGGAGGTAGGAAGCGATCAGTTGCACCACGCTCATGCGCTGGATGCCGGCGATCTCGTCGCCGAACCAGTGATCCCAGAACTGGAACAACGTTCGGGTGGCATGGCCGCATTCGGCATAGGCGATGACCTGCACGCCCAGACGGCGGGCCTCCTCCACGATCCAGTGGGCGGCCTGCTTCGCCTTCTCCGTGTCGCCGACGAAGAAGGAGTGGTTGGTGGCGGTGAACATGCTCAGCGTCCAACTCTCCTTCGCCGCGTGGAAGATTTTTGCCATCGGGATGATGGCGTGCTCGCCGACCACCGGCACGTAGAGGACGCGCGCCGGCTCGTCCACCGGAATGCGCAGATCGGGAGCGCCCCATTCCTCCCGAATTCGCCCTTCCAGTTCGCGGAACTGGTCCACGTAGAACTCTTTGAGGGCGTCTATGATTTCCCCTTTGCTGACCTCGGCGTTGCCGATCTCGGCGACCATCTCCAGCCCCATCCCCTCCTGCTGGAGGGCATAGCGGGCCGTGCTGACCAGGAGCCCGGTGTCCAGGTGGAAGGGGCAAACCAAAGTGCAACGCCGGCAGCCGGTGCAGTCCCAGAGCGCTTTCCGCAGTTCCTCCACCGTCCGCTCGTCCGGCTGATGGTTTTCCCGATACCAGTCCAGGAGGGGATTGCCTTTGGATTGGAGCAGCTTCTTGACCAGCAACGCCCGATAGGCGGGAATGTGGGCCAGGTCGCGGGAATAGGCGTAGAAGTGGCAGGCATCCGCACAAAGGCCGCAGCGAATGCAGATGTCCATAAAGTATTGGAGCGGGCGAGTGAGGCGCTGGCGCATGACTTCCGTAAAAGTCTCCAGCATGGCACCCTCCTAACTGTAGGCTACCATCTTGGCCAGCGGGTAGCCGACCATATGGCTGAATTTGCTGAAGGGGAAGTAAACCATCAGGAGTTGAACAAAGGCAAAGTGCCAGATGAAGGACGGGCCTGCGCTCTGGGGGACGGGCTGCCAGTTGAAGGTAGCCAATCCCAGGAAGAAGCGGGGCAGTTCCTGCGCGTCCAGCGCGTGGAGAAAGTGGATGTGGAGGCCGGTCACCGCGATCCCGATCAGCAGGAGGAGAGCCAGATAGTCCTGCGGAATGGAGAGGTGCTTGCGGCGGCCTTCCAGACGATGGGCCAGGGCGTATAGGAGGAGAGCGCCGAAAGCCAGCCCCATAAGGGTGCCAAACGCGGTCCAGATCGCCGAACTTCTCAGGGCGGGGAGATGAAGAAAGACGGGCAGATGATGCGCCAGTCCCAGGAAAAGGGCGCCATGCAGGGCCAGGCCCGCGGTGATCGGAAGAGCGGAACCGCTGATCTGGATCGCGTTGAACACCATCTTCAGGGTGACCGTCTCGATCAGCATTTCCATAAAGGCTCCCCAGCGGCGATGGGGACGGGGGTACAGGGACAGATGACCAGCCACAGGCTTTGCCCGCCACCACCGGTAGATCCGGTACGCCATCCCGCCGAGGAAAACCGCAAGGGCAATGTAGGGGGTAACGTAGTAGAACAGAAAGGCCAGGGTTGCCATAGACACCTCCTGGGGCTGTAGGACAACTGCGAGCAGTTGTCCTACTTGACGCGGCGGATGTAGAACTTGAAGAGCCCGTCGCCCTTCTCCATCCCGAGCAGTTCGTTGCCGGTGCTCTTGCACCAGGCCTGGATGTCGGCGACGGAGCCGGGGTCGGTGGCCATGACCTCCAGAATACCGCCCACGGAGATGTTCTTGATCTCCTGGCTGGTCTTGACCACCGGCATGGGGCACTTCAACCCACGGGCATCCAGCGTCCTTTCAGGGGTGTATTCTGCCATTTTGCGCCTCCTTTTTTCTGGATTTTCACCGCCAAGGATGCAGAGGACGCAAAGCCTTCTCGGTTCCTTCGCGTCCTTTGCGCTCTTTGCGGTCAGACAAACAGGGTGATGTGCGACTGGTTCGCTTCGGCGATGTAGGTGGCTGCGCCCACCACATCGGTCACCTCGTCAATGAGGTCCTCCCGGCGGATGCCCATCACATCCATGCTCATCTGGCAGGCCAGGAGCTTGACCCCCAGGTCAATGGCCATCTGACGCAGTTCCGGCAGGGTGGCGACCTCGTGCTGCTTCATCATCTTCTTGAACATCCAGCGGCCCATGCCGCCCATGTTCAGTTTGCTGGGGCCGACACCGTTGATGTCCTTGAGGAACATGCTCAGCATGCGCTCAAAGAGGGTGCGTCCGGTGGACACCTTTTTCTTCAGCGCCTGCAGGCCCCAGAAGGTGAAGAACATGGTGGTCTCGATGCCGCTGGCGGCGGCGGTGGTGGCAATGATGAGCGCCGCCATCACCTTGTCCATGTCGCCGCTGAAGACGACGATGGATGCCTTTCTGGCCTCATGCTCATGCTCGTGCTCGCTCATGCTGCCCCTCCTTAAGATGGATCTGTGAAGTGCCAGGCGCCTGCAAGATGCCTGGAAATTCGGCCTCTATCGCAGCCTTTCGGCCAGGCCGGCCTGCAGGACGAGTTGGGCTCGCAAAACCCCTCGCAGCAGGTCCAACGCCTGGATCACCCGCGCATCGGTCAAAGAATAGTGGACCGCCACCCCCTCTTGCTCGGCGGCGACCAGCCCCCGCTCACGCAGGATCTTCAGGTGATGGGAGACTGTCGGCTGGGGAAGGCCCAATGTCTCTGCCAGGTCAGTGACCCGTCGGGGACCCTCAGCCAGCGCGTAAAGGAGCAGGATGCGCTTGGGGTCGGCCAGGGCCTGGCAGACCTGGGCGTGCAGGAGATTGATTTCCTGTTGAAGGGAGACGTCTATCGTAGACATATGCTTATATTCAAATATCTACATACCTCGATATTATACCACCATCTCGCCAAAACGCAAGTGGGGAGACAGGGGAATCATTCGGTCGTGACCACTGCTCGCCGCACTGCCGCCACCAGGCCGAAGCAGCCGGTCAGCATCATATCACCATAAGGCGCGGCAAAGTGGTACCCCGACCCCTCAGCCATCCGCCGCTGCGGGCCGGTCACGGAGACGAAGCCAAAGCCGCTGCCGGGCTGGTAGTCCGGCCCAATATAGGCGCCGTGGCCGTTATCCTCGTACACCTCATCGTCGCGGAGCTTGCCGGCGCGCAGCCGCTCCACCAGGTGACGCAACTTCTCCGGCGTCAGCAGCACGGTGTGGTGCTCGAACAGCCCCAGGATGCGCTCGCCGCGCAGGAGGACGGCGATGGTGTGCTGGTTGCCCACGTTGACGGCGATGAACCCTTCCTCCCGGTGCACGGCTGCCTGGGAGTCCTCCAGGATACCCCACAGCGCCGCCGCGCCGGTGTCCATCAGCACCGCCCCGGGCGCGTCCTGCTGCACGGCCAGCATGCGCGTGTAGCAGGACGGCACCTGCTGATAGACCAGGTCCGTCAGTGCGCCGCCCGCCTCGACGAACTCCCGCCACAACTGGAAGCGAAAGCGACGGTTGGAGCCCTCCAGACATTCGCCGTGGTCCTGCACCGCCACCGCCACGCGCTCCGGCAGGCTCACGCCGAACGGGGCCAGCGCGTCGGCCAGGGCCGGCAGGTCCACATCCCGCCCGCGCAGGGTCAGCAGCCCTGGCAGATCGGGAGGCTTGTCCACCAGCGTGTACCCCCGCTGGCGCACCTGCTCCAGGCTGTCGCGGACGGTCAGCGCGGCGCGCGGGGTGACGTAGACGGGGTAGCCGGCCTGTAGGTGGCGCTTCATGGCGCTGACGACCGGCCCTCCGCCCATCAGGTTACCGGTGAAGAAGATGGGCCGGCCCTCGGCAGTAGCCTGGCGCACCTGCCGGGCCAGCACCGTCGTCCAGGAGGGCAGGACCAGTTTGACGTTGTTCTCCATCGGCTGGCCCGCCTCCCACAACAGCACATCCTGCGTCCCCGCACCGACATCTATGGCCAATATGCGCATCATCCCCTCCACGGACGACAGACCACGGACCACGGACGACAGACCACAGACCACAGACCACGGACCACTCCATCTGCCCGAGGTCCTGTCATTGGTCATTGGTCATTGTCCATTGGTCATTGTCCATTGGTCGTCTGCGTTCCGCAGCAGCAATACCTCCACCTCCGCGCCCCCGTCCAGGTGGTCCACCCCCTCCGGTATGATGGCCAACCCGTCGGCGGCGACCAGTGAACTGAGGATGCCGGAGCCCTGGTCGCCGGTGAGCGCCGCTTCCAGCCCTGCCGCCGTCTCGTGCAGCCGCACGCGCACGTAGTGGCGGCGCCTGTCCTTACGTGGGATGGGGTCGCGCAGGCGGGCGCGCACGGTGGGTCGCGGTCGGTCGGGGAAGCCCTGCATCTTCAGCAGCGCCGGGCGGGCGAACAGTTCGGTGCTCACCATCGCCGAGACGGGGTTGCCGGGCAACCCCAGCAGGGGCACGCCCCCCACCACGCCGAAGGCCAGCGGACGGCCGGGCTTCATGTTGATGGACCAGAAGTGCATCTGCCCTTCCACAGCCATCACCTGCTTGACCAGGTCGAAGTCCCCCACCGACACCCCGCCCGAGGTGATGATCAGATCGGCCTGTTGGGCCAGCGCGGCGCGTATTCCCTGGCGGATCAGTTCCTCACGGTCGCGGGCGATGCCCAACAGCAGCGGCACCCCGCCGTACTGGCACACCTGCGCCGCGACGGTGTAGGAGTTGGCGTCCCAGATCTGGCCCGGCCCGGGCGTCTCTCCCGGCGGCACCACCTCGTCGCCCGTGGCGAGCACGGCGACGCGCGGCCGGCGGATGACCGCCACGTCGGTGCGCCCCACCGTGGCCAGCATGCCGATCTCCTGCGGGCGCAGCACCATCCCCGGGCTGAGCACCTCCTGTCCGGCACGGACGTCCTCCCCTGCCGGGCGGACGTTGCTCCCTGGGGGGGTAGCCTCGAGCAGTTCCACCCACTCCCCCTCCTGCTGTGTGTCCTCGAAGCGCACCACGGTATCGGCGCCGTCGGGGATCGGCGCGCCGGTCATGATGCGCAGGGCGGTGCCCGGTTCCACGCGCACCCGACTCACGCTTCCGGCGGCCACCTCGCCGATGAGGCGCAGTCGGACAGGGGCACGGGCGGCGTCTTCGCCGCACACGGCGTAGCCGTCCATCGCCGAGTTGGGCAGGGGCGGAACGTCGCGCGGCGCGTACACTGGCTCGGCCAACACCCGGCCCAGGCCATCCAGGATCGGCACCCGCTCCGGCTCCAGCACCCGCACTGTCGCCAGGATCCGCTCGCACGCCTCCTCGGGGCTCAACGTCGCTCGCGGCTCAGTCATTTCGACCCTCCTGATGCTCCGTGTCGGCGCCGCGGGCCATGCGCACGGCGTGGGGGAGGATCGGCGCGAGCACCTCCATCCCCTCGCGCACCGCCCGTGGACTGCCGGGCAGGTTGATGATGATCGTGCGCCCCCGCAACCCCGCTATGCCGCGCGAGAGCACCGCCAGTGGGGTGCGGCGGTAGCCCTCGAAACGCAGCGCTTCGGCCAGCCCGGGCATCTCCCGCTCGATCACCGCCCGCGTCGCCTCGGGTGTGTGGTCGCGCGGCGCCGGGCCGGTGCCTCCCGTGGTCAGCACCAGGTCCAACCCTTCCTCGTCCGCCAGGCGGGTCAACGCCTGCTGGATATGGCCGGCCTCGTCGGGCACGATCTCCTGGGCGACCACCTCTGCCCCCATCTGCCGCAACAGATCGGCCAGCAGAGGGCCGCTCTCGTCCTCTCGCTCGCCAGCGTACCCCTTGTCACTGATGGTCATCACACCGGCACGAATGTTCATTTTAGATCCCTCCGGCAACTGTCTTGTAACCTATCCGAAAAGCGCCATCGCCGGGCGGCGTTGGGATGCCGCCCTACGGTCATTTGGCATGCGCCGCCGGGCGGCATGGGGATGCCACCCTACGGCGTGTCCCCGTAGCCGACGCATCCCGATGCGTCGGCGCGGCCCGAGCGTCGGCACAGCCCTCACCGCCGGGCGGCATCGGGATGCCACCCTACGGTTATTTGGCCCCCGCCGCTGGGCGGCATAGGGATGCCGCCCTACGGCGTGTCCCCGTAGCCGACGCATCCCGATGCGTCGGCGCAGCCCGAGCGTCGGCACAGCCCTCACCGCCGGGCGGCATAGGGATGCCGCCCTGCGGTTGGCATGCGTCGCCGGGCGGCATGGGGATGCCGCCCTACGGTGCGCCCCCGTAGCCGACGCATCCCGATGCGTCGGCGCAGCCCAAGCGTCGGCACAGCCCTCATCGCCGGGCGGCATGGGGATGCCGCCCTACGGTCATTTGGCCCCCGTCGCCGGGCAGCATCGGGATGCCGCCCTACGGCGTGTCCCCGTAGCCGACGCATCCCTATGCGTCGGCGCATCCCTATGCGTCGGCGCAGCCCGACACGTCAGCGAGCGGCATCGGGATGCCGCCCTGCGGTCATTTGGCGGCGCATCCCTCGAATACTCTCTCCCTCAAACCGCCTGGGTGATTATAGGGGAGGAGCCAGAGTTTGACAACCCGTCACAGCCATGCTATGCTCTGTCACTAACCCGCCTGGGAGGGAAGAGATGGCTAAACTCTTTCTGGACACTGCGAACGTCGAGGAGGTCCGTGAGGCCGCCAGTTGGGGCGTGCTGGACGGGGTAACCACCAACCCGACGCTGATGATGCAGGCCGGCACCGCCGACCTGAAGGCCAGGACGCTGGAGATCGCCGAGATCGTCCGCGGCCCGGTGAGCGCAGAGGTGGTCAGCCTCGATGCCGCCGGGATGATCGCCGAGGCACGGGAGATTCTCTCCTGGTCGGAGCACGTCTTCGTCAAAGTGCCCTGCACGGTGGAGGGGTTGAAGGCGATGCGGCAGATTTCCGCCTGGCCGAATGGCCGCATCAACGCCACGTTGATCTTCTCACCCACCCAGGCCTACCTGGCGGCGAAGGCCGGCGCGACCTATGCCTCGATCTTCGTCGGGCGGATGGACGACGCGGGCCTGGACGGCATGGAGGTGGTGCGGCAGACGCGGGCCGTGTTCGACAACTACGAACTGCGCTGCGAAGTGCTGGCCGCCAGCATCCGCCACACCACCCACGTCGTCGAGGCGCTGCTGGCCGGAGCGGACATCATCACCGTGCCCTTCAAGGTGCTGCAGACGATGGTGCGCAGTCCGTTCACCGACGTGGGGCTGGAGCGCTTCCTGGCCGACTGGCGAAAGGTGAGCGGGGGGCGATAAAGAGATCACGAAAGGCGCGAAAGGGCGCGAAAGGGCGCGAAAGGGCGCGAAAGGGCGCGAAGGGCGCGAAAGGGCGCGAAAGGGCGCGAAGGGCGCGAAAGGCGCGAAAGGCACATGAGTCGCCCCTTTCCGTGGCTCATCACCGGTCAGGGTGGGACGACGCTCAAGCATGGGGGCGCTTTTTTGCCACGAATCTCACGAATTGAGCGAAAGATTCGTGCAATTCGTGGCCAGAGAAACTCCTCTCACAAACCGTTCAGGATCGAGTCGCTGCCCGCCCGCGTGAAGTAGGCCCGGTAGGCCGCGGTCTCCTCCAGCAACGCGACCAGCCGCGCGGTCAGCCTGGGCAGCCCTTCCCGTTCCTGCCCATCCCCCTGCGCCACCCACACCTCATCCTCCGTCGTCTCCAACAGCACCAGGTGGCCGCGCGCCACCAGCCAGTCCAGTCCGGCGCGGACGGTCTCCCGGCGATGCGCGGTCGCCGCGGCCAGCGCGGAGAGCCGCATCCGCCCGCCTGCGGTGTGCAGCCCATGGCGCACCAGGCCGGCGAGCCGGCGGAGAAACGGCTCCGGCGTGTCCAACCCTGGGTCGAGCGCGAAAAGATACACGCGTGCAGGGGCCACGCGCTCCAGCACTTCGCGCAGTTCGGCGGGACCCGGCGGCGCGGTCCAGATGGCGAGCGTGGGCGCCGGGTACAGGCCAAGCCGGTCACAACCGGCGACCTCCTCGCGCGCAGCAGCCTCCGCCCAGACCAGCACCTCTTCCTGCTCGCGCAGGCGCCCTAGGACCTGACGGGGGTGGGCCACGCCCCGCAGGTCCTCGACCGTGATGGGCGGGCGAGCCGGCAGTCGCACCGCTGGCTCCTCACAAGGGCGGGCGTCCACCCACTCCACCTGCACCTCTCGCTCGCCGCGGTAATCGCTGGCGCGCGCGGTGTAGGCCAGGTCGAAGCGCTCGGGCGGCAGGGGCTGGCCCGCGCCGTGCCACCAGATCACCCGCTGCGTGACGCCCTGCTCGTCCCGCACCAGGAGCCGACGGTGCTCCCCGTTGCGCCCAACCCCGCTGTCCCCTACAAGCGTCAGATTGCGCGTCGCCAGGGTCATCGGCGGGTTGCCGGGGCCAAAGGGGGCCAGTCGCTCCAGGCTCTCCACCAGGCCGAGGGTCAGGTCGCTCAGCGAGAGATAAGCATCCAGGCGCAGAGCGGAGCGAGCCCGTTCCTGCCCAGCCATCTCCTGGACAGTACGCGAGAGCGCGCGGCGCAGGTCGGGGATGCGTTCGGGGAGGATGGTGAAACCGGCGGCGAGGGTGTGACCACCGAAGCCCTCCAGCAACTCAGCGTGGGCGGCGAGAGCGGCAGTGATGTTGACCCCCTCGACCGAGCGCGCCGAACCGCGCCCCACCTTGCCGGGCGGGGCAGCGATGAGCACCGCTGGACGTCCGTACTGCTCGGCCAGACGATGAGCGGCGATGCCGAGCACTTCAGCCGGCCAGGCGGGATGGCTGAGCAGCAGCACCGCCTGGTCCAGCAGCGCGGGGTCCCGTTCCACCTGAGACTGGGCAGCCTGAGCGACCTGCTCGGAGAGCAGCCGGCGCTGGACGTTGAGGCTTTCCATCTCTGCGGCCAGGATGCGGGCGCGGGTCGGGTCGTCAGTGAGGAGGAACTCCACGGCCTGGGCGGCATCGGCCAGACGGGCCAGCGCGTTGAGGCGCGGG
Organism: Anaerolineae bacterium; assembly: GCA_034434635.1. GTDB lineage: Bacteria > Chloroflexota > Anaerolineae > B4-G1 > DUEL01 > DAOTYX01. Next base: position 25,314 of record DAOTYX010000044.1, on the reverse strand, counting down.
GCCAGGACGTAGCCGATGTGCTCCTCGGTGAGGTAGTCAGCGCACAGGCCGGCAGTCTCGATCATCGCCTGGAGGCCCAGCCGCGGGGTGCGGCGGAGCACAGCCAGGCCCCGCTGCAGGAGGTAGCGATTGTCGCCGACGAGCAGGGCCACATCCCCCACCAGGCCCAGCGCCACCAGGTCGAGCAGCGCGACGGCCTCCTCGGCCCGTCCGGCCCGTGACAGGAGCGCCAGGGCCACCTGGTAGGCACAGCCGACCCCCGGGAGTTCGCGCAGCGGGTGGCCCTCGGGCAGCATACGGGGGTTGATGACGGCAGTGGCGGGAGGCAGCATTGGCGGCAGGTCGTGGTGGTCGGTGACCACGACGTCCATTCCCAGCGCCCGGGCCTGGCCGATGGCGGTATGCTCCCCCACGCCCGTGTCGCAGGTGAGCACCAGCGTCACGCCCTCAGCGGCCAGCCGCTCCAGCGTCGGCGGGTGGAGGCCGCGCGGTTCCCGTTGGCGGTGAGGGATGTGGTACTGCGCCCGCCCCCCCAGATCGCGCAGGACGGAGTAGAGCAGCGTTGTCGCCGTCTCGCCGTCCACATCATAGTCGCCCCAGACGCAGATTCGCTCCCCTCCCCGGATGGCCTGCTCCAGTCGTTCCACTGCCAACATCATCTGCGGCAGGTCGAACGGGGAGGCAGGGCGGTAGTGGTCGGGGTCGAGGAAAGCCCGCGCCGCTTCCACCGTTCGCAGGCCGCGGCGGACGAGCGTCTCGGCCACCAGCGGGTGACCGGCAAGCCGTTGCAGGTTGTCAGGGACGACAACAGGTTGAGGCTCTACCCACTCCCGAAGGGTCATTGCACCAGCAGCGACTCCATCATCCCGTCGAGCAGCGACAGGTCAGGTGTAAAGGTAGCGGCGGGGGCGGCGTCAAGTTGGGCGACGAGGGCAAGGATGTAGGAATCCCAGTTGTTGGCGAACGCCTCCCAGTCCCCACCGGGCGGATTGGAGCCATCGGCGGGCAGAGTGGGATGGGCAGTCGGCAGCACAGCGGCGACGTAGTAGGCGCCGTCGGTGGTCAATCCCTGGAAGGTGTAGAACATCTCATTGCTGTTGATGGGGATGGAGGCCTGGTCGTACTGGGTGAGGAAGCGCACGCCGCTGCCATTCTGGAAGTCGAGGTAGCCAGTCTGGGCGCGCATCAGCTGCGCCGCGTTGAAGATGGGCAGGAAGGGGATGGAACCTGATGGGATGGTCGGCCGTTGGGCCAATAGTTGCTGCAGTGCGGCGATGGTCTGGGTGACGCCAGGGTTGATCGCCTGAAAGTCGGCGATGGGGTAAATGTAGATGTGCGGTTCGTGGAAGGTGGCGGAGAGGGGGTAGCCGACGAAGGAGAAGCGGACGTGTTCCGGCGTCGCGCCCCAGGGGGCGTCGGCGATGTTCTCGGCGGGGACAGTCTCGCCGGTCACGGCGGAAGCCAGCGCCGGGTCGTAGCACAGCGTGACTCCCCCGTAGGAGACGGTGGCGCAGACCGGCGGCTGGGTGGGAGGGACAGTGGGTGGTGGTGGCGGCGGCTGGGTCGGAGGGATGGTGGCAGGGGGTGGTGACGGCGGAGGGACGAAGACGGTGGGGGTTGGCTGGACGGTCGGGGAGGCCGGTCCACAGGCCAGTCCGCCCAGCACAAGGATGAACAACGCCAGCAGCGGCACGGCGAGTTTGAGCCGATAGTCAGACATGTCACTCTCCTTTCGCAACGGTCTATTCTGCTGCAAGTCCTGGCACGATCTCCAGCATAGCCGCGGGCGGCCTTCGACTCCGCTCAGGCCGCCGGTCAGTACTCCACCTCCGTGACCTGCTCGAAGTCGAAGGGGAAATCGAGAGCGCCTTCCGGTCCCTCCTCTGCATCCTCGACAGGCGCAGCGCCCACACCGCGCTCGCACAGCGAGCGATAGACACAGGTCGCGCAACGGCGCTCGTCGGTGGTGAGGGGAAAATCTTCCTCATCCCGCGCCGCGATCTCAGCCACCAGTCCGGTCAGATAGGACTCATCGGCGGCGAACTGCTCGTCACCGTAGGACAGCCGCTCCGGCTGGGCCGGGAACTCGGCGAACCAGTAGACCATCTCCACCTGCGCCGGATCGAAGGCGCCGCCGTTGTTGAGGTATGCGCCGCTGCGGACCAGCAGGTAGGGGTAGGCACGGCTCTGCACCTGTGCCAGGAGCGCTTCGCGGCGGGGACGGCGGCGCGTGGTCTTCCAGTCCACGATCACCGCCCGTTCGCCGGGGGCCACGGCGACCAGGTCGCACTGGGCCAGCAGGCGGTAACCGCCCAGCGGGGTGGAGAAGGTCACCTCGCTGAAGCGGGTGGGGGGCAGGTCGGGCGGAGGCGTCGCCAGGAAGTTGTGCCACCAGCGGGCCAGTTCCGCGTCGCCGACGGTCGGCTCCAGAGAGGCGGGGGGAATACCCAGGAAGTGCTGGCGGACCAGGCGATGGAAGGCTGCGCCCAGCCGCATGCGGCGTTCGTTCTCCAGCGCCGGCTCCGCCACCAGGGCTGGCCAGGCCACCTGCTGCACGTGGCGCAGCAGGAAGCGGCGCGGGCAGTCCACGTAGTCCTGGAGACTGCTGGGGCTGAACCGAAAATCGGCAGGCAGCCTCATGTCTCTCCTCCCCAGAGCGTCTGCAGCGCGATGAACGGCGCTGCCGGCTGCTGGTCGCCATAGTGACCGGTGTTCCAGGTCATGATCAGTTCCTTCCTGGCCCGGGTGATGCCCACGTAGAGCAGGCGTAACCGCTCGGCGGCATAGTCGAGGCGGGCCTGCTCTGTGGCCCTCCCCTCGACATAGTCACTCTCCAGGCCGGCCAGGGCCCTGAGTTGGGCCACCGTCTCGGCCTCCAGGTTCAGCCCGTCGCGGGTGAACCACTTCTCGGCGATGAAGCGGTCGCCGGGGAGGGCAGAGGGGAAGTCGTAGTTGTTGAGCGAGACGAGATAGACGCGGTCCCACTCCAGCCCTTTGGCCTTGTGCATCGTGGCGACCACCACCTTGCCTTTGTGCTGATCGGGGTCAAAGCCGGTGTCATCCTCGCTCAGACCCAGGAAGGTGCGCTCGTTCTGGGCAATGAGGGTCAGTTCCTGGGCCAGGTCCGCCAGCGACCGGCCGGGGCGGCTCTCACTGATGCGGCGCAGCAGCAGCGCCAGTTTGTGGGCCACGGCCAGATCGGACGGCTCGCGGAAGAGGTCCTGGGCCACGGTCAGGAGCAACTGGTCAATCGGCAGCAGCACCGCCGCCTGCCACCGCTGGAGCAGGTCGCGGAAGGTGGCCAGCCGCAGAGCGACCATGGACAGGTCGGCAGGCACCGTGTCGAGCCAGTCCCGCCCGGCGCGGGGCCAGAGGAACTCTTCCACATGGTCACAGCCACGCAGCAGTCGCAGGGCCGGGTCGTCCGACACCTTCTCCTCTTCGGGCGCCGTGCGCTGTCGCCAGACACGGTAGGTCTCCGCCAGATGCTTCGGCGAGATCGGGTCGGCCAGGCCCTGGAGCACCGTCGCCAGCGCTGCGGCGGCCTCGCGGGTGGAGTGGGTGCTGCGCAGGATCTCGACGTAGGGGATGCCGCGCTGCTTCAGCGCCGCGACGAGTTCGAAACCGCGGTCGTTGCGCGGCACCAGCGCCGCCACGGTGGCCTCGGGGTGCTTCGGGAGCCAGCGGGCCAATGAGTCAACCACAGCCCGCAGTTCCTCCTCAGGGGTCAATCTTTGAGCGACAAACCGGATGCCCATAGGGTTGTCAGGCGGATTGGGTTGCGGGTCGTCGGGCGGGGCAGGTTCGATATGTGGGAGGGAGAGAGCCTGGCGCGCCTCCTGGCACGGGTGATCGGCGCGGGTCCAGTCCATCAGCAGGTTGGCCAGGTTGATGATGCTCCGGGTCGAGCGGCCGGAGTCGGGCAGTTCGCGGGGTTGCACCCCCTCTTCCTTCAGGAAGTCGCGCAGGAAGCGCGGGCTGGCGGTGGTGAAGGTCTCGTAGATGGCCTGGTTGGGGTCGCCGACGCGCACCCAATTGCCCTGCGGTCCCACCAGCAGGCGCAGGATCTCCTCCTGGAGGCGGCTGCTGTCCTGCGCTTCGTCCTCCAGGATGAAGGGCCAGCGGTGGCGCAGCCGTTCCAGGTAGTCGGGGGCCGATTCCAGCGCCAGCAGCGCCAGCCGCACCAGGTCGTCGAAGTCCACTGCGCCACGGTAGGCCAGGGCGCGCTGGTAGTCGGCGTAGATGGCGGCGCCCATCTCCACCAACGGCCAGGATTGCGGGCTGGCCTCCAGCCGCGCCTGCAGGTCGGCGGGGGTCAGCCGCAGGTCTTTGGCCTGGCGGATGAAGGCCAGGGCGATGTCGCTGATCAGGCGCGGCCAGCCCTTCCGGCGGGCATCCTCCCGCTGACGCTCCTCCAGGTCGGCTCGCTCCAGGCTCTCCAGCAGCGGCGCGGCGTCGGGATGGGCGCGCAGCCAGGCTTCGGCGGCGTCCTCGCGCAGCCGCTCCGCGGCTGGCTCATCCAGAATCTGGAAGTCCTCGCTCAAGCCCACCAGGGCGGGCCGCTCGCGGACGATGTCGTGGGCCAGGCCGTGGAGGGTGCGCACGCGATAGCCCACGTTGGGCAGCAGGCCCCGCTGGCGGACGAACTCGTTCACGCGGCGCTTGAAATTGTCCACCGCGGAGTTGACCAGGGTGACGATCAGCACCTCCTGGTCCTCCGCCAGCGCGCCGCTGGCGACCAGTTGCGCCGCCAGGCAGGAGAGCGTGTGGGTCTTGCCGCTGCCGGGCACGGCGGAGACACCCATCTTCCCGCCCGTGTAGGCCAGGACCTCGCGCTGCCGGGGGCGGGGTTGGAACGTGACCTTACCCACTCCCGCCCTCCTCACGAAGCATGCGTTGAAACGCCTGCAGCAGGGGGCCGCGTTGCTCGTACCCCTCCTCGCCGAGTTCGCTGATCCCCAGGTAGACGCGGCGGCGGCAGCGGCGGACGAGGCCCAGGACGAGACGGGCCAGGGTCTCCTGACGGGCGTTGAACTCGTCAGCATCGCTCCATACCCTGCCGCGTGGCCAATGGCGGCTGAGCACGTAGGGATGGGTGAGCGGCTGGTTGAGCCGTTCCCACCACCCGCCGCTGCCCACCTCGAGCCAGAATTGCACCTCCACCGCCCGGTTGCTCATCAGGAAGGTGGTGGCCGGCGCCAGCAGGACGGCCTCGTCCGGCTGGAGTTGCCAGGCCGGGAGGTACTGCGCGGCGATGATGCCATCCCGAACGGATTGCACGTACTCCCGACCCAGCAGGCTGGGGTCTACGTCCGCCCCTTCCATCACCTGGCGGAACTTGCGCACCGATTCGATCAGCGTGGCCGCGACGCGGGCGGCGTCGTAATGGCGATGGAAGCCGTATCCCGGTTGGGAGAGGAGTTCGCCGAACAGCCGGCTCAGGAAGTGGTCGAGCGGCTCGTCAGGCGGGTGGTCCTCCTGGGCAGCCATCAGCCACCCCCGCAGACGGTCATACCGTTCGCCCAACACGAAGGTGAGTCGTTCCTGCGTCTCCGGCCGGATCTGTTCGAAGGTGGTCAGCGTCCTGTCCCGCTCCTGATAGACGATCCTGGTCAGCAGATACGCCCGCACCAGGTCCAGCCCGTCTATGGCCTGCATCAGCGCAGTGACGACCTCCGGCATGGGAGGGTGGAAGCCCCACTGGGGGTGGGCCAGCGTCGCCAGGGTGAGCAGGCAGCGGGCGGCGGGTTCGTCGCGCAGCGCCCGCGAGGGGCGATGGCTGCGCGCCGGGATGTCCCACTGAGCCAGACGATGGGTCAGGGCGAAGCGCAGCGCGTCGCTCAGGAAAGGAGCCAGCACAGCGATCTGGCCCGGTGGGACACCCTCATCCCGCACGAGACGGGCGATCTCCGCCGCGACGCCGTCGAGCATCTGGGGGTGGTAGCGGTGGGCGATGTAGGCCAGCGCGGCGCGCGCGTTCCCCGTCTCCACCCCCGTCGGGCGGTTCAGGCTGCGCACCAGCCGGGCACCCAACACCCGCAGATCGGGCGAGGCGACAAAAGGAAGGTTGGTAGTGATCCAACCATCACACACCGCTCGCAGCCCCTCGGCGCCCTCCGGGTCAGCCCCCAGGAAGCGGCGGTAACCCCCGTCGTGGTCACAGACCAGCAGCGCCGACTGGCACTCCGACAGCCAGTCCCGCAACAAGTCATGGGCGACCGGTGTGTCCTCCTCGATGTTGTCGGCGATGAGGTGCAGGTAACTCGTCGTCAGATAGGCGCGGCAGAGCGGATGGGGCCACAGGTGACGGGTGAAGAGTTCGATCTGCAGCGAGAAATCGAGCAGGTTGTGCGCCAGACAGTACGCGCGGAAGCGGTTGGCGCACTCCTGCGCCTCGTCGTAGATGCGCAACTGGCTCTGCTGACCGCCCCAGGCCGACTTCAGCCGCTCGCCGATCTCGGTATGGGGAAAACCGACCACCGCCGCCTTGTTGAGGTTGTCCAGGATCTGGCTGTAGAGCCGATTGCGGTCAATGGTCACGCTCTCGAAGTACCCCTGGTCAAGCAGCGGACGCACCAGGCGGGCCATATGGACCTGGGCGGTCTCCAGGGTGAGGAAGACCGGCGGCTGGTCGGGGTGAGCGAAGCCAGCCGGCCCCGCCACCAGCGGCCAGAAGAGGTCGGCCATGCGCTGGGCCAGCCCGCCGACAGTGGCGACGGTCACCTGGCCGCCGGGGGGCACATCAGGGGAGCGCAGGGCCCGGTAGTAGGGAGCGGCCAGGGTGCGCTGGGGGACCAGGACGAGGATGGAGGAGGCGGGGAGGCCACGGTCGAGCAGGTACAGCATGCGAGCAACGGCGGCGGTGGTCTTGCCACTGCCTGCCGGTCCCTCCAGGAAGAGCGTCCCGCGCGTGGGGCTTTTGATGACCGCCTTCTGGACCTCAGTGTAGCACATGCTCATCTTTCACCCGAACCGCGCTCCGTCGCGAAGAAGCGGCGCACGTCGGCGATGCGTTTGGTGCGGCGGGCCGGCGGCAGGCTGGCGATGACCTGCTGGCCGTACCGTCGCGTGTTGACCCGCGAGTCCAGAATCGCCATCACCCCACGGTCGGTCTCCGTGCGAATCAGGCGGCCCAACCCCTGCCTGAGGAGCAGGATCGCCTCCGGCAGCGACATTTCATTGAACGGATCGCCACCGCTCTCGCGGATGCGCTGCTGACGTCCCTCCACCACCGGGTCGCGGTAGGGCGCGAAGGGGAGTTTGTCCACGATCACCAGCGACAGCGCTTCGCCAGGGATGTCCACACCCTCCCAGAAACTGCGCGTGGCGAAGAGCACCGCACCACGGGCGTCGTTCTGGAAGCGGTCGAGCAGTTCGGCGCGGGGGAGGCCGTCCCCCTGACAGTAGCAGGTGTACTCCAGGTGAGGCTGGAGCAGGTCGTACAACTGGCGCATGCGTCGGGCGCTGGTGCAGAGGACGAAGGCCCGTCCCCGGCTGGCCTGCACCAGTCGCCAGACCTCTCGGCCCAGTTTGCGCACGTACTCCTCCTCCCCGGGGCCGTAGACAGGCTCCAGGCCATCGGGGGTGTAGAGCAGTGCCTGATGGGCGTAGTCGAATGGGCTCTCGATCTGCCGTTCGATGGCCCGGCGGTGCGGCGCACCGGTCTCCCGGCGGAAATAGTCGAACTGGCCGGCGACGGTCAACGTCGCGCCGGTGCAGATGACGCGTGGCGTGGGCTCGAACAGCGTGCGGGAGAGGAACTCAGCCACATCGAGCGGTTCGCGGCACAGGAGGATGCGCTCCAGTTCGGAGCGGCCCGGCTGTTCCTCACAATAGCGCACCTGGTCGTCGGGCGGCTCCTCGCTCAGCGCGCGCACCTGCTCGCTCAGCCGCCTGGCCCACTCGAGCGTCGCCTGATGGCGGGCGGCCTCGACGTCCCCGTCGCCGCCAACCGACCCTGGCGAGGAGCGCAGCAGTCGGCGGACGATGCCGTCCATCTGGCCGGTCAGCCGTACCCCCTCTTCCAGGGCTCCTTGCACCGCCCAGCGATGCTCGCCGCCGCGCATGGAGCGGGCCAGGCTCTCAAAGAGGAGGTGGTTGATCTGTACCGTCTCCTGGCGCAGCCGGTCAGGGACATTGCGTTGCACCACCGCGTCGTTGACCAACCGCACCACCGTGGTGTACTCCAGGGCGATGCGCAGCGCGCCGATGACATAGCGCGGGAGTTCGTGCGCTTCGTCCACCACGATCACCGGCCGGGGAGAGAGAATGGAGCGGGTCATGCTCATCGCCAGCAGCGCGTGGTTGACGACGACCAGGTCCGCCTGTTCCGCCCGCAGCCGGGCGCGCTCACAGGCACACTCAGCCAGGAGCGGGCACTCCCGACCCAGGCAGTCGTCCTGCCCGGCGGTCAGCGCGTCCCGCGCCTCGCCGAACAGGCCCAGTTCCTCCACATCCCCCGAAGGGACCGCCCTCAGCCGGGCCAGCAGTTCCGCCGGCCCGTCCGGCTGACCGAAGAGGGACATCTGGGGAGGCAGTTCCCTCAGTTTGAGCGCGCAGACGTAGTTGGCGCGGCCCTTGAGCAGCGCAGCGGTGAAGGGGCGGGACAGCACCTGCTGCAAAGCGGGGATGTCCTTCTCCCACAGTTGGGTCTGCAGGGTCTTGTTGGCGGTGCTGACCACAGCACGAACGCCCCCCGCGATGAGCGGCACCAGGTAGGCGAAGGACTTGCCGCTGCCGGTGCCGGCCTCGACCAGCGCCGGGCGGCCCTCGTTCAGCGCCCGACGCACCGCCTGGGCCATCTCCACCTGGCCGGGGCGATAACGGTAGCGCTCCCCCAGCGCGCGGGCGATGGGGCCGTCGGGCGCGAAGGCTGGCAGGACATCCGGCACCTCGATCCGCTCCTCCTCGAGGGGGATTTCCGCCGGTTGCGCTGCAGGGTCTCGCAGGACGACAGTGGACATGCCATGAAGTATAACACAAGCCCCCGCCTTGCACAAAAGCAGGCGGATGACGACAGACCACGGACCATAGACCACGGACCATAGACCACAGACCACTCGTCGTCCGTGGTCCGTCGTCCGTCGTCCATCGTCCGTCGTCTGTCGTCCGTGGTCTCCTGTGGTATAATCCACGCACTATCCTTCACTATCACACCAGGAGGCGAAGAGTGAAACGTTTCTTCTTGCTGGCATTGCTGTTGACGCTGCTGCTGGCCGGCTGCGCCCCGCGTCCTGGCGGGCGCATCGTCTACGGGCTGACCCTTTCCCCGTCGGGTATTGACCCCCACGTCAATGCCTCGTCGGAACTGGGCATCCCGCTGACATCGGTCTACGACACCCTGGTCTATCAGGACCCAGCCACCGGGGAGTTCGTCCCCGGACTGGCCGAGCGCTGGGAGGTCTCGGACGACGGGCGGGTGTACACCTTTCACCTGCGCCGTGGGGTCACTTTTCACGACGGCACCCCCTTCAATGCCGAGGCGGTGCGTTTCAACCTGGAACGCATCACCAGCGACGAACTGGCCTCACAGAAGGCCCGCTTCATGCTCGGCCCCTACGAGGGGGTGGAGGTGGTGGACGAAACCACCGTGCGCATCCTCCTGAGCGAGCCGTTCGCGCCGCTGCTGGATTCGCTGAGCCAGGTCTACCTGGGGATGGCCTCCCCTGCGGCGGTGGAGCAGTGGGGGACGGAGTACCAGCTCCACCAGGTGGGCACCGGGCCGTACATGTTCGTCGAGTACGTGCCGGGGGATCACCTGCTGCTGCGGCGCAACCCCGACTACGCATGGGGTCCTCCCATCTACGAGCACAACACCGCAACGGTGGAGGAGATCGAGTTCCGCTTCTTCACCGACCCGGCCACCCGCTCCCCGGCGCTGGAGACGGGCGAGGCGGACGTGATGGGGGAAATCCCGCCACAGGATGCGGCCCGGCTGAGCCAGAGCGAAGACTTCCGCATCGAAGCGGTACCGATCCCTGGCGTCTCGCTGATGTTCTTCATGAACACCACCCGTCCGCCGCTGGACGACCTGCGCGTGCGCCAGGCGTTGCTCTACGGGACCGACCGGCCGGCCATCGTCTCCACGGTCTTCCGCGACACCAGTCCCGTGGCCTACGGCCCGCTGTCGGCGGTGACGTTCGGCTATGACCCGGCAGTGCGCACCGAGTACCCCTACAGTTACGACCCGGCGCGCGCGGCGGCGCTGCTGGCCGAAGCCGGCTGGGCCGACTCGGATGGGGACGGCCTGCTCGACCGCGACGGTCAACCCTTGACCCTGGATATGGTGCTGATGGGCTGGGGCTTCATGCCCGAAGTGGGCCAGTTATTGGCCGCGCAGTGGGCAGAACTGGGGATCGGCGTGAACAGCCGGGTGGTCAGTTACCCGGAGGCGCTCCAGGCCGCCAGCGAAGGGCAGCATCACCTCATCCCCTTCACCCTCTCCGGCAGCGATCCCGACATCCTGCGCAAGTTCTTCCACTCTCGGGCGGGTTTCAACTGGTCGCTGGTGAACGACCCGGAGATGGATGGCTGGCTGGAGGAGGGGGCGCGGGTGAGCGATCCGGCGCAGCGGGCGACCCTCTACAGCCAGGTGCAGCGACGGGTGATGGAGCAGGCGCTGGTCATCCCCATCCGCGACTACGTCAACCCGAACGGGGTGAGCAACCGCGTGCAGAACCTGCGCTTCGACGCTCGAGGCTGGTTCCCCTGGCTGATTGACGTCACGCTGGCGCGGTGATGGTCAGGAACGCGGCCCGCCGGCTGCTGGAAGCGGCGTTCGTGCTCTGGCTGGCGGCGACGCTGGCGTTCCTGGCCCTGCAACTGACCCCCGGCGACCCGGCACAGGCGCTGCTGGCGGCCTCTGGCGCGACGCCGGAACAGGTGGCGGCACGGCGGGCGCAGTTAGGGCTAGACGACCCCCTGCCCCTCCAGTACCTGCGCTACCTGATGGAACTGCTCCGCGGCGACCTGGGGCAGTCCTGGCTGCACGGCCGCTCCGTGGGGCGGATGATCGCCGAGCAACTCCCGCCGACGGTGGAACTGGCCCTGGCGGCGACGGCGGTGGGGGTGACGCTGGGCGTGGCGTTGGGGACGCTGGCGGCAGCCCGCCGGGACACCTGGCTCGACGCGGCGGCAACGGCGCTGGCAGTGGTGGGACTTTCCACCCCCGTCTACGGCTCGGGCCTGTTGGCGATCCTGCTCTTCTCTCTCCACCTGCGCTGGCTGCCGGCCAGCGGGACGGGAGGCCTCGCTCATCTGCTGCTCCCCGCGCTGGTGCTGGGCTTTGCCCTCGCCGGCTCCATCGCCCGCGTGGTCCGTTCACGGGTGGTGGAGGTGCTGGGTGCGCCGTTCGTGCTGGCGGCGCGGGCGCGGGGGGTGTCGGGGCGACGGTTGCTCCTGGGACATGTCCTGCGCGCCGCTCTGGGTCCCGCCCTGATGGTGACCGCGCTGCAGTTTGGCTTCCTGCTGGGCGGGGCGGTGGTGACCGAGTCGGTCTTCGCCCGGCAGGGGCTGGGCCGGCTGGCCCTGCAGGCGATCCTCTGGCGCGACCTGCCGGTGGTGCGCGGCGTGGTGCTGGTGGGCGCGCTGGCCTACGTGCTGAGCAACCTGCTGGCCGATCTGGCGCAGACGGCGCTCGACCCACGACTGCGCGAGGAGGCGACGTGAGCAACGGGTCGCCTCCGATTCGTCGTCCGCTGTGGCGGCAGCCGCTGCTGCTGGCGCCACTGGCCTGGCTGGTGTTGGCGGCGCTGGCCGCGCTGCTGGCGCCATGGCTGGCTCCTGCCGGCCCGCTGGCCGCCGACCCCGCCCGCCTGCTTCTTCCACCGGGACCGGGGGGCTTGCTTGGCAGCGACGCGTTGGGACGCGACATGCTGGCGCGGCTGGTGTGGGGCGGACGGTGGACGCTGGGGTTGGGCCTCCTGGCACTGGCGGTAGCGGTGGGCCTGGGGCTGCCGCCAGGCCTGGCGGCGGGCAGCCTGGGCGGCCGCACCGACGACGTGCTGATGCGCCTGGTGGACGCGCTGCTGGCCTTCCCCGGCCTGCTCCTGGCCATGGTCGTCGTGGCTGTACTGGGAACCGGGCTGGTGCCGGTCTCGCTGGCCGTGGGGTTGGCCGCGGCTCCCCCCTACGCGCGCGTCGCGCGGGGTGTGGCCCGCGAGGTGCGCGCCCAGCCGTACATCGAGGCGGCCCGCGCCTTGGGGGCCAGTCCCTGGCACATCGCCCTGCGCCACATCCTGCCCAACGCCGCTCCGCCGCTGATCGCCTTCGCCGTCACGCAACTGGGTTGGGTGCTGCTCAACGGCGCTGCGCTCAGTTTCCTGGGGCTGGGCGCGCCGCCGGGCACGCCGGAGTGGGGAGGGATGCTGGCCGATGGACGCGGCTATCTGCGTGACGCGCCATGGGTCAGCGGCTTTCCCGGTCTGGCACTGACCCTCACCGTGCTGGCAGCCAACCTGCTGGGTGACCGGCTGCAAGGCTCATAGAGAGTGGGGTCCAGTAACGGCCTGGCCTTCCGTTGCCTGGCGACTGAAGCCTGTGCTGAGCCGTGCTCTGAACGAAGATGAAGGGATAACCAGCAACCGCTCAGCCATCCGGCGCCTGGGGACTGAAACTGGCGGGACGGCATAGGGATGCCGTCCTACGGGCGTTGGGAATATGGACATCGTGCAAGAGGGACAAAGGCTGGGTTTCGACCTGATCGGCGTAGGCCCGGCACGCCCACCCGAGACAGACCTGGACGCCTACCGCGCCTGGCTGGACCGCGGCGAACACGGGGAGATGGCCTACATGGCCCGTCCCGACCGTGTGGCGCGGCGGGCGGACCCCACCCTCATCCTGCCGGGGGCGCGGTCGGTGGTCTGCGTGGCGGTCAACTACAACCCCGGCCCGCCGCCGCCCGCCCGTCCCCTGCACGGCCGCGTCTCCCGTTACGCCTGGGGACAGGATTACCACGGCTGGATGGCGGAGCGGCTGGAGGCGCTGGCTGCCCTTATCCGCGCCGAAGTCGGTGGAGATGTGCGCACCCGCGCCTATGTGGATAGCGGTCCGCTTCTGGAGCGGGCACTGGCCGTCCAGGCCGGCCTGGGCTTCATCGGCAAGAACACCTGCCTGGTCCATCCCCGCCTGGGCTCCTGGCTGTTCCTGGGAGAGATCCTGCTGGAGGCCGAACTGCCGCCCACCGGGCCGGCGATGCCGCCGCGCTGCGGCACCTGCACCCGCTGTCTGGACGCCTGCCCCACCGGTGCGCTGGTCGCCCCTTACCGACTGGACGCCCGCCGCTGCCTCTCTTACCTGACCATAGAGTTGAAGGGGAGCATCCCGCCGTCCCTGCGTCCCCTGCTGGGCGACCGCATCTTCGGGTGCGACACCTGTCAGGAGGTCTGCCCGTGGCAGCGCTTTGCCCGCCCGACGGGCGTGGCAGCCTTCGGGGTCTCCGTGCCGGAGCGGGCCGCGCCATTGCTGACCGAACTGCTGTCGTTGGACGAGGCGGGCTTCAGGGAACGCTTCGTGGGCACTGCGATCCTGCGTCTGGGGCGGGGGCGGCTGCTGCGCAACGTCGCCGTGGCTCTGGGCAACGCTGGAGACCCCGGCGCGGTGCCGGCGCTGCGGGCGGCGCTGAGCGACCCCGACCCGCTGGTGCGCGAGCACGCTGCCTGGGCGCTCAGGCGCCTATCCGAATGACCGCAAGGTGGTCTCAGCACCGGGCGCGGTCTCCTGACCGCGCCCGGCACATCTGAGGCTGACTGGCGGAGAGGGTGGGATTTGAACCCACGGAGCCTTGCGGCTCACGCGCTCTCCAGGCGCGCGCGTTAGGCCAGACTACGCTACCTCTCCGGACTGCCGCAGCGGATTATACCATCCGCGCGTCGCTTTGGCAAGGCTTCGACAGCAGTTGGCGCCCGCGACGGCACAGGGGAACCTTTTGCCCCCGCCGCGCATCTTACAGGTGAAGGACAACATCCTCGAGGCAGACGTGGCAGGCAGGATGGCATCCTGATACCGCTCGCCGACGCATAGGGATGCGTCGGCTACGGGGTTATTTCGGATAGGCTCCAAAGGATGGTGTGCTATGACGGGCTTATCTCGGTGCGGAGGGACGAGGTGGTGGGCTTGCCTGGCCCTGCTGACCGTGGGGCTACTGGTCGCCTGTGCGCCGTCGGGCCTTCCTGAAGCGACTGACACGACGGTGCCGTCGCAGTTGACGACGGCACCACCATCCCCTATGGAGACCTCACAGGCTGGCGCCGAGTCCCTCTTTCCACCGGCGACGCTGGTCGGACAGCCGCCCTACCCTGAGCCGCCCGGCCAGCCCGGGGGGCGTGTGGCCGATTTCCCCAACCCGATCCTGGTCTACCGCCACGAAGGGCGCAGCCCGCAGCAGTGGACGATCTACCCGACCGGGCTGATCGTCGCCGATGACGGCAGCCAGCGACAGGTGCCGCCTGAGGAGGTTGCGCCGCTGTTCGACTACTTCACGTCAGCGGCCTTCTGGGAACTGGACACCCTCTACGTTCCCACCCCCGAGCGCCCCGGCGAGTCGCTACGGCGTGTGATCGTCTACTACCAGGGCGGGATCCGCGAAGTCGCCCTCCCCGAAGAGAGCGGCGCTGCGGAGAAGCCATTGCAGCCGTTGCTGGAGCGGTTGGAGCAACTGACCGCCCTCTTCGCCGACCCCGGCCGGGTTGAACAGTGAGCACCTCGGCTGAGCGGCGGCGGGGTCCAGGATGACTGGGATGCCCTCCCGCGCTGTCGCGCTTTTCTGAAAAGCCACATCGTCAACGAACAGGTTGCTGTTCAGCGAACCGTCCGTCTCGGCGCGGATCTGCAGCGACACCGTCTGCCCGGCATAGGCGCTCAGGTTGACCACGTGCTTCACCCAGCCTCCGGTGTTGGTGCTCGTGCACAGTGTGTAGACATCCACGACCGTGGTGCCGTTGATGATCACTCCGCCAAAGTCATAGCCGCAAACATCCTGCGAAGCGATCCAGTGGTAGTAGGACAGGTAGGGGGCGCAGGCGGGAATGGCGAGGCTCTGCTGGATGTAGGAGATGTCGTTGTAGTCGCCGCCCAACCAGACGGCCCAACTGCCGCTGTGTGGTCTGACGCTGCCGGGGAAGCCTGATTTGATGATCAGCGGCCAGCCGTGGGTGGAGTACTGGCTCCAGGCCGTCGCGCCGCTCTCGAAGTTGCCGTTGGGGATAGAGGGCACCACGCAAGGCCTTGCAACCAGTGGCAGGTAGACCCAGTGATTGGCGCCGCCAGAGGATGGCAGAACGCGCAGGGTATAACTGCGGGCGGTGCAGGAGGAGGGGTTGGCGGAAGTCTGGGCCTGGTTGGTGATCACCGCTACCACGCTGGAGCAGCCGCTGGGGTTGTAGTTGGCCACCGCGCTGAACCCACCCGCGCCCACCGTGGATGGGAAGGGGGTGACCTGCAGCGCCGCGCTGGTGTCGCAGACGATGCTGCCGCGCAGCGTGCCCCCGCCCGAGGTGTTGGTCAACACCACGCTGTAGGTGACGGAACCGGTGGGCAGGGCGATCCAGTTGAGGGCGTAGTTGTCGGCCACGCTGCCGCTGTAGGAGCCGCCAATGCTGCCAATCGTGCCGTGGACGGCGGGGATGCCCGCTGCCGCCGTATAGCCGCTGGCCTCCTCGAAGCAGTAGGGGTAGACATACCCCCCGCCGCAGGTTTTGAGGAACTTGACGGCAATGGCGTAGGCGTGGTAGGCGTCGGCCAGAGTGGTGCCCTTGTTGACCAGCGCCTGGTTGATGGCGGTGAACATGTTGCTGCTGCCACTCTGGCTTGTCAGTTCCCAGAAGTCCTGCATCACCTGCTCGCCAGCCCCGGCCGAGCCTGTGCCATATTGCTCGGTCAGGCCGCGGAGGGTGATCCAGTAGGGATAGGGGGAATCAGTGTACTCGCCCATGCACATGGTGAAGTTCGGCCAGAGGTAGTTGTAGTTGTCGTTGGCCGAGTCATAGACCTCATCCTCCATCCAGGTCGCTCCACCCTCGATGAAGACAACGTCGGGGGCGTTGCTCCCGGTCAGTGCGCCATAGCCGAACTGGATCGAGTGGTTGAACTCATGGGCGGTGGTGGCGTCGAGCGCCTGCTGTGGGGAACCGGGGAAGCCGGTGTAGTCGCGATTCAGCACCATGCAGGTGGCGTAAGCGTCACCGTCGTCCCAGGCGGTGTTGGGATTGTTGCCCACAAAGCCCGCGTGCGTGCCGCTGCTGGAGACGTAACCGTACAACCCACTGCCCAGGTTGTCAATACGGACGTGATAGCGATTTCCCGGCGGTGGATTGCTGGTCAGCACCGGCGGGGCGGCCCAGCCAAAGGTGGTAACCTCCTGGGTCCAGGCAGTTTCCAGCGAATTGGCGTAACTGTTGATGGTCAGCCCACCGCCGATAGTGTCATACTCGATGTGGAAATGGGTGCTGTTGTGGACGTTGGGGAGTGAGCCGGTGGAGGTGCTGCAAATGCCGGTCAACAGCGCTTCGATGCGCGCGCGGGTAGCGCTGGCTTGCATCGCTGCCGTGTGCTCGCGCAACTCCAGCAGCGGGATCGTGCCATCCCAGGGGGCATCGCTACGGTACTGCTCCGGCAGCGAGTCGTAGTCGAGGAGGGCATAGGCCAGGTAGAGGTCGGCGGTCTCCTGATCAATCTCGCCGCGGGCCACGGCAGCGGCGAGCAGTTGTGGGGTGGTCAGATCGCCAGGGGGAACGCCCGGGGAGAGTCGGGCCTGCACTGCACTGCCAGTAGCGCCGGAAAGCAGCACACAGGCGATCAGGACACCCATCATCCCACGAATACGACCGCTCATGTTGCTCCTTTCGGCACGGCCAGGATCCGTGCCAGGTTGGGAAAACGTCACCCAGCAGCAAGACAATCCGTTCTACCCCCTTGCCACCTCCTGCCTCTCTGCATCTCCGCGCCCCGGTGCTCTCTACACCGTCACGCCATACAGGATGCGCCGCAAGGTGCCCTCACTGGCCTCTGAGGTCACCGCAATCACCTGATCTCCGGGCTGGAGCACCGTATCGCCGTAGGGGACCAACGCCTGGTCGTCACGGATCACCAGGGCCAGGATGGAGTCATCGGGGATGCCCAGGGCCTTGAGGGGGCGGCCGAGCGCGGGCGAGTCCGACGGAATCTCCACCTCGACGAAACTGACACCGACGCTGCGCAGCGTCAGCAGGTGGACCAGGGAGCGGGCTGGCAGGCCACGCTCGATCTGCGAGAGGATCAGTTCCGTGCTGGAGACCGTGACGTCCACCCCCAACTTGCGGAAGATGCGCTCGTTGCGCGGGTTGTTCAGCCGCGCCGTCGTCCGCGGGACGTGGAACTTGTGCTTGGCGATCTGGCAGACGGCCAGGTTGTCCTCGTCATCGCCGGTGACGGCGATGACCATCTGGGCGCGGTTCATCCCCGCCTCCATCATCAACGCCGTCTCGCAGCCATCCCCTTCCAACACGTTGGCCCCCAGTTCCTCGGAGAGACGGGCACACTTGCGTGCCTCCTTCTCGATCACCAGGACTTCGTGCCCTTCCTCCAACAGCGATTTGGTCAGGTAGTAGCCGACCTTTCCACCGCCAACCACGATGATGTACATACCCATTCCTCCGCCGGCTCAACCCGCCAGGCTTTCCATGATCTGCTGCGCGCTCCAGATCGTCGGGCAGATCGTCTCCAGTCCCAGTTCGCGGTAAATCTCCTCGCGCAGCGGGTCGTAGATGCGACACACGACACGGGGCACCCCGAAGATCTCCCTGGCCACCTGCGCCGCCATCGCGTTGGTGTTGTCCCAGTTGGTCACAGCGATAAACGCATCCGCCTGCTCGATGCCTGCCCGGCGCAGGACATCCTCATCAATCCCGGTACCCACCACCAGATCGCCGGGGAAGTTGGCCCCCAGACGGGCGAAAGAGCCGCTGTCCTTGTCCACCACCGTCACCTGGTGCCCTTCTGCCACCAACCGCTGTGCCAGATAGGCGCCGGTGCGGCCGCAACCCATGATCACGACGCGCATTCCCCTTCCTCCACCTTCGACAGGACCTCTACCTTGACTCCCTGTTCTGCGATCCACGCCATCCCTTGCTCCACCTGCGCGCACGGACCGCGGACGGTCAGTACCAGCCAGCCCTCCTCAGCGGTGACCCGCGCCTCGAGGATGTTGGTGAGCAGGTCGAACTGGCGGATCAACCTGTAGATCAGCGGCTGGTCGAGCAGATGGCGAGGATACGTCAACCGTACTTGCCACTTGACCATCATGTGCCCTCCTTTGCCGGCGTCTGGCCCTTGTGCCATGCCGGCGCCGCCCAGACCGGCGCCTTGTCCAGCACCACCTCACACTCCGCCCGCCGGATCACCTGCTGGGCGTTGCGGCCCAGTCCTCCCTCTTGCCCTGGTCGTCCGGCGCCCACGCTCATCACGATCGCGTCCACCATCTCATCACGGGCCAGGTGCAGGATGCCGCTCCAGACGTACCGATCGGGGAAGATGCGCGTCTTGACCGGCAGGCCGTGCTGTTCGACGATGAACTGCGCCGTGCGCAGCGCCTCCTGTCCACGTGCCTCCTCGGCGGGCATCGGCGTGTTGAGCGAGAGGGTGAAGGGAACCTCGACCACGTAGGCCAGCACGATCTCCGCCTTCTGCGTGGACCCCAGGCGACAGGCCAGTTCCACCGCCCGCTCGGAGGCGACGTTGGCCGTCGTCGGCACCAGGATGCGGTGCAGCGCCGAGACGGACTGCCGGGCCTTGACCACCGCGTAGGGTAGCGGCGGCGGGACCCTGAACATCCAGCGGAAGAGGCTGACCATCAGCACCAAGAACAGCACCGCGAGCACGATGCCGATGGGATGCAGCACCGCCTGTCCCTGCCGCTCGTTCACCGGCGGCGGAGGCGTGGTCTGCGGCTCTGGTGTGACCGTCGCCTGCGCGCTTCCCCCTGCGAACCCGCCATCCCCTGGCCCGGCATGGGCGGGGAGGGCGGTCGCCATCAGCACCGTCAGCGCGACGACCAGCAGCGAGCAACCAGCAACGAGCAACCAGCAACGAGCAAGCAGCAACCTCTTCACTTTCGCCTCATCTCACGGTACATCCGATACCGGACGAAGCCCACATACAGCCGGTAGACCCCGAAGCCGATGAAGGCCAGGCCCATCAGGATCGAGGCTGGGGTGACGATGTGGGCCGACAGGGTGCGCACCAGGATGGTGGCTCCCAACGGGATCATCAGCACCCCCAGGCCAATGCGGTACAGGTCGGCCCAGGTGGCCCGCTGCGGCGGGGGAACCGGCTGTCGCGGACGGAACACCTCACTCCTCCAGCCAGCGCGACCGGACGCCGCGCCCCTTGTCACGCTGGATCAGCGCCTGCTTGTACTGCTCCACCAGTTCGTACTCCTCGGCGCTGGTCAGTACCTCCACCTGCTCCTTCTCCCAGTCGCGGGGGACGCTGCTCCACACCGGCAGGCGGTTGCGTCGGCGGTAGACGACGTAGTAGACCACACAGACCAGGACCCACAGCGGCCCAAAGATGCGGCCGATGTCGTGGGTGACCACAACCGTCAGCCAGGTTGCAAACACACCGGCAAAGCCGATGAAGCCGATCACCGGCACCTCGATCACGCTGCCGTCCTTGCGGCGCCAGCGGATGTTGCCCGGCACCTTGTACGGACGCGGGCTGTACGGGTCGGTGAAGCGCAAACGGATCAGCGAAAGGAAGACCAGCGTATAGCCCAGCGTCGCGCCAAAGGCGTAGAGGTTCGCCAGCGTGTCCAACACGCGCGGCGTGATGAAAGACAGCAGCGTCAACACCACGCTCGCGCCGCTGAAGGCAAGGATGGAGTTGATCGGCGTCCGGTACCTGGGCTGGACCCTGTTGAACCACTCGCTGGCCAGACGGAAGTGGCTCATCGAGAAGACCAAACGTGAGGCGCCCATGATGCCGGTGTTGGACGAGGTGAGCAGGATCGTCGCGCCGAGAAGGGCGGTCAGCCGCCCGGCAACGACGCCGATGTAGGGGATGTTGCTGGCCAGCAGGGCGATCGGATCCCCTTCGCGCACGGCGATCTCACGCCAGGGCAGCACCCCCAGGCTCAGGGTGGAGAAAGACATGGCGTAGATGAGCACGGTGAAGATCAGCGTCAGCGAGGTGCGCGGGATGATCGTCGCCGGTCGGCGGGTCTCCTGCGCCGCCTGGCTGATGGACTCCAGCCCGACGAAGGAGATGATCGCCAGCGACGCGCCGTAGAGCAGTTGCGTCACCGTCGGCGCTTCGAAGGTCCACTGATAGGCCAGCAGTTCAGGCCGCCAGGCGAACAGGAAGCCGGTGACGATGATGGAGGACTCGATCACCAGGTCGAACGCGCCGAGGACCTCGTTGAAACGGGAGGACTCCCTGACCCCCCGGATGTTGAGCAGGCTCAGCGCGACGATGACCACGATGGCCTCCAAACACCACAGGGGGTTGACATTGACCAATGGACCCAACGTCACGCTGAACTCGCGCACCATCGGGAGGAAGAAGTTGACATAGCCGGTTGCCGCCACGGCGAACAGGGCGATGTCAATCGTGTAACTAAACAACAGGGCGATGCCGGCGATGAAGCCCCAGAAATCCCCCAGGCCGCGCAGCGAGTAGTACTGTCCACCACCGGCAACGGGGTAGGATGAGGAGAGTTCGGTGAAGGCCAGGCCGACCATCACGTAGACCAGGCCGGCGATGGCGAAGGCCAGCGGGGCCATGCCCTGCGCGGCGGCAATGACGATGCCCAGCGCGGCGTAGATGTCGGCCCCCACGTCGGCGTAGCCCCACATGTAGGAGCCCCAGACCGTCACATCACGCCGCAACTCGATCCGCTGTTCGCCGACCTCGGGCGCGCTCTGCCCCTCTGCCATCGAAGCCTCCACCTCTCTCTGCATAATAACCCGAAAAGAGTGGCCCCACAAGACCACTCCAGGAAAATTCTACCACGGCCCGCGTAGAAGTCAACAGGCTTGCGGAGAATGACCAATGGTCAATGACCAATGACCAATGGTCAATGACCAATGCCAATGACCAATGCCAATGACCAAGAACCATCAACTGCCGACGGCCCCCCTTTGTTCATTGGTCATTGTTCATTGGTCATTGTTCATTGGTCATTGGGGTCATTGGTCATTGGGGTCATTGGTCCATTGACCATCGCCTCACCATCCCCGTCGCCGCAGTGGCCAAGCCCACCATCAGCCAGAACAGCGTCGCGGAGTGCGGAAAGTCCAGGTTGAAGAAGTAGTGGTCGAACATGCCGCCCATCAGCGCGCCGATGACCGCCGCGTGCGACCCCCACCACAGCGGTTCCAGCCGCTCGTCGGCAGCCACGGCGCGACGGGCGCGCCAGAAGTGGGCGAAGAAGACGGCGATCACGGACAGGAAAGCGGCCAGCCCCACCAACCCCATCTCTTCGGCGATGAGCAGGTAGACGTTGGCGACGGTGACGTAGGTGTCCACGTCCGGCGAGCCAGCGAAGCCTACGCCGATGATCGGGTCGCGGCTGATCAGGATGAACGCATCCTTGTACTCCCCGAAGCGCATCTGCGTCGCCAGGTCCTCGCCGCGCAGGCCGGCGATGAAGTGAGACACCAACCCCTGCGTCTGCGGCAAGAGCAGCAGGAGCACCATCGCTGCCGCCAGCAGCCACCACAGCCGGCGGTAGCGCAGCGTGGCGACGACCACCAACGCCACACCCACCCCCACCAGCGAGCCGCGCGACATCGTCAACCCCAGGCATAACACCATCACCCCCACCATCGGCACCAGGTAACGGCGGCGGATGACCGGCCAGCGGGCGAAGAGCTGCGGCACCGCCAGACCGATGGTCAGGTTGAGCAGGCTGCCCAACACGTTGGGGTCCACCGAAGTGGCCGTGGCCCGTTGCGCCAGGGAGGGGTCGTCGTTGATGTAACGCAGCACCCCGGCCCCGGTGGGGTAGCCCACCCGCCCCAACGCGGAGAGCGTGCGCATGGCCCACTCGTCGGGGATGATGTAGAGGACCACTCCTATCAGCGCCTCGATGAAGACGCAGATGAGCAGCACGCGCACCAGCCGCTCGAGCCGCTCCGACGTCTGTACCGTGTTGACCACCAGGAAGAAGAGCGAGATGCTGAGCAGAATCTCGGCGAAGTGGCGCACCACGTAGGCCGTGAGTGGAGCGTGGCCGAGCCCCAGGATGAAGGCGAACACGGCCAGCAGGAGGAAGATAACCACCGGCAGCCCCAACGGGGTGGCGACGAAGTGAGTCTGCTGACCGGTCATCACCTGCAACAGCCAGGCGACGAACAGCATCCCCAGGGCGGCGTCCAGGAAGGTGGGTGTGAAGCCGATCTCGAAGGGGAAGGAGGCGAAGGGCAGCAGGGAGACCACCGCGATCACCGCCCAGTAGGCCACCTCGATGTCCCGCAGCATCCACAACGCCGCCGCCAGGGCGACCAGCACCAGCGCGGCGATGAGCGGCCCCACCTCCGCCAGCAGGTAGCCCGCCGCCACCGCCGCGCCCACCGTCGCCAGCAGCGCCATCGGCACGGAGAACCAGCGGCGGGCAAAAAGGCGTAATAGCATGGAAGAGAAACGCCGTTCCTCTCCGTCGTTACCGGTCATCCCTACCATCCGCTCACCTCCCGGCTGAGCACCAGCAGCGTCAGCAGCGCCGTCCGACCCGCCTGTCCCAACCGATCGGGGTCAATATGGGCCAGGTCATCCTGCGGGGTGTGCGCCAGCCGGTCGGAGCCGTCCCAACTCACGTAGGCCGTCAGCGCGGAGCGGTCCCCCAACCCGGGCCGGGTGACCAGGCCATAGTGCGGGCCGCGGCCGCGCGTGGTTGCGGACACCCCCAGGCGGCTGGCGGCGCGCTGGAAGAGTTGCACCAGCCGGTAACTGCTCCCCTCGCCCAGGGCGATGCCCTCCCCGTCTCCGCCGCCGACCCCGCTCAGTTCGATCACTGCATCCACGGCCAGGCTGCTGAACCCCACCTTGGCGCTCATGACATTGACGATGCTCAGCCCCTCGCCGCGCTCTCCGCCGGCCCAGGCGACGAAGACCACCGTGCGCTTGGGCTGGTAGGGGCTTTGCCGCAGCACGCGGGCCATCTCCAGCATCGCCGCCACGCCGCTGGCGTTGTCATTGGCGCCGGGGTAGAGAATCCCGTCAGGACTCACCCCCAGGCCGTCGTAGTAGGCGCTGACCATGATCACGTAGTGGTCGAGGTTGACGCCACCGGGTGCCTCCACCTCCGCGCCGGTGCCGGGGATGTAGCCGATGACGTTGTAGTAGTTCTCCTCCGCATCTGGCTGCATAGTCGCTATGTCCATCATGCGCACCACTGCGCCCGGCTCCGTCAGCGCTACCTCGCCCACTCCCAGGCCCGCAGCCATCTCCTCCAATTCCGCCAGGCTGCTGCCCGCAGTGGCCAGCAACTGTTCTGCCACCTGCCGACTGACCCGCATGACCGGCGATGTGGGAGCAGGCCAGTTCAACTGGGGGTAAAGGTACCGGCGTTGCAAGGCCTGCGGCTCCTCGCTGACCACCAAAACCCCCGCAGCGGAGCCGAGGCCGATCCGCGAGAAGTCCTCCTCGCGCACGAGGATCACCTTGTCATATAGAACGTGCCTGCCCAACCCGTAGGGGTCCCCTTCAGTGGCTCCTGGCTCGGGGCCAGTCACCAACCCGACAACCCTGCCCTCCGCAATGCCGAACGAGGCATATGGTTCAATCACCTCGACGAAATCCTGGTGATAGACAAACGACTGGGTTAGGTTTCCCTGCGCATCGAGTAGTTCCAGCCGCGGGACGACGTTCAGATGAAGGCGCGGACTGGGACGGGTCTGGATATAGGTCCCGTTTTCACCCCCAGGGAGCAGGCCGATCTCCTCCATCTGCGCCGCGATGTAGCGGGCCGCTGCCTCCGCGCCCGGAGTGCCGGTCTCCCGCCCCGCCATCTCCGGCGCGCTCAGCGCGGCGATGTGCGCCATCGCTCGCTGCGGGTCGAACTGTAACGCCGTCTCCCGGTAGAGCCCCAGCGGCGAGCCGCTACGGAGCACCCAGGTCATGATGAGCATCACCGCCAGCGCTGCCAACAGGAAGTAGCGATTGAACAGCCGCGTCACCTTGACCCGGCTCTCCTCCAGGAAGCGGCGTAACCCTTCCCCCCACAGGTTGAAAGCGACGATGGACAGGAAGAAGGCGATGCCGGGATACCAGGCCATCCAGGGATAACTGCGCCACCAGTCGCGGATGTTGGAGAGCAGTGCCCCCCACTCCGGCACGTCCGAGAAATAGGCAATGACCGGCACCATGCGTCCCGCTTCGCCGATCTGGACACGGAACCCACCGCCGATGAAGATGCTGAGGAAGCCCAGTTCTGCCAGGAGCATCAAGACGCCACCCATCTCGAGCACCGAGACGACCAGCAGGGTGGGCAGCAGTTGCGGGAGCACGTGGCGGACGAGGAGCCGTCCGCTGCTGGCGCCCATTGAACGGGCGGCTTCGATGAACAGTTGCGGGCGGACGCTGAGCACCTGCCCGCGCACGACCTGCGCCACCTCCCCCCAGCCCACCACGCAGATCGCCACCACGAACACCCACGTCCCCTGCTGGATGCCCAACGCCTGGATGAGCAGCATGGCGAAGAGGGTCAGCGGGAACGCCGCCCACACCCCAACCGCCCCTGTCACCAGCCGGTCGAACCAGCCGCCGCGCCACCATCCGGCCAGCAGGCCAAGCAGCGTGCCGAGGAGGACGCGCGCCAGCATGCCGAAGAAGGCGAGGGAGAGGGTGTTCTTCGCCCCAGCCAGCACCAGAGCCTGGACATCCCGCCCGATGTGATCGGTGCCCCACGGGAAGACCGAGGATGGCGGGTAGGGGGGCGCGCCGATCTCCCCCTCGATCATCATCACGCCGTGGATCTGATAAGGGCTGGCGGAGGTCATGCGGGCGCCGAACAGCACCAGCACCAACAGACCCACCACCAACAGCGTTCCGACCAACAGCGCCGGGTTGTTCAGCAGGCTGCGTGCCAGCCACCGTCGTCCGGCCCGTTTTGCCTCCGCTGGCTCCTCCGCCTGCGTGCTGTTCCATTCCGCGCGTGGGGGGAGAGGAGGCAGGCCTTGCCGTCGCCTCCCGACCAGGCGGAGGCGAAGGCCCCGCGCCACGTCAAGGACGGCGGCGACCACAGCCCGCCAGCCCTGCCGCTCCTCCCGCTCCTCGCGCGCCCCGTCCTCACGCAGGCGCGGGTCGAGCAGCGGGTAGAAGAACTCTACCGCCAGGTTCACC
>DAOTYX010000043.1:0-1823 GCA_034434635.1 Anaerolineae bacterium | reverse complement strand
CCCCAGGATGCCAGAGATTCCCGATCTTGTCAAGTGGGCAGCGGGCTGGCGCCCCCACCAGGCACATATTATACGAGGAGGTCGGCGAAGGCCGACCATTGGCCATAGGCCCAGGGAGAGTGACTTCCAGTCACTGCATAGTACTACAACGATGGTTCGCGCGATACTGCAGCCGATTGACGGTGTTATCCTCCAAGGGAACAGGAATCTAATCTGTCTTTTGGAGGGTAATGACCATGTACGCCACCAGTGGGATCTCTTTGCAACCTCCCGCAAGCCGACGGGAGATTCCTCCACTGAGCTTGAAACCTCATCAGATCAGCGGCCTGCTGGAGCGCTTGCGCACTTTCTGGAACCGTTTTGCTGCTCTCTTTCAGCGCCGGGAGCAGCGGGAGTGGGGGCTCAAGTATATCCAGGGGCGTCTGATGGATGGTGAGAAACGGTATACCCAGCCCCTGGCCCGCCGCCTGGGGGAGAAAATGTGCGGGCGATGCAAAACTTCATCGGCGCCTCCCCTTGGGATGACCAGGCTGTGCTGGAAGAGCATCAGCGGGCGGTCCAGGAAACGCTGGGGGAACCGGAGGGGCTGGTGATCATGGACGGCACCGGCATCCCCCGGAAGGGGAGCGAGTCGGCCGGAGTTGCTCGCCAGTATGGCAATGAGACCGGCAAGGTGGACAACTGCCAGGTGGGGGTGTTCCTGGCCTACGCCAGTTCCCAAGGCTATACCTTGCTGGACCGCCGCCTCTATCTGCCCCAAGAATGGTTCGGCCCGGAATACACCTCTCGCCGGAAGCGGTGTGGGATTCCTGAAGACCTGCCCTTCCGTACGCATCAGGAACTGGCCTGGGAGATGGTGGAAGGAGTGCATCGGCGAGGGGCCGTCCCTTTCCGCTGGGTGTTGGGGGACGAGGAGTTTGGTCGGGATACCTCGCTGCTGGACCGGATCGCCGGACTGGGCTATTGGTACTTTATGGAAGTTCCGACCAACACCCGGGTGTGGGTAGGGCGTCCCCAAACGGAGGTTCCGGAATGGACCGGGCGCGGTCGTCAGCCCTCCCGCCTGCATCTGACGGTGGATGCCCCCACCCCCCAGACGGTGGCCGATGTGGTCGTCCAGTTGCCGCCTGAAGCCTGGCAGCGGTACACCCTGCGGGAAGGGAGCAAGGGGCCTCTGGTGGCAGAGGTAGCCTGCCTGCGGGTCGTGGCCGTGCGGGACGGCTTGCCCGGCCCGGAGGTCTGGCTGGTCGTACGACGGGACGTTCGGGGCAGGGAGACGAAATATTTCCTCAGCAATGCGCCGTTGACCATCGGTCAGGCGCAATTGGCCTGGTTGAGTGCGGCTCGCTGGCCGGTGGAGCAGGCCATCGAAGACTGCAAAGACGAATTGAAGATGAACCAGTACGCCATGCGTAGCTGGCGAGGGTGGTATCACCATATGACGCTGGTAATGATTGCTCATCTGTTTCTGGTGAGCATCCAACAGGATTTGAAAGAAGACGCACCGGCATTGACCGTCTCCCAAGCCCGGCTGTTGCTGCAAGCCGTCTTGCCCAGGCCTGCTTTTGATGTAGAGGCAGCGTTGCAAGCGGTGCGTCAGATTCAGCGAAGCAACCATTTGGCTTACCTCTCTCATCGGAAACGGACACTACGGAGACTCAATGAACCCTGAAACCATCGTTGTAGTACTAACGAGGCACAGGCCATCCTGGGCGAGGGCAACACCGCTGCCGACCGGCTGGAACGGGTGGGCGAGGCGATTTACAACGACGAGATGGGGCACAAGGAGAAGAGCGTCCTGGTGCGCGTCGCCTTCCTGCCGC
>DAOTYX010000042.1:0-10571 GCA_034434635.1 Anaerolineae bacterium | reverse complement strand
GTGCTGCGGCTGCTGGTCTTCGAGGACGATGACGCCGATGCGGTGCGTGTCCCCCAGGAGCCCGGGCTGGGAGCGCTGCGGGTGGTGGTCGAGGGCGTGGGGGAGTACGTCACCGATGCCTCGGGGTTGATCACGGTGACGCTGCCAGGGGCAGGGGAGTACACCTTCGCGCTGGTGGATCGGCCCGGCCCGGCCTGGCAGGCCACGACGCGGGAGTGGCTGGCGGTGCGGGTTGGGGAGGACGGCTCGCTGGTGCTCCTTCCTGGCGGTGGGCGGAAAGCGTTGCCGGTGGGGGTGGCCGACGGGGTGGCCTTCGCCTTCGGGCTGGCGGAGCGGCGGGTGATGGTGTGGCTGGCGCTGACGGCGGCGGGCCTGTTGTTCATCGTGGCCCTCACCGCCGTGCTGGACCGGCGGGCCAAAGCGTTGCGACGGCTGGAGAGAACAATGAAGGCGCAAATCCTGATGGAGAGCAGCAAATGAGCAAGAAACGACGTTTGCCCAGCAAAGCCAAAAGGCGCATATCTTACAGGTGGTGCCTGCATTGCGAGCGAGCATATCCTGCTGGCCACCACCGGCGCGGCCCTGACGGGGCGCTGTTGTGCCCCTATGAAGACTGCGACGGTGGAGCATTGGGTGACAGTTTTGACTGGGAGCGGATACGCGAGGGGCATCCTGAGTATCCAGCAGTTCCAGAGATGGGCAAGGTCTACCCTCTCTATTAGCAAGACAAACGGTAGAGGAGGAGTCCAATGACAGGTCTCGAATGGCTGGCGTTTTTCGTGCTGCTGGTGGTGGGGTTGGCGGCGGGAGCCGCGGTGACCGTTTCCAACGGGGCAGTCACGGCGGCGATCACCCGCCTGGAGCGCACCTATCGCCGGCAGAAGGCGCTGGAACTGGAGCAGTTGCAGGCGCAGTTGGTGGATCGCCGGCGAGCGGAGGTGCAGGCGCTTCTGGCCCAGCCGGAGGGTTGGCGTCAGGTGCTCGACCAGGTGTTGGCGGATGCCCTGCCTGGGGAGGGGGCGCGGGTGGACAGCGTGGGGGTGTTGGACATGAGCGCGACGCCTGCGCCACGCTTCACCGTTGCCGGCCCGGGTGGCCGGTCGTATCTGTTCACCACCGCGCCGGAGGTGTTGCGCTCGTTGGGGCAGATTCGGCGCAAGGAGCGGGTTGTGCCGCTGGACGCTGCGCTGTCGCCGGCGCTGCGGATGGAAGTGCAGGCGGTATGGGAGAACCTGTCCGCCGGTCGGCTGGGTGAGGAAGTTGGGAATCCCCTGCCGCGTCAGGCGGAGTGGTTCCTGGTGGTGCGGGGGGCATAGACAAAACGGTTTGCAAGTCTTGGCCAAGAAAAGCGCGATGAATTTGCAACGGCTTTCCCTGCGCTTCGGCCCGGCGCTGCTGACCCTGCTGCTGGCGCTCGCGGGGGTGCGGGCTTCAGGGTTGCAGGTTACAGGTTCCCCTCAACCTGAAGTCTGGAACCCTGAAGCCCTGGAGCCTGAAACCCCTGCTGCGGACTGCGCTGCATTCCTGCCGCTCTCCGAGCAGGCGGCGGGGTTGACGGGGATGCTGGCGCTGGTGGAAGCGGAGGAGCGTCCGGCGCAGGCGGCGGTGGCCGCGCAGCAGGTGCGGGCGCTGTCCGTCCAGGCTGCCGGACTGGAGGGTGGGGCGGAGTGGGCCGCGGTCCTCTCCGACCTGGCCGACGCGCTGGCCGGCTACGCCAGGGGCGACCCTGCCGCGCTGGGAGAGGTGCGCGAGGCCAGCGCACGCAACGCGCAGTTGAGAGCAGGTTGTGACATAGACCACGGACAACAGACGACGGACGACAGACGACGGACGACGGACAACAGTGGTCCGTGGTCCGTGGTCTGTCGTCCACGGTCAATTCAAGGAGGTGAAAGATGAGTCGTTTCCGTATCCCGCTGCTGATCATGGGTCTGGTCGGGGCCTTCGTGGTGATGGTGCTGGTCGTTCTTGTGGTGCGCCTGGGGCGCGGCACGCCGGTGGCGCTGCCGGTGGCCATCCAGGACATCCCGCCGGGGACGCCGCTGGAGCCGTCGCAGTTCCGCCTGGAGCAGGTGCGCGGGCTGCGCCCGGACACCCTCTCGGCCTACATCACCGCCGAGGAGTTCGCTCCCTATGTGGGGCGCGTCACCCTGGAGACGATCCACGCCGGCAGTCCGGTGTTGAAGGCGCAGGTGGACGCGGAGTATCAGTCCCGTCTGACGCTGACCCTCTCCGACCCGACGCACCTGGTCTACCCGCTGCCGGTGAGTGCTGACCAGGTGGGCAACTTCATTGTCGCCGGCGACCGGGTGGACATCATCTTCAGCCTGGGGCGGGTGGCGGCCCAGGAGATGGTTCATGCCTACACTGTGCCCGGCCCGCCTGGTGAGGTGGTCGGTGTGCCGACCCCGGAGCCGCTTCGCCCCGGAGATGTGATCACCACCACGCTGCACCTGCCGTTGTCGAAGGTCATCCTCCCTGACGTGCTGGTGCTGCGGGTGGAGCGGGAGCAGATTCGCCCGACGACGACGGGCTACGGCCTGAGCGAGGATCAGCAGTCCACTGCCCGGACGGTGGAGGGGGACATCCTGCGGCTGTACGTGGAGGTGGACCGGGAGCAGGCGGAGGTGTTGTCGTTTGCGCTGAACAACGGCACGCTCAACCTGCCGGCCCGCGCTCAGCCGGCGGGCGGCACCTCGCCTGGCTTCACCTGGGATGACTTCGTGGACTACTTCTTCCGTGACCGGCCCGCGCCGTGGGAGCAGTAGAGGAGTCTGGAATGAGCGAGGCAAAGGAACTGAACATCGTCGTCGGCTACTACAACTACGCCGACGTGCAGGCGCTGGAGCGGTACTTGCAGGGGACGGGGATTCGCATCCTGTCCGCCGTCCAGGACGCCCAACGCGCCTTCGACGACGTGATCAACCTGGATGGGGACGCGCTGCTCCTGTGCCCTCAGGTAACGGGCTACCGTCACCAGATGATCATGGACCTGCTGCTGCACGTGGCCCGGCCCATCCCCACCGTGGGGCTGGTCGAGGCGACCTCCGACGACGGCCGGGCGATGGTCTCGGTGGGGGCCAAGGGGTTCGTCACCCTGCCGCTGGACGAGATACAGGGCAACAAGGTGGTGCAGCTGCTGCGCCAGGCGGTGGACGAAGCCCTGCGCGAGCGGCAGGCGGGGGAGATCAAGGCACGCACCGTCCCTTCGAGCCGTCTGCAAGCCTGGCAGGAGAAAGTGATCACCGTCTGGGTGCCGAAGGGGGGCGGCTCGACCCGCACGACCCTGGCCGTCAACCTGGCCGTGGCGCTCTCCCACGCCAGCCTGGGCAACCAGCCGACGTGCCTGCTGGACTTCGATATGGCCAAGGGGGACGTCCACACGATGCTGGGCTTCACCATCAACCCGGACCACGCCCGACGGCACGGCTGGCCCTTGCTGGAGCGGGGGTTGTTCGACCTGGTGACGTGGACGGCCAGCCGCTGGGGACAGCAGGGGTCGGGGAGCATCACGCCGGTGCTCATCCGCAACTACACGGTGCGCTGGGGTGAGGACAGTCAGCTGGACCTGCTGCCAGGGCTGTACGCGCCGCACCAGGCGGACGCGCGGGAGTTCGACAACCGGCAGATGATCTACGAGATGGGGCGGCGGATCATCGAGGTGGTGCGGCAGATGTACTCCTTCGTGGTGGTGGACATCGGGCAGGACTTCACGCGGCCGTTGCACCGCGCGGCGCTGGAGGCGGCGAACGAGGTGCTGGTGACGGTGCCGCCGGTGTGGACGGCGGTGGTGGACGCGGCCAACGCGATGCCGCCGCTCAAGCACCGTTTCGGCGACCTGAGCAAGTTCAAACTGGTCATCACCCGTTACAGCCCCGACTTCGGCCTGTCGGAGAAGGAGATCATCCAGGAGGTGGGGTTGACGCGGCTGGTGACGATCCCCCACGACGCGGTGGTGGCGGAGACGGCGATCAACAGCCACACGCCGTTCGTGCTGACGGATGAGGGGCCGTTGGGGGAGGCGGTGCGGGAGTTGGCGGCCACCTACCTGCCCTACCTGGCGGAGAAGCGGCGACGCTCCCCCACGGGTCTGTTTGCGGGCCTGCGGCGGGCGCTGGTGAGGGAGAGTTGAGATGCTGCTGGCATTGACCGAATCGCCGCCCCTGCTGCGGCGCTGGCTGTACCGGTTTCGACCGGCGCAGGCCGCGGCGGACCTGGGGGAACGGGGGAGGGGATTGCACTGGCTGATCGGCGAGGGCTTTCCCACGCCGCCTGCCTGGGCGCTGGCCACATCAACCTTCGACCTGGCGGTGAACCAGGCGGGCCTGTCGGCGGTAGTGGCGGAGATCGAGTGGAGCCTGCGCGGGTTGTGGAATGACGTGCGGGCGGTGGAGCGGGTACTGACCGCGCTTGAGCCGCAGCGGGTGGACGCGGCGCGGCGGCTGCGCGGGGTGGCCCTTGGCGACCGCCTGGAGGGGATCGTCAACACCCTGGCGCAGGTCCCCACGCCGGGCTGGATGCTCTGCCCTTCCTGCACAGGGCAGGTGGAAGATCTCATCCCGCGGCTGTTCGTGCCGCCGACGCGCCGGGAGTTGTGGGATGGCATCCGGCAGATGTGGTCGGCAGTCTTCAGTCGGGAGGTGCTGCGGCGCTGCGCCCAGAGCGACCAGCCGTTGCCGCGCCTGGCCGTGGCCTTTTACCCGTTGGAGCCAATCGCCCCCCAGGACCGGTCGGGGTGGGTCTATGGCGAGGATGCGCGGTCTGTGCCGGACGGCGACGAGGGACCTGCCCCCCTGCGGATCGAGGTCACCGGCGGGGCGTGGGAAGGGGAGTCCTTGATTTACCTGGTGAACAGACCACAGACCGTAGACGACAGACCACAGACCGTAGACGACAGACCACAGACGACGGACCACAGTCGTCCGTCGTCGGTTGTCTGTGGTCTGTCGTCTGTTATCCGTCGTCCGTCGTCCGTGGCCCGCGATCTGACGGGGGATGAGACGCTGGTACTGGCCGACCTGGTGCAATCCGTGGCTGAGCAGTGGGGTGGGCCGGTGCGGGTGGAGTTCCTGTGGCGGGCGGGCCAGGAGACGCCCTTGCTGTTGAGCGTTGAATCGTCGTGAGGATCGGGGTGATTGGGTTGCGGGCAGTTTCAGGTTTCAGATAGTTTCAGGGTTGAGGGGAACCTGAAACCTGAAACCCCCAAAGCCAGGAATCCCACATCAGGAGTGAGCCATGAGTTTCTGGGACTGGAGTGACCGCCCGGTAGAGGGCGAACTGAAGGCGACGTTTGCCGAGACGATGGTGGCGGCAGCGGCGGCGCAGGCCCCGGACCCGTACACCTACATCCTGGAGACGGTGCGCGAGCGCATCCGCGCCGGCGCGATGCTCAGCGCGGCGCAGTTGGAGCACCCTGGCGAGGAACAGGAGAACCTGGTGCGCTCGCTGGCGCTGGAGGTGGCCCGTCAGTACATCACCACGGCCGCCAGCCGCAACCTGCCGCGGCTGGACGAGGAGCCGGAGGCGGTGGCGCGGCGGGTGGTGGATGACATCCTCGGCTGGGGGCCGCTGGCGGACCTGATGGCCGACCCGCAGGTGGAGGAGATCTTCGTCAACGGGCCGGAGGAAATCTGGGTCGTGCGCGCCGGGAAGCCCAAGGAGCGCGTGTCGGTCCGCTTTGCCGACGCCGCCGACCTGCGGCGGTTCTTCAACCGCAAGCTGGACCGCGCCGGCGGGCATCGCGGCCTGTCGGCCAAGACCCCCTGGGCGGACGGGCGGCTGGAGGACGGTTCCCGTTTCCACGGCATCATGCCGCCGCTGGTGGCCAACCGTGACAACCTGGTGGTGACGGTGCGCCGGTTTCGTCCGGTGGCCAGGAGCCTGGACGAGATGGTGGCGCTGGGGACGATGCCGGAGGCGGTGGGGCGCTTCATCGCCGCGGCGGTGCGGGCGCGGCTGAACGTGGTGGTCAGCGGGGGGACGGCCAGCGGCAAGACGACCTTCCTGAACGCCTGCGGCAGCGTGCTGGAAGCGGACGAGCGGGTGGTGAGCATCGAGGACACGCCGGAGTTGCAGATACCGGTGCCGAACTGGGTGCAGCTGGTGACGCGGGAGGCGAGCGAGGGGGTGGATCCGGTGACGATGGCCGACCTGGTGCGCCACGCGCTGCGGATGAAGCCGGACCGCATCTGGCTGGGTGAGGCGCGTGGGCCGGAGATGGCGGCGATCCTGACCGCGGCCAACACCGGTCACGAGGGGGTGATGTTCACCGTCCACGCCGATGATGTCTGGGCGACGCTGACGCGCATCGAGACGCTGGTGCAGGAGGGGAAGGCGGGGTTGCCGCTGCGGGCGATCCGGCTGAACGTGGCCACGGCGCTGCACCTGGTGATCCATCTGAGCCGCATCCGCCTGGCGGACGGGTCGGAGACGCGGCGGGTGACGGGGATCGGCGAGGTGCGCGACCGGCTGGAGGGGGATGAGATTGTCGTCGAGCCGCTGTGGGAGTGGCGGGACGGCAGCCTGCGCTGGACGCAGAACTTCCCCTCGGAGCCGCTGCGCCGGCGGCTGCGCGACCGGGCCGGGTATGACTTCGGCCCGCAGGGGAGGGTGGAATGAGCGAGTGGCTTCTGGCGATCCTGATGGGGCTGCTGGCCGGGGTGGTGACGTTTGTCGTGGTGCTGCCGTTCGCCCTGCGCCCGCGGCGGGTGGTGCGTCCGCAGGCGGAGACGATCCTACCGGGCATCCAGGTGCGCCTGGACCGCGCGCGGCTGGGGGTGAGCGCGACGACCTACATCCTGCGCTCGCTGGAGTACGGGGCGGTCTTCGGGCTGGTGATGGCCCTGGCGACGGGGGCCTGGCTGACCTTTCCGGCGGGCCTGGCGGCAGGTTTCGCCTTCGTCTGGTCGCGGCTGGAGGATGAGCGCAACGAGCGGCTGAACCGGTATCACAAGGCGCTGGCCTCGGCGGCGGACACCATTGTCAACTCCTGGCGGGTGCGGCCCTCGATGAACCGGGCGTTGGAGGCGGTGGCGACCTACGGCCAGGCGGAGGTGGCGGCGGACTTTGAGGAGGTGCGGCTGGCGGTGCGCGGCGGCTCCTCCCTGCCGGCGGCGTTGCAGGCGGTGGCCGACCGGCGGCAGTCGCCGGTGTTTGACGCCCTGGCCACGGCGCTGATCGTGGCTGAGGAGGCGTCGGGGGAGGTGACGGAGATGCTGGCCCGTCAGGCGCAGGCGACGCGCGAGTCGGCGCGCATCTATGAGGAGACGATAGACGAACAGCGGGGGCAGCGGTCGGACGTGATGTGGGGGATTGCCGGGCCGTGGGCGATCATGCTGCTGCTGCGTCTGGCGACGCTGCTCACCGGCGGCGTGGGGTATGGGACGGAGTTCTTCACCTCGCTGCTGGGCCAGGTGGTGGCGGTGGTGGCGGCGGCGCTGACCGTGGTGGCCTACGTCCACTCCCACCGCACCGCCGGGCGGGGGCTGGTGGTGGAGCGGGTGATGCTGGAACGCGGCAGAGCGGACGCTCAAGGGAGGTGAACCGTGGAAATAATCCTCGGCTTCATTGGCGGCTTGAGTTTCCTGATGATCTGGGCCGGGTTGACGCAGCCCAGGGTGGTGCGGCCGCAGGCGCCGACGGTGCAACAGCCCCAGGGTGGCAGGGTGGGTTTCTTCTCTGCTGCCGTGGCGGGCCTGGCGGCCTGGTTCCAGGGCAGGGGAGTGGAGGACACGACCTGGCGGGGCGGCCTCAACGCCCGCTACCTCCGGCTGTTGAAGCAGGCGGACTGGTACTGGGCACCCGGCGAGGCTGTCGCGCCCACGCCGGGGGCGCGCTTCTGGAACCTGGAGACGCTGTGGGCGGCGAAGCTGCTCACCGCGGCCTTCTTCGCCCTGGGAGGGTTGGTCTTCGTGGGGTTGATCACCCTGGCGCTCCACTGGCCGGCGGTGGTGGCGCTGGTGGGGTTGCTGGCCGGGGTGATCGGCTTCGTGGACCCGGACAATGAACTGGCGGACGCAGCGGAGAAACGCCGGCGGCAGATCATCCTGGAGATGGGGTACAAGGTGCCGGAACTGCGCGTCTACGTCCGTTCAGGGCGGACGTTCGTGGCGGCGCTGCGCTACCTGACCTCGCGCCCTGGGGGGCCGTTCGTGAGGGAGATGTACCGGGCGCTGCACGTCTACGACATCACGGCGGACCTGGAGCGGGGGTTGCGGGCGGTGATCGAACGCAACGGGATGTGTGAGCCGCTGGTGAACCTGTGCGGCGACCTGCTGGCGGTGCTGGCGGAGGGGGGCGAGGTAGGGATGGTGCTGGAGGCGCACACCGACTCTGCCCTGCACGAGCAGCGGCGGCAGTTGCGCCAGCAGGGGCAGGACAACACCCAGCAGATGACCTACGTGGTCAGTGCGACGACGCTGATCGTCATCTTCGCCCTGGTCGGTGGCCCGGCGCTGTGGACGGTGATCAGCAGCCTGGGGGGACTGTAAGGAGAGTTTCAGGTTGCAGCCTGAAACCTGCAACCTTGAAGCCTGAAACCATTTTCCAAGGAGGTAAGGGATGAACGAGAAACTGCTGTACGGGTACTGCTGGCTGAGGAGCCGGGTGCGGGATGCTTTGTGGCCCGCAGAGGAGACGTGGGTAGAGCGGCAGGAAGGGCTGTCCCGCCTGGCCATCGAGGTCATCCTGGTGGCGGTGGGGGTGGCGCTGGTCAT
Source organism: Anaerolineae bacterium (assembly GCA_034434635.1). Taxonomy (GTDB): domain Bacteria; phylum Chloroflexota; class Anaerolineae; order B4-G1; family DUEL01; genus DAOTYX01. The sequence goes on along the minus strand of DAOTYX010000042.1, from coordinate 1,857 downwards.
CGCCGTGGCTGCCATCCTCGGGCCGCGCATCATTGACCTGGCCAACAGGACAGGCTCGCAGATCGAGAACGTCCCGCTTGATTGGGGACAGTAGGAGGGGAGTTTCAGGTTTCAGGGTTTCAGGTTCTGTTGACCTGTGACCTGAAACCACCTGAAACCTGAAACCACCTGAAACCCCGAACTCCCCAGGGGGTGCAATGGGCAAGACCGACTGGATCGTGGGGCAGTTCTTCTTCTGGCTGCTGGTGGTGGCCATCGTCATCACCGGCGTGGTGGGCATTCGTCGCGCCGGCGCGGTGCTGGCGGCGCAGCAGGCGGCGCTGGTCGGCGGGCGGTCGGCGCTGGGGCCGGAGTGGGGCTATGCCCAGGCCGGCTCCGACCTGGCCGCCTGGTGGGGGGTCAACCCTGACCAGGCGGGGCGGGTGACAGAGGTGGTCCCCGACCGGCCGCGGCGCTCGCTGCGGGTGGTGGTGCGCGGGGCGATGCGCACGCTGTTCGGCGGCCTGGCGGAGTTGGGGGCCGGCTCCTTCCAGCGCTGGGAGGACTTCTACCCCGGCCCGCCGGCGGAGTACGAGTAGAGACCACGGACGACAGACGGCAGACGATAGACCACAGACGACAGACCACAGACCACAGTCGTCCGTGGTCCGTCGTCCGTGGTCCGTGGCTAAGGAGGAGCGATGTCCGACCTGGTGCCCCTGTTGCTGGTCGTGCTGCTGTTGGCGCTGATCTTTGGTCTGGTGCTGTTCGTCAGCCAGGTACAGCCGGCGAAGGTGATGGTCGTGGCGGCGGCGCGGAACTGCGCTCGCGCCGGCGTGGAGACGCTGGCCGCGGGTCGCGGGCTGTTGCAGGCCCAGGAGACGGCGGTGGAGACGGCGCTGGCCACCCCGTCGGTCAACCCGAACGGGTTGGGGGTGCGCGCCTATGCGGAGACGGTGTGGGGCCGCGGGCGGGTGTTCGTCTGCGAGACCGGCTACAACGTGCGGGTGGACCACCTGCCGCTGGTGGACTGGTTCTATCCCGGCTCTTACGTCCCCATCCGCGCGCGGGTGAGTCTGAACATCGAGCCGTACAAGTCGAGGTGGGAAGAATGAGCGAGAGGTCAGAGCAACCTGAAACCCCCAAGTCACCCCTCTCCGAGCGCGGTCAGTCGTTTGTGGTGATGCTGCTGATCATCATGCCGCTGCTGTTGCTGGTGCTGGGGACGGCCTACGACCTGGGGAATGCAGCGGCGGGGGTGGTGATCGCGCAGAACGCGGCGGACCTGGCGGCGCAGGAGGCGGGGAAACTGGTGGACGTGGACTACTTTGCCGGTTGGGAGGAGGTGCGGCTGCGCCCGGAGGCGCTGCTGGTGGCGCAGCAGGTGGCGGACGACCTGACCGGCGGGGCGTTTGTGGTGGATGCCGTCTACACGCGCGGGCGGCTGGCGGTGGTGGAGGGGCGGGTGAGCGTGCGCACGCCTTTCCTGCGCACGTTCCTGGGCATTCGGCGCATCACCCGTCCCGTGCAGGGTGTGGCAGAGGCCGCGCACGGGGCAGAGCAGATCAGGGAGTGAGACTGGTCATTAGGAATTGGGCTGTGTTATAATAGTGGCCCATTTGAGGAGGTGGAAGATGACAGAGTACAAGCCGACGTTCAAGGTATCGCCGAAGCAGCGCCCGTGGTACCGGCGGCTGACGCCGGCGGCGTGGGTGCTGATGGGCGTGGGTCTGGTGGTGGTTGTGGGGGCAGCGGTGGTGGCGGTGCTGGCCGCAGGGGATCGCTCCGCCGAGCCGTGGAATCCGACGCCGACGGCCAGCCCGGTGCCCAGCGCGACGCCGGTGTTGCCGACGGCGACGCCGACGGTGTGGTGGGAGG
>DAOTYX010000041.1:0-4137 GCA_034434635.1 Anaerolineae bacterium | reverse complement strand
GTCCGAAAGTCCCCACAGCCCGCAAGGGCATTACGACTGCCGAGACCGCGACGCCCCGCCGGTCTGGTAGGGTTTCTGTCCGAAAGTCCCCACAGCCCGCAAGGGCATTACGACCTTCTCGCCGTGCCCTCTCCTCGAGGGTACGGGACCTCGTCCGAAAGTCCCCACAGCCCGCAAGGGCATTACGACCGTTATGGGCCTTGATGGCCTGCAGCGTCGTGACGACGTCCGAAAGTCCCCACAGCCCGCAAGGGCATTACGACCCACAAACCGCCGCAGCGTCCGCACCCCAAACAGGCCCGTCCGAAAGTCCCCACAGCCCGCAAGGGCATTACGACGGGCGAGGAAAGTTTCAGGTCGCAGGTTGTTTCAGGTTCCAGCAAGGGCATCGGGACGTAGGGGCGCAGCGGCGCTGCGCCCCCTGCCGGCGATTGAATCCGCCCCTACCCTGCGCCAGGCATGCCCTGAGTGAAAGCGAAGGGTCGCCTTACAGCGACCGAACCAGCCCGCGCAGGCAGGCTTTGCAGACAGGGGCGCAGCAGCGCTGCGCCCTTACACCCGCAAGGGCATTCCGGTGTGGACGCAGGGGCGACCGCAAGGGTCGCCCCTACTGCGCCCCCACACCCGCTGCGCCCCTACACCCGCAAGGACATTGTCACCGGCCGCGATGGTGCGAAAAGGCGCGAAAGATGTGAAAATCCCTCCAATCGGTGAAGAGGTTGTGACGCCACCACTTAACCGTGGTCCGTGGTCTGTGGTCTGTGGTCTGTGGTCCGTGGTCTGTGGTCCGCGGTCCGTGGTCTGTGGTCCGCAATCCCCTGCCCCCGGCGCCCCAACGCCGGAAACACGGAAAGGAGCCTTATGTTCACAGTGTCTGAAGTCCGCCAACGTTTCCCTTCATTACGACAAACGCAGGATGGCCAACCGGTGGTCTTCTTTGACAACCCCGGCGGCACGCAGGTGCCCCAGGCGGTCATTGACGCGATGGCCGGTTACCTGCTGCGCGATAACGCCAACCACGACGGCGCTTTCGCCACCAGCCGCCGCAGCGACCGCATGCTCTACGAGGCCCACCGGGCGATGGCCGATATGCTGGGCGCCGCCTCGCCCCAGGAGATCGTCTTCGGCGCCAATATGACTACCCTCACCCTCCATATCAGCCGCTCGCTGGGACGGTGGCTCCAGCCGGGAGACGAGATCATCGTCACCCGCCTGGACCACGACGCCAATATCGCGCCGTGGCTGCTGCTGGCGCGGGACGTGGGGGCCACGGTGCGCTGGGCTGACTTCGACCCGGAGGACGGCACGCTCAATATGGACAGCCTCCGGGCGCAACTCTCGGAGCGGACCCGCATCGTGGCCTGCGGCTACGCCTCGAACGCCCTGGGCACGATCAACGACGTCGCGACCGTCGTCACCCTGGCTCATCAGGTGGGGGCGCTGGCCTTCATTGACGCTGTCCAGTACGCCCCCCACGGACCGATAGACGTGGCGGCGCTGGGGTGCGATTTCCTGGCCTGCTCGGCCTACAAGTTCTTCGGCCCCCATGTGGGCATCCTCTACGGCAGGCGCGACCTGCTCGAGCGCCTGCCGGCCTACAAGGTGCGCCCCGCGCCGGACACCCTGCCGGACCGCTTCGAGACGGGCACGCTCAACCACGAGGGCATCGCTGGCGTCCTGGCGGCGGTGGAGTACCTGGCGCAGGTCGAGCCGGAGGCGCTGGCGGAAGCCAGCCGCCGCCAGCGCATCCTGGCCAGCATGGCCTCCATCCGGCAGTACGAACGGGAATTGTGCGCGCGGTTGATCGCGGGACTGCAGGAGATACCGGGGCTGCGCATCTACGGCATTACCGACCCGGCGCAGTTCGACTGGCGCGTGCCGACGGTCTCCTTCCGCCTGGGGGAACTCCATCCGCGATGGGTGGCGGAGGAACTGGGGAAGCGGGGTATCTTCGTGTGGGACGGCAACTACTACGCTTTGGCGGTCACCGAGCGGCTGGGGTTAGAGGAGAAGGGGGGTATGGTGCGCGTCGGGCTGGTCCACTACAACACCGCCGACGAGGTAGACCGTCTGCTCGACGCCCTGCGCCATATTGCCGGGTAGGGGCGCAGGGGCGCGGCAGTAGGGGCGCAGCGCTGCTGCGCCCCTACAGTACCTACCCTGCGGGGCGGCATTAGGACGGGGCGGCATGGGGATGCCGCCCCTACGGCGTCGGTAGACGGGGCGGCATGGGGATATCGCCCCTACGGCGTCGGTAGACGGGGCGGCATGGGGATGCCGCCCCTACGGCGTCGGTAGACGGGGCGGCATGGGGATATCGCCCCTACGGCGTCGGCAGACGGGGCGGCATGGGGATATCGCCCCTACGGCGTCGGCAGGCGGTGTCAGGATGCCGCCCCTGCGGGTTGCGCCCCTACCGTCGTACCACCGGCAGGTAACGCCGGTACACCTCGTCCACCACCCGCAGGGTCACCGGCAGGCTATAGGGGCTTTCGGGCACCTGCGGCTCGCTGGCGGTGACGGTGATCACGCCGGTGTACGCGCCTAAGGGATACCCCGTCGTGTCCACCCGCACCGTGAAAGGCTGCCCCGGCGCGCCGCCCGTCGGCGTCACCGTGAACGCCAGGCCGGCGCTGGCGGTGAGCACGCTCCAGGTCCCCCACGCCTCTGTGCCGGTGCTGCTCACCATCACAGAGTGCGCCTGCACCCCCGGCTGGTCCACGTCGGCCAGGAACAGCAGCGTGGACGGCGCGACGGCCATTCCCCACACCGCCCACGAGCGGTAGCGCTTCTCCATCCCCTGCAGCGCGGTGTAGGCGGAACGGGCGCTGCCGTTGGGCCGCAGCACGCTGAACCAGTTCAGCGGGTCGCAGGTGGCGTACCAGCCGGTGGTGCTGAAGTCCAGGTTGGAGACGACCATCACCCCCATCCACGGCCAGTTGGCGTCGGCGTACTGGAAGGCGCGCACCAGGTAGTCGGCCTGGCGCGCGGCGGAGACCTGCTGCCAGGCGAAGCCCCACTCCTGCCACTGGGGGTCGCACTCCACCCCCTCGACGTCGGAGTCGAGCAGCCAGCCGAACTCGCTGGCCCACACCGGCCTGTCCCCATCGCCGTGGGCGACCATCACGGCGTGGATGTCCTCGGCGCGGCGGAAGTTGAGGATACCCGAACCCCACGCGTCGTCCTCCGGCGGGCCGCCGAAGCCGTAGTTGTGGATGCTGATGGCGTCGAAGTGGCCAGACAGGCCGGCGGTGTACATCGCCTCCAGGTAGGAGACGTCGTTCATCGCCATGCCATCGGGCGTGCCGCCGGTGGGGGCCAGTCCCCCGGCCACCACGATGATGTGCGGGTCACCTGCGTGCGCGCCGTCATAGGCGGCGCGCACCATCTCCGTGTACCAGGCGGGGTCCACGGCGCGATCCCCCCACTGGAACGACAGGTTGGGCTCGTTCCACACCTCCAGCGCCACGCGGAAGGTCTCCCCGCGGGCGGCCTGCCAGTCGTGGATGTGCAACGCCGTGCGGCGGAAGAACTCCTGCCAGGCGGCCATCTTGTCGTGGCGCACCGGGGCCCAGGGATGGTTCCAGGCCCGCGCCCACGCGGGTGGCCGCTCCACGCGCAGGATGAGGTGGACGTCGGCGCCAGCAGCCTCGCTCAGCCGCCAGTCCAGGCTGCTCCAGTTGTAGCCGCCGGATTCGGTGGGTTGGATGTCGTCCCAGTACAGGAAGTACTTGTACCAGTCGAAGCCAGCGGCGGTCATCTGGGGGAGATGGCCGGGCCAGGCCAGCATCATGCCGTACCCCAGATGGGGCGAGAGGCTCAGGATGCCGGTGGGACGGGCGTCAGCATAGGTGGGTCCGGCAGGGGCCATTGTCAGGCCGGTCAGGAACAACGCCAGTAACAGATGCAGGGCGATCCGTTTCATACCTGTCATTTTAAGAAGGCCTGTCCGGCTGTCAATGAGAAAAGTGTACCGCGCGACGAGGCAGTTCTGGCCCTACGGTGTGACCTGTAGGGGCGCAGCTATGCTGCGCCCCTGTACTGTACCCGCCCCGCGGGGTGGCATGGGGATGGGGCGGCATAGGGATGCCGCCCCTACGGTGTGGGCAGGCGGTGTCAGGATGCCGCCCCTGTGTT
>DAOTYX010000040.1:0-6209 GCA_034434635.1 Anaerolineae bacterium | reverse complement strand
CGCGTTACCTATGGCGGTGGCGGCCTGTACCTTTCAGAAGGTGTCGCCTGGCTGCACGGCAACCGCATCGCCGACAACCGGGCCAGTTACGGTGGGGGGGTTGAAGTAGATCATACAACCTGCACGGCGACGGCAAATCTGCTCGTCAACAATCAGGCCAACAGTGCGTGGATGATCTCCGGGATGGCAGGACGGGCGAGGCTCGTGAACAATGTAGTCGCCAATAATAATGGGGCGGCAGTCAGAATCTATCAGTATCGTGTGGAGATGGTCCACAATACCATCGCGTTCAATGGGGACAGAGCCGTGGAAGGGTGGTACACTGCCACCCTCACGCTGACCAATAACATCATCGCTCACAACCACCGAGGGGTCTCCACCATCTTGGGCAGTCAGGCCGCAGGGGACTACAACCTTTTCTGGCAGAACCCTTCCAACTCTTTCACCGGCACCCACGCCGTTGTGGCCGACCCGCGGCTGGCTCCCGACGGCTACCATCTGGGCCCCGGCTCGGCAGCGATGGACGCGGCGACGAACGCGGGCGTGACGGACGATGTGGACGGCGACCGGCGGCCCATCGGCCCGGCCCCTGACATCGGCGCGGATGAGCGACGAATCTACGTCCAGGTGCCGCTGGTCTTGCGGAACTTCTAGCCCTTCAGGTAACCGCCTGCCCTCAGACAGGTGTGTCCCAATTCTGTCGGCCTGGCCGCCTTGTAGGACAACTGCGAGCAGTTGTCCTACAAAACGGCAGCCCGCTGGCCCCCGACAGTTTTGGGACACACCCCGGTAGACAGCGCCCCTTGACAAGCCTCCGCTTCTGGTGTATACTATACCCCGGTATAGTATACACGACAGGGCCACAAAACTCCCTGTTGCCAGGAGGTGCTGTATGCCTATCTATGAGTACCGTTGCCGCCAATGCGGCGAGAGGTTCGAGAAACTGGTGCGCGCGACGGCGGAGCAGACCGTGGTGATCTGTCCGCGATGCGGCAGCCAGGAGGTCAAGAAAGAGATTTCGCTCTTCGGCCTGGGCGGCACTGCCCGCTCCGCCACCTCCTCCTGCGCCCCCTCCAGCGGCTCGCTCTGAGGCGTGCGCTAGGCGGGAGCCGTGGGCTCTCGTAAGGAGCAGAAAGATGGGGATTCGCGACCCACAGGTAAAAGCAGACCTGCTGCGCCGGCTGCGGCGCATCGAGGGCCAGACGCGCGGCGTGGCCCGTATGATCGAAGAGGGCCGCGACTGCCAGGAGGTCCTCCAACAACTGGCCGCCGTGCGCGCCGCTGCCCATCAGGCCAGCCTTTACCTCATGCGCTCCTATGCCGTCGAATGTATGCGCGACCCTGAGGCCTCGCCAGATCAGGCGGCGGAAACGCTGGTTCGCGCGCTGTCAAGAATGTTGTAGGGTATTCCCAAGAGTCCATATCAAGGAGAAACAAGATGCCAATTCTGGATGAAAAGATCGCTCAGGAAGTCAGCCGTTTTCTGGCCGACCTGCCGGCTCCGGTGAGGTTGGTGCTGTTCACGCAGGAGGACTGCCTCTACTGCGCGGATACGCGCACCCTGGTGGAGGAGATCGCTGCCTTGTCTGACCGGGTCTCCGTAGAGGTGTATGACCTCCAGGCGGATCACGAGCAGGCCGCGGCGCTGGGAGTTGACAAGACGCCCGCCATCGCTATCATTGGGGCGCAGGACTACGGGGTGCGTTTCTATGGCATCCCCTCGGGCTACGAGTTCTCGTCCCTGCTGTACACTCTGCGTGCCGTCTCGTCGGGCCAGCCGGAACTGAGCCCGGCCACACTGGCAGCGCTCGAACAGGTTGACCAACCGGTGCACTTCCAGGTCTTCGTCACGCCCAGTTGCCCCTACTGCCCGCAGGCGGTGCTCCTGGCCCATCACATGGCCATCGCCAGCCCGATGGTGCGCTCGGATATGGTCGAGGCGATGGAGTTTCCGGACCTGGCCAATCAGTACCAGGTGATGGGCGTGCCGCGCACGGTGATCAACGAGACCGTGCACATCGAGGGCGCAGCGCCGGAGGGGATGGTCCTGGCGAAGTTGCAAGAAGCCCTGGCTGGAGGCGGGTATGCTGCCACCGCTGTTGACGGGCCTGGAGCCTGAGCATAAGGCAGACAAGGAAGAGGTCTACGACCTGCTGATCCTCGGCGCGGGGCCGGCGGGGATGACCGCCGCCATCTACGCCGCCCGCGCCGGTCTCAAGACGGGAGTGCTGGCTGGCCCGCTGCCTGGCGGCCAGCCGGCCAACACCGATGAGGTGGATAACTTCCCCGGCTTCCCGGAGGGGGTCGAGGGGGTGGAACTGGCGCGCCGCATGCAGCAGCAGGCCGAGCGCTTCGGCGCTGCCTTCATCCTCGAGAGCGCTGTCGGCGTGGACTTCACCGTGCGCCCCTTCGTCGTGCGAGGGGATATGGCGACCTATCGCGGCCGGACGGTGATTGTCGCCACCGGCGCTGTGCCGCGTCGTCTGGGGGTGCCGGGTGAGGCGGAGTTCTTCGGCCGCGGCGTCTCCACCTGCGCCATCTGCGACGGCTACTTCTACCGCGACCGGCGCGTGGTGGTCGTCGGCGGCGGCGACAGCGCGGTCTACGAAGGGCTCGTGCTGACGAAGTTCGCCCGCGAGGTGATCCTCATCCATCGCCGCGCTGCGCTGCGCGCGACGAAACTCTACCGCGACCGTGCTCTGGCCCACCCCAAGATGCGCTTCGTCTGGAACAGCGTGGTGGAGGAGATCCTGGGCGAGAAAACGGTCACCGGCGTGCGCGTGCGCAACCTGGAGACCGGCGAGACCTCGGTTGTGCCTGCCGATGGGGTGTTCCTCTACGTCGGCCTGGAGCCGCAGACGCAGATGTTCGCCGGGCAACTGGAACTGGATGACAAGGGGTACATCATCGCCGACCGCCGCCAGCGGACCAACGTGCCGGGGGTCTTCGTCGCCGGGGATGTGCAGGACCCGCTCTACCGACAGGTGGTGATCGCTGCCGGCAGCGGCGCGGTCGCCGCGTTGGAAGCGGAACGTTTCCTGGAGGCTGAGGAGGGGGTGGATGCTGGGCTTCTCTCTGCCGACGGAGCCTCCTGATGACCTGCTGATCATCGGCGCGGGGCCGGCAGGAGCCACGGCAGCGCTCTACGCCGCACGCGCGGGCTTGCGCACCCGCGTGGTGGACAAGGGTCTTACGGCCGGGGCGCTGGGGATGGCGGGGCAGATCGCTAACTTCCCTGGCCTGCCTGGCCCGGTCAGCGGGGTGGACCTCCTGCGGCGCATGCGCGAGCAGGCAGCCTCCTTCGGCGCGCAGTTCGTCGAGGACCGCGTGATCGGGGTGGACCTGCGCGCTGAGCCGAAGCAGGTCTTTGCCGCTTCGGCCACCTTTGCCGCGCGGGCGGTGATCCTGGCCACCGGCGCCATGGCCCGCGCGCATCCCTTGCCCGGTGAGGAGCGGCTGATCGGCCGTGGTGTCAGTTACTGCGCCACCTGCGACGGCGCCTTCTTCCGTGATCGTGAGGTGGCCGTCGCTGGTAACACCGACGAGGCGGTGGAGGAGGCGCTGACCCTGACCCGCTTCGCTGCCCGGGTGCATCTCCTCAGCCCCGGTGCCGAACTGCGCGCTGCCCCGCATCTGGTTGCCGAACTCACCGCTCACCCCGCTGTGACGCTCTACCCGGCGGCGCGCCTGCTGGCCGTCCTGGGTGAGGAGCGCGTCGAAGGGGTGCGCTTCGCCGTTGCCGGGGAGGAGCGGACCCTGGTCGTGAGTGGTCTCTTCCTCTATCTCCAGGGGAACGCGCCGGTGGTGGACTTCCTGGGCGACCAGTTGCCGGTCGGCGACAGCGGTTGTCTGTCCGTGGACGAGAACTTTCAGACCGCCATTCCCGGCGTCTTTGCCGTTGGCGACCTGCTGTGTCGTCATCTCAAGCAGGTGGTGGTGGCAGCGGCGGAAGGGGCAGTAGCGGCGATGGCCGCTGATCGCTACCTGCATGGCCGCGAGCGGTTGCGGCCCGATTGGGCGAAGTGATGGCTTCTCTTGATCACCCGTTGCCGGCCACGGTGCCGCGCCTGGACGAGGAGCGCTGTCGGAGTTGCCGGCAGTGCCCCGCGCGCCGCGTCTGTCGCTCGAAGGCGCTGGTCAGGGTTGACTCGGAGGAGCCGCCGTTTGTGGATGGCAGTCGTTGTTACGGCTGTCTGGCCTGTGTGACCGCCTGCCCATTTGGGGCACTTGTGGTATGAGGGGAGCGCATGAACCGCTGGCGTTATCGTATTACCGTCCACTCCGTGCAGGAGATCCTGTCCGACCTGTCCGGGCTGCCGGAGCCGGCCTCGCCGATGCTCTTCTGTGACGAGCACGGCGTCTGTACCTTCGATTCTGCGCCAAACCCCCTGCTGCAGGCCATGGAGCGGGTGCTGAACCGTTCTGGCGAGGAGGGGTGGGAACTGGTGCAGATCGCCTTCCGTCCGGAGCAGATGGTCGCTTTCTGGAAGCGCCCGTTGGAATGAGCGGAAGGGAGTACGACGCCATCGTCGTTGGGGCAGGGCCGGGGGGTGCTTCCGCTGCCTTCTGGCTGGGCCAGGCGGGCCGGCGGGTGCTGGTGCTGGAAAAAGAGCATCTGCCGCGCTACAAGCCCTGTGGCGGGGGGATTCCCAAGCCGCTCTTCTCCCGCTTCCCGTTCGACTTTTCGACCGTGGTGGAACGGGAGATCGGCCAGGTGCGCTTCCGCTTCCGCGACGGGCGCGAGGTGCGTGCTGCGTTGCCGGACCGACCGGTGGCGATGGTCATGCGCGACCGCTTCGACGCGCTCATCCTGCAGCACGCCCGCGCCGAGGTGCGCGACGGCTCGCCTGTGACGGCGCTGCGGCAGGATGATTCCGGCGTGGAGGTGGAGACGCGCGCCGGGGAGAGTTTCCGTGCCCGCTACCTCATCGGTGCGGACGGGGCGAACTCCCGCGTGGCGCGGCTGGTGGGGCTGCGTCAGAGGCGACAGATGGGCGTGGCGCTCGAGGCCGAGGTCCCCGCCGACGAGCGGCTGCTGGCGGAGTACGCCGAGACGGCGCTGTTCCTCTTCGGCGTGCCACCCTACGGCTATATGTGGGTCTTCCCCAAGGCAGAGCATCTCTCCGTGGGGGTGGGCGCCTTCCTGGGGCGGGCGCCGGCGTTGCGCGAGCGGCTGGAGGAGGAGATGGGGCGGTTGGGCATCCGCCTCGACGGTGCACCCTGCCACGGCCACCCGCTTCCCATCCACCTGCGGCGAGAGCGGCTGCACTGTGGACGGGTGTTGCTGGTCGGCGACGCAGCGGGGTTGATGGACCCGCTGCTGGGGGAGGGCATCCGTCACGCGGTGGACAGTGGTCGGCTGGCGGCGGAGGCGGTGCTGGCTGACAGGCCGGCCCGCTACACCGCGTGGGTGCAGCGGCGCATCGGCGCCAACCTGCGGGCCGGGCTATTCTGGGCGCGGCTGTTCTATGAGCATCCGCGCGGCAGTTTTGAGTTGGGTGTGCGCAACCCGCGTTTCCTCGACGAGTTCCTGCGTCTCTTTGCCGGGCGCACGACGTACGGACGTATGGCCATGCGTGCCCTGCCGCATCTCCTGTTGGGCGCGAAGGAGCGGCGGGCGGTAGAACCGCCTGGGTAGATTGCGAATCGTGAATGGGAGGTGGCATGCTGGGTCGAAGTTACCTTGAAGTGAACGCAGAACCCGTGGGTGGGGGGATTGCTATTCGCTGGGTGATCGGCCAACCCGAGGGCGCGCCCAATTTCGCCATGCGCGTCATCGAGTTCCAGCCCGGCGCGGTCTTCCCGCCGCATCAGCACCCCTACGAGCATGAGATCTTCGTGCTGGAAGGGGAGGGGGTTGCCGAGGGGCCGCACGGCCCGGTGACGATGCGTCCCGGCGTAGCCCTCTACATCCCGCCCGACGAACGGCACGGATACCGCAACACCGGCGCAGGAGTGTTGCGGTTCATCTGCGTCATCCCGCATCCGCGGAACGGATAGCGCGCGACGGGATTGCCTGCGTGTCTGGGGTTTCAGGTTACAGGTTTCAGGTTACAGGTTACAGGGTTGAGCCTCTGCGCGCAAACCTTCGGGAGGATAGGCTTTCGCGTCTTTCGTGCCTTTCGCGTCTTTCGCGCCTTTCGCGCCTTTCGCGCCTTTCGCGTCTTTCGCGTCTTTCGCGTCTTTCGCGCCTTTCGCGTCTTTCGCGT
>DAOTYX010000039.1:0-3544 GCA_034434635.1 Anaerolineae bacterium | reverse complement strand
TCGGGAGAAGCCGTCAACGGGAGCCGGACTGCGAAGGTGCTGCCCTTGCCCGGCTCTGTCTCGACGGAGACGGAGCCACCATGCGCCTCCACGATCTCCCTGACCAGCGCCAGTCCCAGCCCGGTGCCGCCGTGACGACGGGACATGCTCCCGTCCACCTGGTAGAAACGTTCAAAGAGATGCTCGCGATGCTCGGGGGCGATGCCGATGCCGGTATCGGCTACCTCCAGCACCGCCTCCGCCCCCTCCTGCCGCAGGCGGAGCACAACGCTCCCGCCGGCCGGCGTGAACTTGCACGCGTTGCTCAGGAGATTGTCCAGCACCCGCGGGAGGTGCCGGGCATCCCCTGCCACGTGTAACGCCGCAGATGGCAGATCTGCCACAAGGGAGAGACCGGCCTCCGCTGCTATGGCCTGGAAATCTGCGAACGCGGCCTTAGCCAGGGAGGTCAGATCGATCGGTTTCCGCCCCATTTGCCGACGCTCCGCTTCCAGGATGGCGGTCAGGTCATCGGTGAGGCTCCGCAGCCCCCGCGCCCGTCGGGCGATGGAACTCACCAGCCTGTGCGGTTCCTCCGGCAACTTACCCAGTTCGCCGCTCGCCAGCAGCTCCGAGTAGCCCAGGATGATCGCCAGTGGCATGCGCAATTCATGGGAGACATTCTGGATGAACTCCCCTTTGAGGCGGTCCAATTCCCGCTGTTTCTCCAACGCCTCAGCCAGCAGGGCAGCATGCTGCTGTTCGGCGACATAGAGGCGCGCGTTCTCAATGGCAACGGCAGCATGTTGCGCCAGGCCCACCAGAAAGTCCAGGTCCGCGGGCGTGAAGATGCCCCGTGCACAGGACCGGCCAACCGCCATCACGCCAAACACTTCCCCCCTGGAGATCAGCGGCGCACACATCAGTGTCTCCTCTTCGATCGCCGGGGTCCCCGGCACCTGCTTTGCGCGGGCATCCCGTGCGGTGTTCTCCACCACCTCCGCGATCCCACTCTGCGCCACGTGCCCCACAATGCCTTCGCCCCGTCGCATAGACGCGGACTTCATTGCCGCAGCATACTTGCCCAGGGCAGCGATGGCGCGCAGGGTCTGCCCGTCCGCGTCCAGCAGGTAGACCTCGCTGTCGTCGGCCTCGAAGAGCGCCTGGGCGTACTCTGCGATGCGTCTCAACACCGTCTCCAGGTCGAGGCTGGACGAGATGTCACGGCTGATCTCGAGCAGCGCGGCCCGCTCGCCAGCCTGGCGGCGCATCTGCTGGTAGGCGCGGGCGTTGCCGACAGCCAGGGCGGCCTGATGGGCCAGCGCCGTGAGCAATGCCACCTGATCGGGAGGCGAGGAGTGAGGTTCGGGCCACCACAGGCAGATGCCGCCCAGGACCTCATCCCCGCGGATCATCGGTACGGCTAACACGCTGCGGTATCCTCCTGTCACCATCACGGGGACATACTCGTACTCCGGGCTGGCCAGCACATCGCTGAACTCCACGGCCACGCGACGGGCAACGGCCCTGCCAATGGCTCCCCTCCCCACCTCCACGTGGGCTTCATGGATCATGTTCAGAAACCATGGTCTCATGTTGTAGCCCACGCTCACGGTCAGAGTCCGCCCGTCGGCGGCCAGTTCGTAGATCGCGCAACTGTCGGCGTCGGCCAGTTCGGCTGCGCCCTGGGCGATCTGCTTCAGAATGGGTTCCGTCTCCAGGGATTGGTTCAATGCCGAAGTGGTCGCCAGCAGAGTCATCAACTCCTGGTTCCGCCGCTGCAGATCGAGGTTGATGCGACGCATCTCCTCGGCCACCCGCTGGCGCTCGGTGATATCGCGCACAATGACAAGGTCAGCAGGACGCCCCTGGTAGGTGATGAGGCCCGCGTTCAATTCGGCGTAGGCAGCACTGCCATCCTTGCGCATCAGCCGGGCTTCGAAAACCGATGGCACCGGCTCGCCTGCCAGACGGCGGCGATAGCGATCAGCCACCGCAGGCAGGTCGTCGGGATGGATGTAGGAAGTGAACAGCGTGCCAAGCACCTCATCCACCGTGCCTCCCCACATCTCCACCAGCCGGGCGTTGGCATAGCGGACCACGCCGTCCTGAATAATGGTGATGCCATCCGTGGCCCTCTCAATGACGTCACGCGCCTCTGTCTCGCTCTCCTGGGCCTGCTGGTAGAGACGGGCATTTTCAATCGCAACTGCAGCGTGGCGGGCGAACAGCGCCAGCAGTTCCCGGTCATCCGCCGTGAAGGGCTGGCTTTCTGCATCCCGCACGGCCTGAAGCACCGCGCACACCCGTTCCTGCCACATCATCGGCACGGTCAGGCCTGTCCCCGTGAGGCGCGGCTCGCCAGTCTGGGCCACGGCGCCGACTATCCCCTCGCCATACCGGATCGCCTGGGCCGCTTCATCTCCCAAATCGTGGGTGCTGGTCGCCAGGGCCATCTCCTGACGTTCCGGGTCACACTGGTACAGGTCGCAACGCGTCGCCCCCACCAACTGCGCCGCCCGTTCCACGACAGCCCGGAGCAACGCCGGCAGGTCGTGCAGCGCAGCGATGTCGAGTGCAGCGGACTGAAGGGCAATCAGTCTCTCAGCCACCATCGCCCCACCTCCACCACAACAGCATCAGTGTCATCAGAGGGAGATCACCCATCACCGCAGCGGCCAGAAAAGCGGCAGCACCACCAGGACAACCCCCAATTCCAGTAGAGTCAGCGGCAGGCCCACGCGCAGGAAGTCACGGAAACGATAGCCGCCCGGACCCATCACGAAGAGGTTCACCGGATGGCTGGTCGGCGTCATGAAGGACATCGAGCAACCCAGGGCCGTAGCCATCGCCAATGCGCGCGGGTCGGCACCCACCTGCTGCGCAGCAGCGATGGCCACCGGAGCCACCACCACCGCCGTCACCTGACCCGACAGCACCTGGGTCAACCCTGCTGCCAGGAGGAACATGCCGCCAGCCAGCGTCACCGGCCCCCACCGGGCCAGAGCCGACACCACCAGCCCGCCCAACCACGCGGTTGCCCCGCTCTGTGTCAGGGCGATGCTGGTCGGGAGCATGCCAGCGATCAGGAAAACGGAGCGCCACTCGATGGACCGGTAGGCCTCGTCCATCGTCAGGCAACCCACGAGAACCATCCCCAACGCCCCCAACATCGTCGCTTCGGCAATGGGCATGAGGTTAAATGCTGCCACGAGGAGCGTCAAAGCCATGATCCCCACCGCCAGCCACCCCTTCCTGGCGCGCGGCGGCACCTCCGGTTCTGTCAGGACCAGGAAATCGGGGTCGCCGTGCAGGAGAGCGACGCGCTCGCGCGGCCCGTAGACCAGCAAGGCGTCACCGAACTGCAGGGACATATCGCCCACATCCGTGCGATACGGCCGTCCGCCGCGCCAGAGCGCCACAACACTCAGCCCGTACTTCTCCCGGAAGCGCAACTCCTTGAGCGTGCGCCCGACAGCGGCCCCGCGCGGCGCCGGGATCGCCTCCAGCAGCGTCACCCGTTCTGTGGCCAGCCCATGCGCCCCGGAATTGGCGTGCACAAGCC